>SACH01000793.1 GCA_009928645.1 Gammaproteobacteria bacterium | reverse complement strand
TATTTATGATTCTTTTCAGAATCAGTTTATATTTTACCACATCCTTTGGAAGAAAGCAAGTGAATTTTTGAATCTTTCTGTGAATCTCTGGCCACTGAACAGTATCAGAAATGTTCCTATTCCAATCTTTAAGGAATCCTAAAATATTATTCAGTATACACAAAGTTTCAATTTCTGTAACTTTCTGTAGATATAAATTTAATAATTCAGGATAATTTCCTCCCTTTACTAACAAAAGTTCATTTGGATTATTGATATTACCAAAAAGTTTCTCACAATCATTTTCAAAAACATAAGACATACTTTCTAATATTTTTCTATGTTTTGAATATGTTTCTTCTGCTTCTTCAGAAGTAAAATCTCCAATCCACTTAAAATCATTATCAATAATATTAAAGATGAATAGATATGTTAGTTCTTCTTCAGTATATTTTTTAGATAACTTTAGAAATACAAATCTATCTCTTCTTTTTTCAAATGATTTTATTGATACATTTGTTTTACCATTATATTTTATAAAATCATAATCAGATGTGAAATGAAGTTTAAGAGCATGATAAAGATTAAAACATTCAAAAGGAGTCATTAGAAAAGTGTTTTAACTTTTGTTTTCATCAAATTATTTTCCATTGCCTGAAACTCAATCTTTTCCTTTAGATTTTCATTGACAAGACTTGCTGCCATTTCAATTTCTAATCCAGTTTTTTCACAATAATCAAGAATTGCATCTAAAAAAGAAAGTCCGGTATTAGCAGCAAGACAATCAATGTCATAAGAAAATTTATTTTTTTCCTCTTTAGTGGCCATGATTAAAATTCATGTGCATCAGGATCAAATTCAATTTTATCTGTGGAGCAATTGCAATTACCGCAACAAGAATCCTCTTTAAAATTAATGTCTAAAGAATCAAAATAATATCCACATCCTCTTAGAAAAAGTTCAATATTTTTTAATACTCGCATAATATGTTCTTCTTCAAAGGAAGATACATGTGAAAATTTATTATCTTCATCATTACAGACTAGTGTAAATTTCATTTATTTCACCACAGTTTCATAGAGTTGTTGAAA
>SACH01000792.1 GCA_009928645.1 Gammaproteobacteria bacterium | reverse complement strand
TCCTGACCGGCGACGGCACCCTGCGCAACCTGCAGCTGCAGTTGCGCGGCCTGCTCGACACGCGGGTCGCCGGCATCAGCTGGGACTGGGAAGCAGGGGTGCGGGTGGCGGATCAGCAGCCCGGCTTGAACCACCTGGGCATTCGCCTGCAGAAAGACGGCACGCTCAAGGTCGATAGCGAACAGCTGGCGACGGCGCTGGCGCGCCCCACCATGGACGTCGCCGGCTTCTTTGCCGGCAAGGCAGCGGCCGGCGGGTCGCTGGCGGTCATCGGGTTTGCCGAGCAGCTCACCGACCGCCTGGATGGCTATCTGGAGAGCGGCGGGGTGCTGGACGTGCGCCGGCAGGGCATCCAGTCCTCCATCACGGCCCTGGAGCGGAGCGCGGCGCAGAAGACCTTGCGCGCCGACCTGGTCGAAGCGCGCCTGAACAAGCAGTTCACGGCGCTGGATATCCTGCTGTCGAATATGACCGCCACCAGTAATGCCCTGACCCAGCAGCTGGCCAAGTTGCCGGGCGCTTACACGGGTGAGGATTGAGCATGTTCAGTGCCGCCGCCCGTAACCCCGCCGCCGCCTATACCCGGGTCGCCCTCGACACCGGCGCCCGCTATGCCGATGACCATACCCTGATTCAGCTCCTGTATGACGAGGCGCTGGTGCAGATCGGGATTGCCCGGGAGGCCATGGTGCACCAGGCGCCGCAGACCAAAGGGCAGGCGATCAATAAGGCCACCACCATCCTGGTCGAAGGGCTGCTGGCGGCCCTGGACCTGGAAGCCGGAGGCGAACTGGCGACCAACCTCGCCCGGCTCTACCTGTACATGACCGAGGGCCTGGTCGCGGCGCATCGCACCAACAATCTGGAGCAACTCGCCGAGGTGCGCGATCTGCTGGAAGGGCTGCGGGATGCCTGGGCCCAGATTAAGCCCGCGCCCCGGCCGTTAAAGGCCGCCTGATGGCGCCGCTCCCCCTGCTGCCCACCCTGGTGGCGCGCGATGAGGCCATGGCCACCGCCGCCCGGTCCCCGTGCTGGGAGGAACTGCTGGTGCTGGACGCGCACCTGGCCCC
>SACH01000791.1 GCA_009928645.1 Gammaproteobacteria bacterium | reverse complement strand
GCCCCTGATTGGCGCGAGCAAGGAACTGGCGGCGGGTAGCGCTCAACTGTTCAATCCCGCCGCGGGCAAACTGACCGAGCTGTGGGGCTTCCAGGACATGCATCCCGGGCGCCGCCAGCCGCCGGACACGGCCAGTATCGAGGCCCTGGTGAAGGCCAAGCCGCTCATGAGCGACCTTGAGGTCGATGACATCCTGCTTCGGACCGGGAATCCCGCCCTCAAGCTGGATTTTGGCCCCATGCAGACCGGGTATGCCGTCGATCGGGTGATCGACCATCTGCAAGAACTTGGCATTCACAACGCCATCCTGAACATCGGCGGGGACCTGCGCGCCATTGGCACCCGTAGTGGTCAGCCCTGGCCGGTCGCCATTCGCAACCCCAGCGGCGGCGGGGTCCTGGGCATCATCCAGGTCTCTGGGAACGAAAGCGTCTTCACCGCCGGTGATTACGAGCGCAACTTCACTTACAAAGGCAAGAGTTATCACCACCTCATCGACCCCCGCACGGGCTGGCCGGCCACCGGGGCCCACCTGGTCACCGTCCTCCACGCTGACGCCACCACCGCGGACGCCGCCACCCATGCCCTTATGATCGCCGGCCCCGATCACTGGTACGAGACCGCCCGGGCCCTCGGGGTGCGCTCCGTCCTGCTCGTCGATGCCCAGGGTCGAATCCACCTGGATCCCTCCATGGCCAGAAGGGTGGAACTGTTGGACCGTAACGCCCAGGTCATCGAGGCCCCGCCCCTGACCCTGGGTAGCATCAGTCTGCCGGGACCATGACCCCCTGCGCGCCAGTCGGGGATGGCCCCCTCCTCCCACAACCTGGGGTTGTACCACCCCCGCACCTCCTATCGTCCTCCGGCAAGACTTGGTCCTTTTCCCAGGATCATCCCATCTGGCCTGCCCTGGTGCTGGCCCTGGTCTGCCATGCCTTGCTGATCTATGCCCTGGGCTTCGAGTCCCCTCGCTCCCCGCCAACCTCGCTGCCTGCCCTGGAAGTTCTGGTCCTGCGCGAAGCGGATGGTACTGCGGCGACACTCGATCGTCCCGATGCCTTGGCTGATCG
>SACH01000790.1 GCA_009928645.1 Gammaproteobacteria bacterium | reverse complement strand
GCTGCTCATCCCCCCGCTCGCGGGCGCTGGCTTTAGAAACGTGATGCAGGAAAAGCACGGCGCATCCTGTCTGCGCCGCGATGTGCTCCAGCTGGGACACAAGCCGCGCCATCTGCCCGTTGTCGTTTTCGTCAAGGGTATGGATGCGGCTCAGGGTGTCGAGGACGAGCAGGCGGGCGTCGGTGCAGAACTCGATGACGCGGGAAAGATGCGATTCATCCAAGATATTCAGGCGCTTACCTAGGATCGGCTCCAGAAGTAGCCGCTCGGCGATAGCCTCCCGGGCCGTCTGCCCGAGGTGTGCCCCCAGAGTATGGAGGCGACAGACAAGGGCCGGCTCCGGGTCCTCGGCCGCGAGATACACGACACGACCGGCGGCCGCGGGGGCGAGCCCCAGGATATCCCCGCCAGGGACACCGCAGGCGACCGCCATGGCCGCCTCCAGAGCCCAGAAACTTTTTCCCGTCGCGCCAGGGGCGACGAGAGCTCCTACCGACCCGGCCAAAAACCCGGGCCAGATAAAGTCTAGGGTCGGCGGCTCTTCTTCAAAAGCCGCCATAATGTCTATAGCCATTTTTCACCTCCGGTTAGGTGGGGATGGTCAGCCTGTCGGCCGGGTAGGCTCCGACCGATAGGCGTCAAGTCTACACTTTTTTTAATGCGGAATATTGGAAAAAATTCAACTCCGCCAAATCCTTACCGACTTTTGGCTTCCAGATACACGGTGCATGGCCGGAGATCTTTTCCACCCCCGCGGCCTGCCGTAGATGCCCCGCGTCGGCCCGCTCTTGAGCCGCCTGGCTCTTCTCGTGCTCGCCGGCGATGACGACCCGGCGGGCCTGCCTGAGTAGCGCCTGGATCTCCGCTCTATCAAAGAGGGATAGGACAGAAGCCCCCCCCGAAACGACGGCCGTCGGCCGCGCCTTCCCCGCCCGCCGCGCCAGGTCGTGCAGGGCCAGAGCGTCTACTCCGCCCTCGACGACCCAGACCGTGCCCGGGTCTCCAGGCAAGATCGCGGGATAGGCTTTGTCGCTGCCGCGCAGCTCGCGCTTCTGTACCGGATCCGCGGGC
>SACH01000789.1 GCA_009928645.1 Gammaproteobacteria bacterium | reverse complement strand
TCGCACCCTGCCACAGACCACCGGGGTCAATGCCCGGCTGCTGGTCCTGCATAAGCCGGCGGCCGTTCCCGTAAGGGGCGATCAGGGCGCCCCGGATGAGGATGCCCAACCCGCCGAGGCCGATTACCCGACGGCGACCGACTACCTGGCCGCCCTGCGCGCCTGGCGGGAGCGCACCGGTAACCGTACTGCCTTTGACGAACGCAAGGAGGCGCGCATTGAGCGCTTGCAGGAGCGGGCGAGTAACGCCAGCGCGGAGGGTGAACGTCGCCGCGCCAAGGCGCAAGCGATTGGCGGACGCTTCGAGCTGGGGCAGCCCATCATCCTGGGACATCACAGCGAGGCGGGCGCACGCCGGGACCGGGAGCGCATGGATCAGAACATGCGCGCCAGCATTGAGGCTTATGACAAGGCGGGTCGTCTGACGGAACGCGCTGACGCGGCGGCCGACAATCGCGCTATTTCGGCGGATGACGAAGATGCCGTGGTCAAGCTCAAGGCGCGCATCGAAGAGCTAGAGGCCCTCCAGGCGCGCATGAAGGCGGTCAATGCCGCCCATGCCCGCTATCTCAAGGACCCCGCCAGCCTGGAGCAGGCCAACTTGAGCGACCGGGAAAAGGAGCAGATCCGCACCTACCAGCCCGCCTATCGCTCGGAACCGCACCCCATCGCCCCGTGGCAGATGACCAACAACAGCGCCAACCTGCGACGGCTCAAGGAGCGACTGACCGACCTGACGGCGCAGCGCGATCTGGCAGCAGAGGCGCAGACCGCGGGGCCGCTGACCTTTGACGGCGGCACGGTGGAAGCCAATGGCGAACTGAACCGGGTGCAGATTTTCTTTGACCGCAAGCCAGCGCAAGCGGTGCGCGACCAACTCAAAGCGCGCGGCTTTCGCTGGGCACCCGCGCACGGCGCCTGGCAACGGCCGTTGACCGCCGAGGCCCTGGCGACGGCCAAAGAAGTGCTGCTGATCAAGGCGCAGCGTCTCCCTCGTGTCACCCTGGTCCGGAGGGCCGCCTGATGTACCTGACCCTGTTCACCAAGGCCCACGTGCCGGCCCACAATCGC
>SACH01000160.1 GCA_009928645.1 Gammaproteobacteria bacterium | reverse complement strand
CGCTTGTTGGTGGCCAGGGCCTTGCCCGCCTCGGTGCCAAAGCCGTTGACGATATTGAGGACGCCGGCCGGCAGCAGGTCGGCGATCAGTTCCGCCAGGACCAGGATGGAGGCCGGGGTCTGCTCGGCGGGCTTGAGGACGACGCAGTTGCCGGCGGCCAGGGCCGGGGCCAGCTTCCAGGCGGCCATGAGCATGGGGAAGTTCCAGGGGATGATCTGGCCGACCACGCCCAGGGGCTCATGATAGTGGTAGGCGACGGTGTGGCCGTCGATCTCGCCGATGGTGCCTTCCTGGGCGCGGATGCAGCTGGCGAAGTAGCGGAAGTGGTCCACCACCAGGGGCACGTCGGCGTTGAGGGTCTCGCGCACCGCCTTGCCGTTGTCCCAGGTCTCGGCCACGGCCAGCATCTCCAGGTTGGCCTCCAGGCGATCGGCGATCTTCAACAGGATATTGGCGCGGGTGGTCACCGAGGCGGCGCCCCAGGCCGCCTTGGCGGCATGGGCGGCGTCCAGGGCCAGCTCGATATCTTCCGCCGTGGAGCGGGCGACCTGGCAGAAGGCCTGGCCGTTGACCGGGGAGACGTTGTCGAAGTACTGGCCCTTGACCGGGGGCACCCACTGGCCGCCGATGAAGTTATCGTAGCGCTCGCGGAAGTTGACGACGGCGCCGGGGGTGTTGGGATTGGCATAGATCATGTGGAGTCTTCCTCGCGTTGGTGGTGATGTTGTTTTGTGAGCGAGTTAATGTGGTGCCCATCTTCACCGGCTCAACTTCCAGCCGATGCGCGGCCTCGGGCCTGGCCGCGCAAATCGTCATCAGGGCGTGCAACACCCTTGAAAATGCGAGACCTTGCTGAGACTTTCCCGCTCACCAGCATGAGGCGGCAGGCCACGCACCTGAACCGTAAACGGGCCCGGGCCTGTAACTCGCACTGGGCCTTCGCCATCAATACCTGTGGGCGGGTCACCCTCTGTCCGGCCGGGGCTGATCAGGCCCTATACCCAACTGAGCGAACCCCATCTTCTCAGCTCAGGGTGCCAAAAATGCCAATAATGGCCCGGGTGGCTTCAGTCCTCCGGCAGCCAATCCTCCTCAAGAACCCGTTCGATAAGGTAAGGACATGCCACTGGAAAGAGGTGCCGCTCCAAATTGGTCTCGATCACAGCTTCCCTGACGGCCTTAGCGTACACCTTGGCGACGGTTTCCTCATTCAGCATTCCCCCCAAACTGGGCGATTGCTCCAGTAAACGTTCGATGGCGGTCCGTTGATGGCTGATGGTCAGCAACCAGTTCTTGCCGCGGCTTTCCGGTTGATACTGGTACTTGAGCAGGTGCAACAGCAAGACTTGCAGGCGGTTCAGCAACTCCCGGCGTTCACTCGCACTCATGCCCTCCAGTTCTTCCGCGATATGCTCTATGTCTAGCTCATCAAGCCGGCCCTGGCGCAGCATGCTTGCATTCTGGAGTGCCCAGGCGTGGAAATCGGTCTCGTAGGTCGCTGGCCTGTTCATACGTTTCTCCGCTTCTCCGGACTAATCGTAAGGCTTAACCGTCCAGCCCCCTCTCCCCAACCCTCCCCCACCAGGAGGGAAGTAGCAAGAGAATCAGCCGCTTGTGCCGCCGAAGCCCTCCTGGGGCGCGAACGGTCTGAACGAATAGCGTGAGACTTGCCTGTCAGGACTGGTATCAGTCGGTGCTCAGGTTGCGCCGGTCCACCACCCGCTTGGCCTTGCCGGCAAAACGCTCGATGGTGCGCGGCTCCACCAACTCAACCTCCGTGCGGATACCGGCGACGGTGTGGACCTCCCGGGCGATGCGCTCGCGTAGGGCCTGCATGCGGTCCATGCGATCGGAGAAGAGCTCGGGGCGGATCTCCACCTGGACCTTGACCCGGTCCAGGGTGCCGGGGCGGTCGACCTCGATGAGATAGTGCGGCGTGGTGCCCTCCACCCGCAGCAAGGCCTCCTCGATCTGGGAGGGGAAGACGTTCACGCCGCGGATGATGAGCATGTCGTCGCTACGCCCGGCGACCCGGCTCATGCGCATGGTGGTGCGCCCGCAGGGGCAGGGCTCGCGCCACAGCCGGGCGATGTCGCGGGTGCGGTAGCGAAGCATCGGCCAGGCCTCGCGGGTCAGGGTGGTGATGACCAGTTCGCCGGGCTCGCCCTCGGGCACCGGCTCCAGGGTCTCCGGGTCCAGGCACTCCACCAGGAAGTGGTCCTCCTGGATGTGCATGCCGTTGTGAGCGGCGCACTCGCCACTGACGCCAGGGCCGATGATCTCCGAGAGGCCATAGTTGTTGAAGGCCTGGATGTCGAGCTGGTCCTCGATCTCCCGGCGCATGTCCTCGGTCCAGGGCTCGCCGCCGAAGTGGCCGTAGCGCAGGGGCAGGGCGCGCGGGTCGATGCCCAGCTCGCGGGCGCCATCGGCGATAGTCAGGGCATAGCTGGGAGTGCAGACTAGGACCTCGGGGTTCAGCTCCCGCATGATGTCGAGCTGCCGGCGGGTGTTGCCGGAGGCGGCGGGGATGACAGCCGCCCCGACCCGCTCAACCCCGTAGTGGAGGCCGAAGCCACCGGTGAAGAGGCCGAAGCCGAAGGCGATCTGCACCGTGTGCTCCGGCCTCAGCCCCCCCGCCACCAGGAAGCGGGCGCAGAGCCCGGCCCAGGTCTGGAGGTCCCCCGCCGTGTAGGCGACGAAGGTGGGCCGCCCGGTGGTCCCGGAGGAGCCGTGGATGCGCGCCACGTCCGCGCGCGGTACCGCCAGGAAGCCCAGGGGCTGATGCTGACGCAGGTCGGCCTTGGTGGTGAAGGGCAGACGGCGCAGGTCGTCCAGGGAGCGAATGCTGCGGGGGCTAAGATCGCGGCGACCCAGGTGGTCACGGTAAAAGGGGACTTGGGCAACCCGCTCGACCAGGGCGCGCAGCCGCGCCAGTTGCAGGGCCGCCAGTTCCGGGCGTGGCAGGGTCTCCGCGGGGTCGTAGATGCGGTGGTCGCTAGCGGGGACGGTGGTTGACATGAGACGGGTACTCTTCACAAGTCGATCGTTCCCCCCTCCCCCCACCCGGGCCTTAGCGGACGGGCGGCCATACCGCCAGACTCGCCACGCCCCAATCAGGAGGGGGGAAGGGGAGATGAAGGGCGATTACAGGAGGAGGGGCAAGGCTGAGGAGGTGCAATGCTAGGGCAGGTGGCTGAATAGCTCCTCCGCCGCCGCCCCGTGCAGACCGGCGGCGTCGAGGACCTGGAGCGCCCGATCCGGGTCCTCGAAGCGCAGGACCAGGATCGACCTGCCCTCCCGGCGCAGGGCGAAGGCATAGAGGTACTCGACATTGAGCCCCGCGCCTTCCAGGACCTTCAGGATCTCGGCCAGACCCCCGGGGCGATCGACGACGTCCACGGCCACGACCTCGGTGACATTGACCACCCAGCCCGCCCGCTCCAGGACCTGCTTGGCCCGCTCCCAGTCGCGGACGATCAGGCGCAGGATGCCGAACTGAGCGGTGTCGGCCAGGGACAGGGTCACTAGGTTGATGCCCGCGGCGGCGAGGGCCTCCAGGGGGGCGCCCAGATGCCCGGGACGGTTCTCGATAAAAAGAGAGAGCTGCTGAAGCTTCATGGTTCGGAGGGAGACATCGCTGAACAAGGGTTGGCATGCCCGGAACGGGTGCTACTTTACCACCGGGCACCGCTTGGCCGGCAGGGATTGGCAATAAGGGGCCGGGTTTGATGTATTCTGCCGCCCGGCTATTCACCCTGCACCTTGAACCAGGATCAGGGTTAGCCGCTAACGGTCATCACCCTGCTTATCGCTGGCGTTCACACATCAAGAGGGGGCTTCCATGGCTGGCAATGCCACGCTGGATTGGATCGACATCGTCGTCATCGTCGGCTATCTGCTGACCACGGGGTACCTCGGCTGGCTAGGCTACCGGGGCACGCGCACGGCGGCGGACTTTCTGGTCGGGGGGCGCAGTGCCCACCCGGTGGTCATGGCGGTCTCCTACGCGGCCACTTTCATCTCCACCGCCGCCATCGTCGGCTTTGGCGGGGTTGCCGCCATGTTTGGCATGGGGCTGATGTGGCTCACCTTCGTCAACATCCTGTTCGGCATCCTCCTCGCCTTCACCCTGCTGGGTGAGCCCACCCGGCGCCTGGGACATCACCTGTCCGCCCACACCTTCCCGGAACTGCTGGGCGCCCGCTATCAGAGCAAGGGCATCCAGGTCCTGGCCGGCCTGGTCATCTTCCTCTTCATGCCCCTTTATTCGGCGGCGGTGATGACCGGCGGCTCCGTGTTCGTCGTTACCCAGTTCGGGGTCAGCTTCGAGGTAGCCCTGCTGGTCATGGCCCTGATCACCGCGGCCTATGTCATCCCCGGCGGACTCAAGGCGGTGATGTATACCGATACCCTCCAGGGCTTCGTCATGATCCTGGCCATGATCTACCTCTTGTGGTTCACCTACTCCAGCCTGGGCGGGGTCGAGCCAGCGCATCGCGCCCTGACGGACTTGGCCGATCTGGTCCCGCCCAGCCTCCAGGCCATAGGACATGAGGGCTGGACCCGGATGCCCACCTTTGGCTGGGGGTCAACCAATTATGATCTCTGGTGGACGGTGGTCTCGGCCATCATCCTCGGGGTGGGTATTGGTGTCCTGGCTCAGCCCCAACTGGTGGTGCGCTTCATGACCGTGCGCAGCCGGCGGGAACTGGACCGCGCCGTCCCCACCGGGGCCGTCTTCATCCTGCTGCTGGTTGGCACCCCCTATCTGGTGGGTAGCCTGTCCAACGCCTGGTTCACCCAGCACGGCCCCCTGCTCACGGGGCAGGTGGTCAAGGAGATCGACGCGGCCAGCGGCCATGCCCTGGTGGGTCTGATGAAGGAGTCGAGTCCTGACCAGTGGGCACCGGTGATCAACCCCAAGACCAACCAGCCGACGGTGGTGCCCATGGCCATCGCCAGCCGCGAGACAGCCCGGGACTCAACCGGCCAGCCCCTGGAACTGGTCAGCGGCCGCTCCCCAAGCGTGGTCTATGCCAAGGGCGAACCGGACCAGATCATCCCCACTTACATCAACACCGCCCTGCCCCGCTGGTTCGGGCTCGTCTTTTTCCTGGCCCTGCTGGCGGCAGCCATGAGCACCATGTCCAGCCAGTTCCACACCATCGGCACCGCCGCCGGGCGTGACCTCTTCGAGCGGCTGACCGGGCGGCCCGGACGCGAACCGAGCCTGCTGGTGATGCGCGTCGCCATCGTGATCGGCCTGCTGGCGGCCGTCACCATCAGCTATACCGTGCGGCAGGAATACGTGGTCGCCCGCTTCACGGCCATCTTTTTCGGCCTCTGCGCCGCGACCTTCCTCCCGGCCTACATCGGTGGGCTCTTCTGGCGACGGGCGACGCGCACCGGCGCCCTGGCCTCGATGTTGGTCGGCATGAGCGTCTCGGTCTTCTGGCTGCTGCTGGTCAAGGCCAAGGAGGCCGCGGCCATCGGCCTGGTGCAGATGGTCACCGGCGGCAAGACCAGCCTGCTGGCGGACCATCCCAATTGGCCCATGGTGGACCCCATCGTCATCGCCCTGCCCCTGGCGGTCATCACCCTGGTGCTGGTCAGCCTGGTGACCCGGCCGGTGGACCCCCGGCACCTGGCCGTCTGCTTCCCTGAGGAGCAAGGCCGTTAGGCCCGACACCCCTGGT
>SACH01000788.1 GCA_009928645.1 Gammaproteobacteria bacterium | reverse complement strand
TGGTCTTCGTACAACACCACCACACGAGCCTTGCGTGCCTTGATATCCGCAGGCAATTTGAGGTGAATCTCCCGATTGCGATCAATCTCAGCTTCGATTTCGATGGCGTGCATGAGGATCTCCTGTACTGCAAAGTAATCGTCGCCCTGGGAGAAAGACGAAATCACCGGATATCGGCGTGATAGTCCTGCAATGACCGCACCACCGGGTGCGGCGTCCGTGCCGCCTCGATGGCCATGACCGCCGCCCGGGCCGCGGCCATGGTGGTGGCGTAGGGCAGCTTGTGCTTGACCGCGGCCTTGCGGATGTAGGAGTCATCCAGGGTGCCGCGGCGGCCGACGGGGGTGTTGATCACCAGGTGCAGTTCACCGTTGGCGATGAGGTCGGTGACGTTGGGCCGGCCTTCGTGCAGCTTCAGGACCGCCTCGGCGGGGACGCCGTGCTCGGTCAGGAACTGGTGGGTGCCGGCGGTGGCGCGGAGCCTGAAGCCCAGGCGGACGAAGTCGCGGGCGATGGCGAGGGCCTCGGCGCGGTCGTCGGCGGTCACGGACAGCAGCACGGTGCCGCTCTGGGGCAGGTACTGCTTGGCCGCCTCCTGGGACTTGTGGAAGGCCAGGGGGAAGGAGTCCGCCAGGCCCAGGACCTCGCCGGTGGAGCGCATCTCCGGGCCCAGGACCGGGTCGACCTCGTGGTACATGTAAAAGGGGAAAACCGCCTCCTTGACGCCATAGTGGGGCACCGTCCGGCGCTCCAGGCCCAGGTCCGCCAGGGACTTGCCCATCATGATCTCGGTGGCGTGCTGGACCATGTTCAGGCCGCAGACCTTGGACACCAGGGGCACGGTGCGCGAGGCGCGGGGGTTGGCCTCCAGGATGTAGACCGTATCGTCGGCGATGGCGTACTGGATGTTGATCAGGCCGCGGACGCCCAGTTCGATGGCGATGCGCCGGGTGTAGTCCTCGATGGTGCGCTGATGGCGCTCCGGGATGGAGACCGGGGGCAGGACGCAGGCGGAGTCGCCGGAGTGGACGCCGGCCTCCTCGATGTGCTCCATGATGGCGGGGACGAAGGCGTC
>SACH01000787.1 GCA_009928645.1 Gammaproteobacteria bacterium | reverse complement strand
GTGGCCATCCCTGGCCCCTTCGCGCCTAAGCTGCGCCGCGCCCGTGCTGCCAGCGGATGTGGTCATGCAGGTTGCGGTTCCTGATCCATCGCGCCACCTCGGGGGACGGATCGAGCGGTGGCAGGTTTCGCCAGGACCAGGGAACGCGGGCGCCGGGGTAACGGGCCTGGGTGAGGTGATAGGCCCGGCCAGGGTTCTTCCCGTGGGCCAGGACGTAGCTCATGGCCATGCGGTAGAACGTCGCCGGGTCTTCACCGGCATCCTGACCGCCAGCTCCGGTGCTGCCAAACTCCACGAGTTTGCCCTCGCGATAGGTGATCCGGCTGCCGCTTACCGGCCGATCCAGCCCACATTGCGGGCAGGTCACCTCGTCAGGGTCCATCACCGCCCCACAGGACTTGCAGGCGATGAAGGGGGCCTTCTCCTTGCGCTTCTTCTTCGCCGGGTCCGGGGCGTCGCCCAAGTCGAGGTCGGGGACAACGAAGTGATGCGGAAGCCCATGCTTCAGACAGTTGCCCGAATGGTCGAGGATGAGGCAATCGGTTTTGCCCGTGGCGGTGCGGATACCCCGACCGCACTGCTGAATGTGCAGGGCCTCCGATAGGGTGGGCCGGGCCAGGATCAGGCAGGCCGCATCCGGTACATTAAAGCCGGTGCCCAGGACGTTGACCGACGTCAGGAGCTTGATCTCCCCGGCCTTGAAGCCGGCGATGATCTCCCGGCGCGCGCTGGGGTCGGTGTAGGCGTCCAAATGCTCCGCGCGGACCCCGGCCGCGAGGAAGTCATCCCGAATGCTTTTCGAGTGCGCGATGTTGACCGCAAAGCACAACGTCGGCCGCTCCTCGCCCCGTTCCTGCCAGGTCGTCACGATGTCGCCCACCAGCTCCTTGCGGTTCATGGCGGCGCCCAACTCGTTTTCCTGGTAGTCGAACCCCGCCGTCGTGGTCCCACAGCTCACGCCATCCAGGGCGGTCAGGATGGCATCGGCCTGGGGGGCGAAGGCGCGAACGGGGACCAAGAACCCCCGGTCGGTCAACTCGCGGATGCTCGGGCCGCGCACCAGATGGGTGAAGTGC
>SACH01000786.1 GCA_009928645.1 Gammaproteobacteria bacterium | reverse complement strand
CGCCTGGGATGACAACCTCCACCTGCGACTGGCGATCAAGGAATACCTGCCCCGAGACAGTGCGACGCGCGCCCCGGATGGCGTCAGCCTCGCCATCTACTCCGGTCAAGCCGGGGAGCAATTCGCCTATGGTCTGGATCGCTTCCTCGAAGAGGCTCGCACGTTGGCCCAGTTTGACCAGCATCCTGGCATCGTCACCGTCAAAAACTTCTTCCGCGCCCATGGTACCGGCTACTGCGTCATGGACTATGTGGAAGGGATCACCCTGCGGCAGTACCTGGAGCAACAGCCAGGCGGGCGGATCGGCGTCGCTGACGCCCTCAAACTCCTCATGCCCGTCATGGACGCCCTCCGGGCGGTGCATAAAGAGGGCCTCCTGCACCGTGACCTGGCCCCGGACAACATCTACCTGACCGCGGATGGGCGCATCAAGCTCCTCGACTTCGGTGCCGCCCGCTACGCCGCCAGCGAGCACAGCAAGAGTCTCTCCATCATCCTCAAACCCGGCTACGCCCCGGAAGAGCAGTACCGTAGCAAAGGCAAACAAGGCCCCTGGACCGATGTCTATGGCCTGGCGGCCACTTTCTACCGGACCATTACGGGGACCGTACCCCCAGAAGCCCTGGATCGTACGGAAGAAGATGAACTCCTCCCGCCATCCAAACTAGGCATCGCCATCCCGCCCCAGCAGGAAGCGGTTTTACTCAAGGCGCTGGCGATCAAGGCGCCCTTGCGCTACCAGAGCATCAGCGCATTCCAGCAGGCGTGGCGAACGGCAGCCATGCCCGCATCCGCGCCCCTGGACGCGGCTGGTAAGGCAGAGGCAACACCGGCGCCAGTGACCCCAGCCCCAGGGGCGGCGAACGCGGGAAAAGGGGGTCTCATATGGGCGTTGGTGGGGATCGTGGCCCTTGTGGCCGTGGCCGGTGCCGTCCTGTGGTCCGAAAGACCCGAGCCCCCCCTGGTGGCGGCATCCCCGCCCAAACCTGCCCAAACCGATCCCGCGCCCCCCGTGCCCATCATGGCCCCACCAGCCCCGGTGGACACCCTAATCCCCGAGGCCCTAGACACGACTACAC
>SACH01000785.1 GCA_009928645.1 Gammaproteobacteria bacterium | reverse complement strand
CTCCAGGGCGCCATCCGCGCCAACGCCGAGGAATCGGGGGTCCGGCTCTGGTTCACCCCGCTGGCCATCATCAACTTCTTCGGCTCTCAGTCCGCCGCCGACAGCTACCGCGATTCCATCGCGGAGGACTGGACGTACTTGTACGATGCCCACCTGGCCCTGCCCCCCGCCAACCTCGACTGGTACCACGCGGTACCGATCGATCGGGTCTTCAAGCTCAACGCCGGTACTTCTTGGGGCTGGACCAGCTACAACCGCTGGCTCAACCTCAAGCTCAGCACCCATGCCCCCTGCGGCGTGTACCGGGCGCAAAACGCCTGGGCGGAATGTCGCGTCGACCTCCAGGTCCGGGTCTTTCACCCCAGCTTCCTCGCCTAAGCGCGAGGAGCTACCCATGACCCGTCAAATCACCCTTGATCCAGATCCACTTTTGCTAACCCACCCTCATCACCTGAGAACCGCCGACCATGAGCCGTCAGATCAACCTCGACACCCGCGGCGTCCTCACCGTCAAGGACCAGGCCGGCCAGCCGGTCAAGATCGTCATCAAGCTGGCGGGCAAGGGCTACGGCAACGGCCGCATCGTCGGTGACCGCCAGTACCAGGTTTGCCGCTACGTCCCCACCATCAACGACCGCAAGAGCGCGGCCCAGCTTGCCCACCGGGAGCGCTTCAAGGCCGCCGTCGCTGCCTGGCGCGCCCTACCCGAGGCAGAACGCCAACGCCAGCACGAGGAAGCCAAGGTCGAGGGCCGCTCCGGCTGGAACCGCTTCATCTCGGCATGGCTCACGGCAACAGCTTGACGCCCCGCTTGCGCCGTCGGGCTTACCGCCCCTGACCACCGGCCTGCTCGCCGTCGCGCCAACAGCGTTTGCCAACGGTCAAGAAAGGCAGGAAGAGGACGAGCAGTTGCATGATCTCCCACCAGGCCATCTCCCCCGCCGCTTCCGCGCCATAAGCCCAGAACCCCCACACCACCCCGGCGCTCAACGCCAGATAGGGCGGAATCAGCAGCCGCCAGTAGGGCGTCTCCGGGAAACGCCAGGGCCGGAACCAGACCACGAGGCCATAGCCCAGGG
>SACH01000784.1 GCA_009928645.1 Gammaproteobacteria bacterium | reverse complement strand
GCCGCCACCTTCAGCAAGGGCGTCTACATCCCCGAATTCGCCTACATCATCTTCCAGGCCACCTTCGCCGCCATCACCCCCGCCCTCATCGTCGGCGCCTTCGCCGAGCGCATGAAATTTTCGGCGGTGATGCTGTTCACGATCCTCTGGTTCACCTTCGCCTACCTGCCCATGGCCCACATGGTGTGGTACTGGGCCGGCCCGGATGCCTACACCGACGCCGCCGCGGCCGAGGCCGCCGCCGCCACCGCGGGCTTCCTCTTCCAGAAGGGTGCCCTGGACTTCGCCGGTGGTACCGTGGTCCACATCAACGCCGCCATGGCCGGCCTGGTGGGCGCCTACCTGGTGGGCAAGCGCATCGGCTACGGCCGTGAACACCTGCCGCCCCACAGCCTGACCCTGACCATGGTCGGTGCCTCCCTGCTGTGGATCGGCTGGTTCGGCTTTAACGCCGGCTCCAACCTGGAGGCCAACGGCCTCACCGCCCTCGCCTTCCTCAACACCATGGTCGCCACCGGCGCCGCGACCCTGGCCTGGACCACGGCCGAGTCCCTGCTCAAGGGCAAGCCCTCCCTGTTGGGCGCGGCCTCGGGCGCGGTGGCTGGTCTGGTCGCCGTCACCCCCGCCGCCGGCTGGGTGGGACCCGGCGGCGCCCTGGTGATCGGCCTGGTCGCCGGTCTGCTGTGCCTCTGGGGCGTCAATGGTCTCAAGCGCCTGCTGGGCGCGGACGATGCCCTGGACGTCTTCGGCATCCACGGCGTGGGTGGTATTGTGGGCGCCTTGCTCACCGGCGTCTTCGCCAACCCGGAACTCGGTGGGGTGGGCGTCTATGACTACGTCGCCAACGCCGTCGCCCCCTTCGACACCGTGGCCCAGGTCACCAGTCAGGCCTGGGGCGTGGGCGTGGCGATCCTCTGGTCGGGTCTGGTCGCCCTGATCGCCTTCAAGCTGGTGGACCTCGTCGTCGGCCTGCGCGTCCCCGAGGACGAGGAGCGCGAGGGTCTCGACATCACCGCCCACGGCGAGAGCGCCTATCGGTACTGATTCTGATGCGCCAGTGGCAGGGACGCCAGGGGGCC
>SACH01000159.1 GCA_009928645.1 Gammaproteobacteria bacterium | reverse complement strand
GATGTAATCAGCGAAGGCCATAATGTAAAGTATAGACTACATGCTTGCGGTTGCAAGGGCCCTCGTCGAGTTACCTTCGGGGCTCGGCGACCGGCGGGGAGGTGATCAGAAATTGAATCAGAAATTGAAGCGGCATGGCCGGGAGGCCGCGTATAGCCCACCCATTGGGGAGGCTGGTCTGTCGGTAGGTTAGGGGTCGGGTCGGGCTCAGGCGCTACTGCCCGCTGGTTCAGGCCCCTTGCCCACCGCTTGGCACCCATCTGGTCAATATCGAGTCTCCTATATCAGCCCCATCTCAAGGGACCCCCGGGGGGGAGTCACCCCTCGGTCCCTGTACCCCGTCCCCTACCCCTTCGGACCTCCAGGCTCACGGTCGCAATCCTCACCGCCCCGTAGTCGCCAGGTCGCGTGCCAACGACGCACGCCACCTGGCGCTGCCACCCCCCTCAGTCATCCGCGCTTGGAAAAGTTCGGCCCCAAGCCCGCTTGCGAGATCGCATTGGCCCCGGGACATCGGTGGAGCAGAATCTCCGCCCATGACAAAAACGTACCCTCCCCTCTCTTTCGCTCCTGGCCAATGTCTTGGCCTCATCGGCCTGATCGCCCCCCTGATACTCGGCGCCTGCGCCGAGGAGATACCCCCCGCACCGGAGATGCCTCGGGCAGCCACCGAAACGCAGGCCGAACCCGCCATCGTCCGCCTGGCGGAACAGGGCGACCTGCCGGCCATCGACAGCCTGCTCACCGCGGGCGTCGCCCCGGACGCGCTGGATAGTTGCCACTGGACCCCCCTTATGAAGGCCGCCCTCAACGGCCACCTGGCCACGGCTCAACGATTGTTGTTGAGCGGCGCCGATCCCAACGCCGAGGACAAGGGAGGCTACGCTCCCCTCATGCTGGCGGCCTCCCGTGGTCATGACGAACTGGTAACGCTACTAATTGATCAGGGGGCCAACTTGGACCATCAGGAACGTAGCGGCGGCTGGACCGCCCTGATCTGGGCGGCCAAGGAAGGCCAGACCACGACCGTCGCCACCCTCCTGACCCGCGGTGCCAACGCCGAACTCAAAGGGCTGGATGGTCAGACCGCCGCCGACTGGGCGCGGGCCAACGGCCATCGCGAGGTAATGATGCTCCTGGCAAGTGGGGGGCCTTAACTGGCCTTTCCGAGGGGAAGTTCACCATCTTGCTTGTGCAAGACTATGATCTTGTTGACGTTCGCCCCCATTTAAGCCTCACCACTTGAACTGGCGACGGAGCCTGCACATCCATGAGATGCGCCTAACGCATCCAAGAATCGCCAGCGTCCTGGCCTGGCTACTTGAGAACGCGATCCAGACCCTGAACGTGGCCGGACCGCGAGAAAGCCGGCGGCCGGGTATCTACCACCAGACCGTGGCGCTGTTGGAGGCGGTCGATGCGGCGGTTTGCGGGTGATGTGGTGGAGATGGATCGGGACCTACCGGGCGCAGCCTGGTGGCGCATAGTCGCCAAGGCCCGGCTGCGGTGCGAGGACCCGGACTGCGGCATTAAGGGAGAAAACCCAAATATCAGGTTCGGGAAGTGGGTTCCCAAAACTTTGGGAAACAAGCCAGCGAACAGATGCGTAATGCCCGCCGCCTCTGGGAGGTCTTTGGCCAGTGACACCAGTTCCCTGCACCGTCCTTGCGCCATTACCCCAAGAGTGGTTCCCTGGTTTCTTGGCCGAGGGAACCGTGGGGGAACCAAATAAATCTCTACTAATCAGAGAGGTTCCCTCAGTTCCACAGGTTCCCAGAAAAAATAGGTAACCTTGCCCGTTTGGCTGCTCCTCAGGAAACCGCTCCCGACTGATACCCGGGGAGGCTATCAAGGACCAGCCGGTTATCATCGACCAGACCTTCCACCAAGATGGAATCCATCGGAATAAACAATGATCCCAGAAAGGGGGCTTCAGAGAGGAATCGGGGCGATGCCCAACCCCAAAAAAAGGGGTATCGAGACTCAAAGGCGGGGTAGAAATGGGGGTATATTTGAAATTATGATATTTTTTATCAAATACTTTCAGTTAGATATCCAGACTGTTCGATTGACGCTGCCGGGATTGATCACCAGCCGCGCCCCGACAGTGCGGACATAGGGCAGATGGGTGTGCCCCATCACCAGGATGTCGGCCTCCGCCTCATCCAGAAGCTGCACCAGCCGGTCCTCGGGGTCCTCATCACCGTATTCGTACTCAAACAAGGGGTCCCGCGGGGTACCGTGGACGATGGTCACCCACCGGCCGGCAACCTGGAACCGTAACCGGCTCGGGAGGGCGGCGAGAAAGGCCCGGTTCGCGGGCGTGAGCTGACGGCTGGTCCAGTGGATGGCTGACCGGGCCGGCGCGTTGAACCACCTCAGCTCGGGGTCCCCGGGTTCGAGTACAGCCGCCCAATCATGATTGCCCCGCACGCAGTTCAGGTGACGCAGCCGCTCGCAGCACGCGTTCGGCGCCGCGTTGTAGCCGACGAGATCGCCGGCGCAATAGATCTGATCGACGCCCCGGGCGGCCAGGGTGGCGAGCACCGTCTCCAGGGCATCGATGTTGGCATGGACATCCGCGAGCAAACCGATCACAGACGGAGAGCCTCCGGGGAAATCACCTGGCAGGTGGCAGTGTCGAAAATTCCAGGGCTGAAGCGGCTCCCCGGGCACGCCGGGTGCCGCCGAACGGCCCCGACCCGGCGGCGCGCCTCCCGGCCGCTCTGCGCATCCGGTGCCTGAAAACGGTTCCCGTAACGGGAGCCGCCGCCGCGGGAACCGCAACGATAAGAAAAAGCCGCGACAGCATTTGTCGCAGGCCCCTGCTTGAATAGCGCTTTCCCAGGGCCTCCCGAGGGCTGCTCCACCAACCTGGCGGGCTGCCCTGGCACTCACCCATTCAACCCGGCACCCAAGGACCCGGCATGGCTGATCCAACCTTTTCCTCCACCCGTTGCGGTCACTGGCGTACGCCCCCCCCATGTGCGCTGTGGCGGCAGTGTCCGCCCGGTCCGGCCTGTCGCGCATGGATCTGGTTCCCTTTTTTAGTCATCACCAGGAGTCAATGATGTCCAAGTTGCAATCCTATGATCCCTCGTTGCTTGTCAAGTTGGCGAAGAGGCAGTTACCGGAGGAAAAGTGGCTGCCTGCTGCCCTCGCGGCATGCACGAAGGTGTTGCGGGAGACTGCGGCCTACATCTATTTCGTCAACAGTGCCGGTGCGAATCAACCCGGCTCGGCATGGCAGTTTCAGAGGAACCTGTTTCTTCGACATCCAACCGAAGGGTTGCTCGTTCTCGATATTCTCGACGGAAACCGGGTCGGCGGGATCGAATTCCTGGCGAGGCTGTAGGGCCGGCTGGACAACCTCGCCGGGTACTGTCGCTCGTGGCCCGCCCTAGTCCACCTGACCAACGCCCTCTATCATCCCGCCCTTCGCCCGGCGGCTGACGACGGAGCGGGTACGCCTGACGCCCATCCTGGCGGAGGCCCTCAACCGCCCTGGCCCATCCCGGGGTGGACCAGGCCATCCTTTAGAAGCTGATGGTCCAGTACCCCGGCGTCCTGCTGGACAGCGACGAGGTCAGGGCCAGGGCCGCAGCCCTGTCGGACTAGCTTGCCCAAACCTTCCCCGGCGGGACCCTGCACTGTGAGCCGCCCATCTCCCGGCCCCTACCAACTGGCCAACTACAGAACGGCCAGATCGACCTGGCCCTGAAACGGCAGGATGGCTGGGTGATCGTGGACCACAAGTCCAACCCCCAGCCCAAGGCCGACTGGCTACAGGTGGCAACCCGGCACAGCGGCCAGTTTGCCGCCTATGCCGAGGCCCTGGAGGACCTGAGTGGCAAGCCGGTGCTGGGGACCCTGATCTACTTCAGTGCCTCGGGCGGGGTGGTCGAGGTCAAGGGCTGAATTCCGCGGCAGAGCTGGCATAGCCTGATTCATCACAGGCGGCAACATTGGAACCGCCCGCCACTTCAGCCCTTTCGCTCACCTCTAGCTGGACCCCACAGTTCCGGTGTTGCTAATGGGACCGGACTTGAAGGCTGCCGGGCGCGCCGGGTAGGCCAGGCATCCAGTCGGGCGAAAAGTGTTGCAGCATCATATCTGCTTTTCATGAAATTGCCCCTCAGGAAACCCATCTTCTGGCGGTGGACGCATTTAGGGAGGGCTTTCAGACCTATGCGTTCAACGCAAAACCACCAGCCAAAGCTGGTGGTTGCTTATAAATAATCTTTCAAAATTAAGTATTAACAAATACCCAAGTTATCCCAACTTTCTGGGCAGTTTTTTTATCTTGTTCGACCAGATAATAAAAACATTCTTCACGTGGAAGAGTATCTTGCTCAATAAGTTTTTCACGCAAAGTCTTCCAATCAGGATTAGCTTTGAACTCATTCAATGCCGCTTCTGCATAATTCGCGTCTTGCAAAATCATATCATGAATAGACTTATCATAATTATGCACATTAGCACGAGTATCATTGATGTAGCGAGTTAATTGATCAATGACATACTGATTGAACGCTATATTCATGCGCATTAAAATACTCCTGTATACTATTTAAGTATACTTACATAATGTTTTGGTTCTGCTTTGCTTCAATAGAGAAAATATCTCGATTTTATCCCCGGGATTATATTCCCAGTCACACCACGACCCCGTTGCCGTCCACGCGTTCCTAACTCCACATGCGTATCCAGCGGGGTGCAGTGGAAAAATCACCCTCCGGCCGGCAACTCGGAACTGTAATCGACCCGGCACGGCAGCGAGATAGGCCCATTTGGCGGGGCGGCGTGGCCGATCGACCTCAGCCATGCCGGGGGAAGACTTTACCTACTTTCCCTTCCTCGCCTTTCTAGTGCGAAGATAGCGTCGCACGCTAGCTTGTAGTTTTGTCTTTGCCCGATAGGCCATATCCACTTTCCTCTTGCAAGGTGTAATTGTTTGCACGGCGGCTGTTGTCAGTTAGCCTACAATCCTAGTAACGCACCCCGTGTCACGTTTTTTAACAAGGCTGGATTTTTATTCCTTGCAATCACAGGGGATGGTTCATAACAGCCTCCCCCCACCAGTGCCGGGTGCTTCAGTACGGGCTCGGCTTGGCAGAGCGGCATCCGGCCCGGTATCCGCATCAGTAACCCAGGCAACGCTACCCCGAACTGGGGTAGCTGCTGGAGGGGAACCGCAACTATAAAAAATGTCCGCGACATCATTTGTCGCTAGAGTTTGCTTCAATGAAACTATGCTGGGGCATCTGGGTGACTGACCAGCCGACCGGGGTGTTCACCCTGGCACTCACCCAAGCGACCCGCCACCAGAGGGCCCGAAATGACAGATCCCACCGCTCCTCTAACCGGTGGGGTCCAAACTTACCCGCCTTCTGGCATCGCGATACGGTTGTTATCCGGGTCAGGGACGGGCAGTCCAATCGAGCCACTGGTGGTGCCCAACCAGAACCGCGCAGGATGCCGCACTGGAACTTCGTGCCAGGTTGGGGAAACTCACTCGCCAAATAATGGCCCGTCGCGAAGTAGCTCGTCCCCATGCGGTTGGCGAAGTGGGTATAGCTGCCCGATGAGGAAGTGACCGGGCGTCTGGCCGGCGTGGCGGAGGGGCGAATTCCCGCCGCCGCAGAGGCCAGATGCAAGCGCATCCGATCCGCCGTCAAGCCATTCGACGGAGGGCCATGGCGAAGTCCGACCGCCCCCTTGGGGGCACG
>SACH01000783.1 GCA_009928645.1 Gammaproteobacteria bacterium | reverse complement strand
CCCGCCTCGCCGCGCCACAGTTATGGTTTTGGCCGCGCTGAATTCCTCGCCGCGCTGATCAACAGTCTGGCCCTGCTGGCCCTGGTGGCCTGGTTGGTCTTTTCCGCCGTGGCCAGACTGGGTGAACCGCGACCGGTGCTGGGCGAGGCGGTCTTCCTCACCGCGGCGGTCGGGCTTGCCATCAATCTGGGGGTGGCCTGGCTGCTGAATCGGGGAGAGAAGAACCTCAATACCCGCGCCGCCCTCCTGCATGTGCTGGGTGATTTGCTGGGCTCGGTGGCGGCCCTGATCGCCGGCCTGGTCATCGCCTTCACCGGCTGGACCCCCATCGACCCCTTGCTGTCGCTGGCCATCGGCGCCCTGATCCTGGTCTCCAGCCTGCGCCTGCTGCGCGAGGCCCTGCATGGCTTGATGGAGGGGGCGCCACTCAACCTGGATCCCCGGGCGGTGGGACAGGCCTTGGCGGCGGTTCCCGGCGTTGCCTCGGTGCATGACCTGCATCTCTGGAACGTCCGGGCCGATGAGACCCTGCTCACGGCCCATCTGGTGGTGCGGGACTTGGCGGCTTGGGAGCAGGTCATGGAGGCCAGTCACGCCCTGCTCACCGCGCGTTTCGGCATTCATCACGCCACCTTGCAGCCGGAGCCGCTGACGCGCACGGTGCGCTGGGGACCACGACCAAGGCCTGGACACCCAAACGATGAGACTCCCGAGAGCGAAACCAAACACCCATGCGGAGAAATTCGCAATTTCGGTACAAAGGCGCCATGCCCTAGGGGCACAACCACAGAGGTACTGTCATGAATCCTAACGTCCTGTTTGTCTGCACCGGTAATTCCTGCCGTTCCCAGATGGCCGAGGGCTGGCTGCGGGCCTTGAGCGAAGGCAGCGTCGCGGCCAACTCCGCCGGCATCAGCCCCCATGGCCAGAACCCGCGGGCCATCGCGGTTATGGCCGAGGCTGGGGTGGATATCTCCCGTCAGTCGTCCAAGGAATTGACCCTGGATCACCTGACGTGGGCCGACCTGGTGATCACCGTCTGTGGTGATGCCGAGGAGACCTGCCCCTTGCTGCCACCTGGCA
>SACH01000158.1 GCA_009928645.1 Gammaproteobacteria bacterium | reverse complement strand
CAGGGGGCCGCTGACATAGGTGGCGACGATGTCCTCGAACACCGGTACGGGTTGCCCCGGGTGCGGGACCCAGAACAACAGCCAAACGAAGAAACTGGCGGTCAGCCCCCCGGCGCCCAGGGCGGCGAGAAAATACAGGGGGGAGTACTGTTCACCAAGGGTACGGGGCATTCGCGAATACAACATGGAATTACCTCTGGAATCGGTTAGAACGGAGCCATACCACATAGCCGGGCACTGGCAAAGGAAGCCCTTTTCCCTGGGGGAAGCCCGGTCTGTCCTTGGCCTACTAAGTTGAATGGATGAAGGACGGCTACCCGAGTCTGGTGTTGACCAGGTGCTGGTTCACCTAGGCAGGAACCCCGAGCATTATAGATAATTAATTATATTATTAAATGATTATATACCTAAATTACCTGTATCCGGGTAGTGCGAAGCGAGGGTGGTCCATTGTCCGCTGTGCGCCACGCGGACCTTGGCGCACCGCAGTTTGGTTCGCATTTGCAGCTGCAGAGGGGTGGCTTGGAAAAGGAGGCCATGGTCCACCCCTTTGCAGAGCGAATCGTTGTAGGACCGATGCAGTTAGCATCGGCTATCTCGCTGAACCATTGATCTGCGAAGGGATTTTTCCGAGCACCGGCCCGTTACCCGCGAGTCGGGGTATAGTCTTCCTACCTCAAAGGCCGATCCTGGACGCTCCGCAAGGAACGGGTTGCGATGGTGTATCCGCATCAGCAAATCCACTTACATCGGGGCTTCCGCCTTCCTCTGCACTCCATCACCCGAGCCCCACCTCCTGGCCTGTGCCCTGGCGGTGGACCAGGGTGATCGGGAAATCTCCGGGTGGCGATGGCGCCACTTTGTGGGGCATTGTTTTATCAGCATCCGGTAACTGGCGCGAGGTCAGGCCGAAGCCCCCATCCCCCACTCCCGCCGCCACCGCTCCAGGTCCGCCACCGCCAGAGGCCGGGCGTAAAGGTAGCCCTGGGCCTCGTCGCAGCCCATGACCTGGAGCTCACGGGCCAGCACGGCGTCCTCCACCCCTTCGGCGACGCTGCGTAACTTCAGGGCCCTGGCCAAGTCGAGGATCGCCTGGACGATGGCGCGGTCCGGCGCATGCTCGGCCATGCCAGCGATGAAGGAGCGGTCGATCTTCAGCTTGTCAACCGGGAAGCACTTGAGATAAGCCAGGCTGGAATAGCCGGTGCCAAAGTCGTCGATGGCCAACTGGATGCCAGCGACCTTCCAGGTCGAGACCGTCGCCAGGATCTCATCGGCGCACGCCAGCAGAATGGATTCGGTTAACTCCAACTCCAGCCCGGTGGGGTCGAGGCCGCTGGCCTCCAGGGCCGCCAGCACTTCGGCCCCGATCCCGCCGCGACGGTACTGGACGGCGGACAGATTCACCGCCATCACCAGATCCGGCCAACCACTGACCCGCCAGGCGGCGGCCTGGCGGCAGGCCTCCCGCAACACCCAGGAGCCCAGGGGGACGATCAGCCCGCTCTCCTCCGCCACGTCGATGAAGTCGTCCGGCATGACCAGCCCGGCACCGGGCCGTTGCCAGCGCACCAGGGCCTCGACCCCCACCACCCGGCCACTGTGCAGTTCGATCCGGGGCTGGTAATGGAGCACGAACTCCTGGCGCGCCAGGGCCAGGCGCAGGGCGTCCCGGGTCTGGATGAAGCGTGACAGCGCCTCGTTCATGCGCGGTTCAAAGAAGCGGTAGGTCTGCCGCCCGGCGCGCTTGGCCGCGTTCAGGGCGGTATCAGCATGGCGCATCAGGGTCTCGCCGTCCGTGCCATCCCGGGGGTAGAGGGCCACGCCCAGGGACAGGTTGACCTGCACCGGCTGACCATCGAGGTCATAGGGTTCCGCCAGGAGGGCGAGGAGGCGTTCACACAGACTGGCCAGGTCCGCCAGGCTTTGCTCCTGGCCCACATCCGGCAGGACCAGCATGAATTCGTCGCCCGCCAGGCGGCAGAGGCTGTCTTCCGTCCGCACCTGCCGGGCCAGGCGGCGGCCCAGGTCCTGGAGCAGCCGGTCCCCCCCTCATGGCCCCAGCGGTCGTTGATGTGCTTGAACTGATCCAGGTCGAGGTACAGGACCACCAATTGGCGCTGCTGGCGCTGGGCCAGGGCGACCTGATTGGCCAGCCGTTCCACCCCCCGCACCCGGTTGGGCAGGCCGGTGAGCGCATCATGGTAGGCCAGGTATTCGGCCCGTTCCTGGGCCTGCTCGAGCGCGGTCCCCTCCTCCACCATGCCCGTCAGGCCAACGATCGCCCCGGCCTTGTTGCGCCGCGGGTGGTAATGTCCCCGCCAGACTCGCCGGCCACTGGCAGCGTCGGCGAGCGTCCCGCGGATCTCGTGATGCAACAGGGGTTCGCCCGTCTGGAGGAGATGGTGAAACAGGGGCTCGAGCTGATCGGCCAGACCCGGCATCAGGTCCCGGAAGGTCCGCCCCAGATGGGCGGCGGCGGGCTGGCCATGCAGCCGCGCGAGGTGGGCGTTGATCCGCTGGAAGCGCAGTTCGGCGTCCAGCACGAACAGTCCGACCGGGGCCTGGTCGTAGTCGGCCTGCATGGCCGCCAGTTGCTGCTGGGCCAGGGCCTCGCTGAGGCGCAAGTGCTGCTCCTGTTGCCGCCGTAAGGCGATCTCCGCCGCCAGTGCGGCGGTGCGATCCTGGATCCGTGCTTCCAGCCCGGCGGTGAGGGCCCGGTTGTCCAGTTCCGCCTGTTTTTGGCGGGTGACATCACGGGTGATGCCGTTCACCTGGACCGGCTGACTCGCGGCGTCAAACTCGATCCGGCCCACGGCCTGAATCCAATGCCGGGAACCGTCGGGCCAGGTCCGGCGACAGTCCACCTGAAAGCGGTCCCGACTGATGACGGCCTGGCGCCAGGCCACCGCCAGCCGCATCCGGTCGCCGGGCTCCAGCAGGGCCAGAAGGCGGTCATGGGTGATCTTTTCGTCCACCGGGACGCCAAAATGACGGTAGCAGGCGGCATTCCAGTCAAGCTCCCCCGTGGCGATATCCCACGCCCACACCCCGATCCCGGCCCCGTCCAGGGCCAGGCGCAAGCGCATCTCCTGAAACCCGCGGGGCTGGGCGGCCTCACGGGCGGACCTCATGGGGAGGTTCTCCGCCAGAGGCGGAGTCGTCAGCGACCTCACGGCACGCGGGCCTCCGCTCCCCAACGTTCCACCAGCCGCCGTCAGGTGCGCGAACACGGGGGCGCACGTCGGCGGCGCTCGGCACCTACCGGTGGGGGGCCGCCGGCCGCGAGCCTGCCAGGACCCGCCACAGCGCCCAAGGGCCGTTCGTCCATCGCGCTTAACCCCCCCAAAATGCTCCGACGTGACGGTCGGATGGGCCGGTTGACCAACCCTCCGTCCTCGATGGCTATTGACTTGGGACCATTGACCGCGGCCCTGACAAAAGGGAGCGCGTGGTCGCACCCCACGGTTGTGATCCACCGCACCAAATTAGCGCAACCGCCTGCCGGTGGGGAATCTCCGCCCCGCAATAAGGCTTATCCGGACGGCAATTTTTTTCCCACCGGGGGCAACTGGCTCGGCGCCAGACCAAACCGCTGCTTGAACGCCCGGGACAGGTTACTGCCGTGGCGATAGCCCACGCGCAGGGCTACGGCATCGATGCCCTGGACACCCTCGGTCAGCAAGGCGCGGGCCCGCTGTAGGCGTTGCTCGCGCACATAGCCAAAGACGCTCATCCCCAGCTTGGCATGGAAGAGTTGCTGCAGGGTGGTGCGGTTGGTGCCGCAAGCGCGGGCCAGGGTATTCAGGTCCGGGGGGTTGGCCAGGTCCATCAACAAGGTGTCGCGGGCCTGCAAGAGGGTCAGCAGGGAGCGGTCCGCGGCCAACTCCACCCCGGGGGCTAGCGGTTCCGCCGCGAGGGAAGCCGCGGGCCGGGCCAGGCGCAGATGGTTGGTGATCCGCAACAGCAGCTCACGGGCATCACAGGGCTTGGTGACATAGTCCACCCCGCCGACGGCGAAACCCCGCGCCTTGTCCTCGTAGTGATCCAGGGCGGAAAGGAAGATCACCGGGATCGACCGGGTTGCCGGATGGGCCTTGAGGCGTTCGCAGACCTGAAAGCCGTCGAGACCCGGCATGCGGACATCGAGCAGGATCAGGTCCGGGCGCAGCGCGGCGGCGAGGCGCAGGCCCGTGACGCCATCGGGCGCGGTGACCAGGTCCAGGCCCTGATCCCGGAGGATCTCAGCGGCCAAGCGGCGATTGTCAGGCTCGTCGTCAATGACCAGCAACGTGGCCGCACCCTGGGCCAATCCGCGCTCCCGCGCCGGGGATGGCTCAGGGGACACGAAGGTGGTTGGGGGTGGTGAAGGCGGCCGGAACGCGGTCAGTCCCGGGGTGAGGGGCGCCGACCCCTCCCCGCCAGACCCGGTGGGGGCCGCGGGTAGAGGGACGGCGCCGGCCGCCGCGCCGGTCAGGTCCTCGGCCGCCGTGGTCAGGGGTACGGCGGGGAGCCAGAGGGTGAAGCGGCTGCCCTCGCCCGGCACGCTGTCCAGGCGGATCTCGCCCCCCATCAGCGCGGCCAGTTGGCGGCAGATGGCCAGGCCCAGCCCGTTGCCCTTGGGCTTGCCGGCGGTTAGCCCGTCGTCCTCCCGCCCAAAGGGACTGAAAATCAGCTCATGGGCGGCCGCGCCAATGCCCGGGCCCGTGTCCGTCACGCAAAAGCCCAGGGCCACCGTGCCGGGGCGGGTGGCGCCGGGATGGGCCTCGGCCATCAGGGTGACCTCGCCCCGCGCGGTGAACTTGACCGCGTTGCCCAGCAGATTGGCCAGAATTTGGCGTAAGCGCTGCCGGTCGATGAGGACGTGATCCGGCAGCCCGGGGGGCACCTTGAGGTAGAGCCCCAAACCCCGCTCCGCCGCCAGGGCCGCGAAGTCCGCCAGGCAATCGTCCAAGAGCGGACGCAAGGCCGTGGGGTAAGGACGCAGGGCGAGGTGCCCACCTTCCAGACGGCTCAGGTCGAGCAGATCATTGACCAGGGTCAGCAGGTGGCGGCCATTGCGGTCGATGCCGGCCAGCAGTTCCTGGCGGCGCTGAACCACCTGGCCACGCGGCCCCTTGCCCGGCCGGGCGTTTGCCCCGGCAGTGGCCCCCGCGCGCGCAGCGGGCAGCCGGGCTCCCCCCTCCCGCCCCCCCACCGCGGTCGCGGGCGCGAGGGGGGAGGTGGCCGCCTCGTCCAGCCCGGCCAGGACCTGGGTAAAGCCAAGAATGGCGTGCAGGGGGGTGCGCAGTTCGTGGGTGATGGTGGCCAGGAAGCGGCTCTTGGCGGCGTTGGCGGCCTCGGCGACATCACGGGCCTGCCGCAGCGCCTCCTCTTGCCGTTTACGCAGGGTGATGTCGCGGGAGATGCCCATGAACTCGGTGAACTGGCCGTCACGGTCATACATGGCCACGGCGACGACTTGGGACCACGGGCAAGACCCGTCCTTGGCGCGATTTTCGAGTTCGGCCTCAAACGCACAGGGCAACCCAGCCGCGATGCGGGCACGTGCCGCCGCCAATATTACCTGGACGCGGGCATGGGATTCGGGGCTGAATATGCTCCCGGGCGGCAATGACCGGTATTCCTCGGGCGTATAGCCCAGGAACGGCTCCAGGGCAATGCCATTAACTTAAGGCTCAGCGGCAGCGCTTGTAGTTCCGGTGGAAACCCTGAAGTTTCGCGGGTTTCATCTTACGCGGAAAGGAGCGGT
>SACH01000782.1 GCA_009928645.1 Gammaproteobacteria bacterium | reverse complement strand
ATGGGGCGTTCACCGAATCGCGCGCCGTGCTTGGGGTGAGGGAGAGGCTAATAGCCGTTGATGAGGGCCGTGAGGGATGCTGACAGGGGGTGATGCCGAACGGGGGTCATCCTGGGGCAAGGGCGCCCGCACCAGCGGGGAGCTTGAGCCGGTCAGCTCCCGCACTGTCTCGGCCAGCTCGATCATGGTGAACTCACCGGGATTGCCCAGATTCACCGGCCCGGCCAGATCATCGGGACTGGCCATCAGCCGCACGAAGCCCTCGATCAGGTCATCCACGTAGCAGAAGGAGCGCGTCTGGGTGCCGTCGCCGTAGAGGGTGATCGGCTGGTTGCGCAAGGCCTGGACGATGAAGTTGGACACCACCCGCCCGTCGTTGGGGTGCATGCGCGGGCCGTAGGTATTGAAGATGCGCGCCACCTTGATGCACAGCCCATGCTGGCGGCGGTAGTCGAAGGACAGGGTCTCGGCGCAGCGCTTGCCCTCGTCATAGCAGGAGCGCGGCCCGATGGGGTTGACGTGGCCCCAGTAGTGCTCCGGCTGGGGATGGATCGCCGGGTCGCCATAAACCTCACTGGTGGAGGCTTGCAGGATCTTGGCCTTGACCTACTTGGCCAGGCCCAGCAGCTTGATGGCTGAGATGAAGTGGCGGCGCTGTCAGGCGTCCGCCTCAGCCACGTTAGGCTAGCCATCACGACACCATCACGTCAGAGGCAACAAGGCTTCGGATGCCGTGGCCACAGGATCAGTTGGGCTCGGAACCAATCAAGGCCTCCAGGCTCTGGGCATCGAAGATACCGTCGAGCCAGACGTCCAGTTGGGCTATAGACGCGGCTTCAATGCGTTGCGCCGCCCACGGGGGCAGGGTATTGAAGCGCCGTTTGAGCAGGCGCTTAAGATCTTCTGCCTTGCCCTCAGCCTTGCCCTCGACCTTGCCCTCGACCTTGCCCTCGACCTTGCCCTCGGCAAAGATCGATTGATACGCCTTAGGTGATTTACGAGAACAACGATACCGTTATATGTTCACAGGACCTCAGACTAACTCGCTGGTTGCCCGCTCATGATGACCTCTGATCCTGATCATC
>SACH01000781.1 GCA_009928645.1 Gammaproteobacteria bacterium | reverse complement strand
CGGGGGGGGGGGGGGGGGGGGTGCGTAGGGTATCCATGCGGGCGGCCTCAGTCGAAGGTGAAGGGGCGGTAGGCTGCCCCAGCTGGGGCCGGTGGACTGGAGCAGGCGACATGTGGCTTCATGCCAAGCTGCCCGATGTAGTTCTCCGCGTTGCTCTTGCGGAACAAGGTGGCCGGGCGCAGGTAGATTGCCCGCTCGGTGCCTAGCCACTCCCGAACCTTGTTGTCGATCATGGCCAGGACGCTCCCCTTGTCGTGCTCCGCGATCCGCTGGCGGGCGGCTTCCGCGCCACTGGTGAGCTTGCCTGCCCGGTTCTTCACCTCGAAGGCGGTCCCGGCTTTGGCGTTCAGGTGGCCGATGACCTCCTCCACGTCTGAGAGCGAAACATCCCTCTCCCTGGTCGGGCTCTTGCCCGACGATAGAGATTCTTTCTCTTCTCTTTCTTTTTGTACTTTACGGTAGTCACTGGTGACGGGGTCCCCCGTCACTGGTGACGGGGTTGGCGGGGTTTGGCATCCCTCAACGGGGTCACTGGTGACGGGGTTGGCTGGTTCTGCTTCCCCCTCAACCCGGTCACTGGTGACGGGGTTCCCGCTGGCAACGAGGCGGTAGCGGTTGGTGGTCCGTCCCGCTGAAAACTCCACCTCCAGCAATCCGGCCTTGACCAGGGCGGCCACGGCGCGGCGGATGGTTGGTTCACTGAGCCCGGTATCGGCGGCAAGGCATGACTTGCTCGGGAAGCACGTCCCGTCCCTGGCGTTGATCCTCAAGGCGATGGCCAGTCCAACCTTGCTTGCGGCGGTGGTCAGGGGCGCGGCCTGCATTTGGCGCAACCACTGCATGATCTCGGCGCAGTTCATGGCCTGCCCCCCTCGCTCCGAATCCATGCCTCATTTGTGGCGGCAAGGTGGGCCTGGGCGACGGCATGGCGGCGCTGGGCGCGGTCGAGGTAGTAGTGGGCGCGGTCCAGGGCTTCCTGGGCGGCCTTGGCTTCTTCCTGGGCGTCCAGGCGGGCGAGATACGCGGAATCGGGGCGGCCGGCCGATACGATGCGGCGCGGCTGGGGAAAGGGATGCTGCATGGGGC
>SACH01000780.1 GCA_009928645.1 Gammaproteobacteria bacterium | reverse complement strand
AGGACTCGTCCACAAATCCACAGGCCGATGGCCTGAGGGTTTGACATGAAACCAACTTCTTCCTCCCTGTTCACCCTGGCCCTGGGTCTGCAAGCACCTTGGGCGGTCAGCGACGTCGCCTTTGATGCAGAGGCCGGGCGCCTCGACCTGCAGGTGTCGTTTCAACCTGGCACCCGCTTCGCCTGTCCCCACTGCGGTGCCGAGCAGCAACCGGTCCATGACACCCTGGCGCGGGAATGGCGTCACCTGAACTTCTTTCAGTATCAGGCCTATCTCCTGGCGAAGGTGCCGCGAGTCTGCTGCGGGGCGTGCGGCAAGACCACCCAAGTGCCGGTGCCGTGGGCGCGGGAGGGCAGCGGCTTCAGCCTGCTCATGGAGGCGCTGATTGTCACCCTGATCAAGGCCATGCCGGTGCGCCAGGTGGCGCAGTTGCTGGCGGTCAGTGATCAGCGCCTCTGGCGCATCCTCGATCACTACGTGGCTAACGCCCGTGCTCGTGAGGACTTTTCCGCGGTGACGACCCTCGGCCTGGACGAGACCGCCGCGCGGCGCGGCCATCATTACATCAGTTTGTTCCACGATCTCGACGCTGGCCGGCTGTTGTTTGCCTGCGAGGGGCGCACTGCGGACGTGGTCGCCCAGTTCGCCGATGACCTGGAGGCCCATGGCGGCTGCGCGGAGAACCTCACCGCGGCCTGCATCGACATGTCCACCAGCTACCGCGCGGGTCTGGCGGAATATCTGCCCTGGGTCGACGTCACCTTCGACGAGTTTCACGTCATTCAGCTGGTGAACCGGGCGGTCGACGAGGTCCGGCGCCAGGAGACCAGGACCAACCCCCAACTCAAACGCAGCCGCTATCTCTGGCTCAAGGACCGTCAGGACTGGACGGAGCGGCAAATCCGTCAGTACGTCGACCTCAAGCGCTTGAATTTGAAGACCCACCGTGCCTTTCAGATCAAGGAGGCGTTGCGCGATATCTTCCACCACGCCCCGGACCGGGAGACGGCCGAGCCGCTGCTCAAGCAGTGGTATTCCTGGGCGCGGCGCTGCCGGATCGAACCGATCAAGCAGGTCGCCTTGAGCCTG
>SACH01000779.1 GCA_009928645.1 Gammaproteobacteria bacterium | reverse complement strand
GATCGGGGACTGATTGGTGTCTGGAGGCGGCTTGATGAAGGCAAATCCGAACTTGTTGGGGTTCGCGTTGATTGCGGGCGTGTGGCGCACAAACAGCGAGCCTAGAGGCGGGTTGGTGGGCGGTTTGGCATCACCCAAGCCCCACGGGCGGGGTGGAGGGGGACCCTTCATGGGGCCCACTGCAGAACCTAGAAGGGGGTGCTGGGGGGCGGAGCTCCCTTGGAGCGGGCAGCAAGCCCTCCGCCCCCCAAACCCCCTCTCTTGGTGCTTTGAAGCGGACTTAGTCATTTACATGCTATGCAGATTTTTCTGGAGTTTGTTTGCGAGGGGGTAAGGGGGCAGGCACTGCCCCCTAGAGGGCCACCTGCAGCTGGCGGTATGCGCCGACCAGCAGGGTGCCAGTGCAAGCTGCAAAGACCAGGGGGTACACCCCGTTGCCCGGAGCGGCCCCGCCGGTAGTGTTGTAGCTCATCGACACCGCAGCACCGCGTGTGTCGAGGCCAGAGCTCCAGCCCTCCTCGTCGGTGGGGTGGTTCAGGCGCACGATGTGGGCAAAGAAATGCTCGAGGTAAGAAGTGAAGCTGGCCAGGTTCTGGTCGCAGCCGCCCACTGAGTTGATGGCCATGCCCAGCGATTTGAGGGTCTGAGCGTAGGCCATCATGGGAGTGGCGCGGAAGCTGGGGTACTGCACACCGCTGATCATAAAGTTGGAGCCGGTGAGCCCTGCGGCTGTGCGGGTAAAGGCCTTCGAGGAATTGATCACTATGTCAGTCTGGCTATTGCCGACCCCCTGATCGAACACATTATGAAAGGCTGTGAGGAACGTGCCGAAGAGAAGGTCGACAGACTGGGAGGAGACGCCGAAGGTCATGCCTGTGGACATGGAGGTGGTCTTGCTGCCCAGGAAGGATTGGAAATGTGGGAAGGTGATTGGGATGGGGCCGGACTGCAGTCTCTTCGCGACGATCTGATCATACACGCCATCGTCGAGGCTGATTGCGTCGATGACAAACATGATCTCAGACAGGGTGTAGGAGCCACCTGTCGCCGACTCATTGGTCATCAGCACCGCATCAGGCGCAAGGTACAG
>SACH01000157.1 GCA_009928645.1 Gammaproteobacteria bacterium | reverse complement strand
TTCCACGTTCTGGACATCGAAGATGCCGTCGAGCCAGGCATCCAATTGTGGAACAGAAGCGGCGTCGATGCGCTGCGCCGCCCACGGGGGCACGGTATTGAAGCGCCGTTTGAGCAGACGTTTGAGATCCTCGGCCTTGCCCTTTGCTAGGCCCTGTGCTTCGCCCTCGGCCTTGCCCTCGGCAAAAATCGATTGATACGCCCTGGTCTCTTGTATCGGGGTTACCAGGTTCAACATTGCCCAGACCTCCTTCGCGGTGAGCCCGCGAAATCGCTCAAAAAACCAGAATTCAAGTACCTGCGAGAGGATGTCGCGCACCTCCTCCGCCAGCGACGCCTCCCGCACGGTGCGCCACAGGGCCGGGGCGCGGGCGCGCAGGTCGGCGTCATCTTCGATCAGCAAGGGAGCGAACACCGCCACGTAGGGGTTGTCCGGCTCCCGCGCCAGCCAGTCGGGCAAGACTCGGCGCAGGACGACAGTGAGCAACGGCGCCGCGGGGCCATTCGCCCACCGGGGATAGGTGGGGACATCCGCCTCGCGCAGGAAGATGCCGACGCCCATGACATCGCGCTGAGGGTGCTCTTCGCCATAGAGCCCAATCTTGGTCAGGAGATTGTACCAAGCCTTGTCCGCGCGCTGACCTTGGAATTCGACCACATAGACCGGTCCTGAGTGCCCCTCGGGCTCAAAGAGGCCATCGATGCGCCGCTCCAGACCTTTGAGAGTCAGGGAGCAGAAACGATAGGGACCCGCCAGTTCACGGCCGCCGGTGAGCACCCGGAAGGCTTCCGGGCCGGCGGAGAGAAAGAGATAGATGGGGTGGTCGGTCTTCATGGCGCGCCGCTGTTGTTATGATGAAGATGCAGGCTGTTGGCGCTATCGGCCAAGGAGGATGCCGGCCGTTGATCGTTCAATCTGGAATTATAGTGGCAAGGTTTCCTCATGCCATGCCATGCCATGGTCATGGCCATGGGCGAATTTCGTCCGTTGGTATGGTACCGGCTAAACTGGGAGGAGCCTTCCACCAGGACCTCTCAACGGCTAGCCCCTTCAGGACCATGAATGATTGACAAAATGATCGTCAGCATCGGCACCGGTCCGGCGGGGCTGACCGCGGCCCTGGAGTTGCTGCGCGGCGCCCGGTGCAGGGTCATCGTGCTGGCGGCCAGCGGGGATCTCAAAGGCATCTTGAACCAACCGCGGAGCTGGCGCGAAAAGAACTGCGAAACCCCGCCCAGGATTTGGCCTACCGAGGGTGACCACCCTTGACCGGCAGTTCGCTACGACGCGCCGGCGCCTCCATTTTAGCCGGCACCCTGGGTACGGCCCTCTTCCTCTCCCTGTTCGGCTACTGGGGCCTGGTGCATGACACCCGCCTTTATGCCTTGCAGGCCCTGGCCTGGCTGCACCCGCAACTACGGCAGGATCTGTACCTGCGCTTTGGCTCCCAGGACGACTACACCCTCTTCTCCGCCTTTTTCACCCCGCTGATCCAGGTGCTGGGGCTGGAGGGGGCGGCCCTGACCCTGTGCCTGCTGTCCCTGCTGGCGCTCTTTACCGCCACCGCTTATCTGCTGACGCGCCTGACCGGTGCAGCCGGAAGCCTGGGCGGCACTTTTACCGCCCCCCTGGCCGGGACCCTGGCGGTGGCGATGTTGCCGGTCGTCTACAGCGCGATGTCGATCTTTCATGTCGCCGAACCCTTCGCCACCCCCCGGCCCCTGGCCGCCGCCCTGGGACTGCTGACGATCGCCTGGGCCCTGGAGCGACGCTGGCTGCCGGCGGCTCTGGCGGCGATCGCCGCCCTGCTGGTCCATCCCCTGATGGCCTGGCCGGCGGTGGTGCTGGCCCTGTGGGTGGGACTGCGCCCGCGGCTGGCGATGATGGTCACCCTCCTCGGCGCCCTGGCCCTGATCCTGGCCGCCTGGGCCGGGGCGCCCATCCTGGAGCGGCTGTTCCAGGTCATGGACCCGGAATGGCAGGCCATGACCCGCGCCATGGCGCCCTACCTCTGGGCCGCCACCTGGGATGCCAGCGACTGGAACACCGCCGGCGTCGCCCTCCTCGCCCCCGTGGTCACCGCCGTGGCTTTGGCGGGGGAGGGCCATGGCCGCACTGGCCGCCTCTTTGTCGGCAATAACACCCGCGTGGATCATCATCACTCAGGGGCCACGGCGCACCCCCTCAGGCAAGTTGGCGGCTACCCCAAGCTCGCCCTGGCCGCCAGCCTGCTGGGTGCCACCGGCCTGCTCGCCACCGTGCTCCTCGGCGATGGCTTCAACAACCTGCTGAGCCTGCAACTGCAACCCTGGCGCGCCCTGTGGCTGAGCCACTGGCTGGGCGTGGCGGGCCTGGGCCTAGTCTTCATCCGCGCCCTGCGCATCCGAGACCCGGCGGACCTCAGCGCCGTCCTGGGCCTGGCGGGGGCGGAACTGCTGATCACCGGCTCCGGCGCCCTGATCCTGGTCGTCACCCTTGCCGTGATCCTGGTCCAGCGCCGGGTTCCACGTCATTGCCCGTCGCCGAACACCCGCTACTTGTCCCCGACCACCACCCGCTTGTTGCTGGGGATGATGGTGGCGATCTTCGCCCTGGGCCTGGGGCTGAACCTGCAAGGGGTGGGGCTGTCCGCCGATCTGGGCGGCCTGCTGTTGCAGCAATCGGCGGTGGTGGTACTCCTGGCAACCGCCGGCTGGCTGGTGGCGCGCTTCGTCAAGACCCCCCGGGTACGCCGCGTGGCCCTGGCCGCCGGCCTGGTGCTGATCGGCGTCCTGGTCGGGACTGGCGTGCAGCGGTCCCTGCTGCTGGCGCGGGGCATTGGCCATGGCGATGACCTCCCCCCTCCCCGGCTGGTCGACCTGCCGCTCCGACCCGGCAGCATCCTCTGGGAAGGCACCCCGCTGACCCTCTGGTACCAGTGGCACCACCCCAGCTATATGCACACCCTGCAACTGACGGGCAGCGTCTTCTCCCGGGAAAAGCTCATGGCCGCCCAGGCGCGCATCGCCCACCTGGAGGCCGTACTAGGTCCCCTGGACCTGATGAATCGTGAGACCGTCAGCCTGGACCTGCCGCCACCGGACCAGGACCAGATCGCGCGCCTCTGCGCCGATCCGGAACTGGCGGGGATTTATTACGCTGGGAAGCACGAAATGCCATGGACGACGGCTGGGGCTGGAGATGAGGCTGTGGATGGGGCTTGGGCCGGGGATGAGGCTGGGGATGAGGCTGAAACTGGGTCGGGAAATCGGCCTGGGGGAGAGGCCGAGGCCGCAGCAGTGGCAGTGGCTAAGGCTCCGGGTGGTGGAGCAGTTACGCTGCGTAATTCTAAAGGCGTTGTGATGGGGATCTTGGCTTTATGCCCGGGGGGGGCACAACCAACGGCAGCACCGCCTGGCGGCTAGCACGCATCCTATCAAAAAGTCTTACACAGCAATGGGTTGAAACCTCAAGGCCACTAAGATAAAAATTATTATCTTAATCTCTGGGGCACGGACGCGGACAATATCTCCCAGGAGCTAAATTAATCCGCACTGTCCCGCTTATTAAGCAGATCATCCGGTTCACGCATAACTAACCCAAGCCCGGAAGGTTTGAGTACGGCCGTATAATGCGGAGGGAGATTATTTTTCGCGGTCTGGTATAAGTTCCTGTCGAGATGGGGCGACCAGGGTTGATTTTTGACGGCGCGAATAAATTCCTGCATGGGGGTTACGGCTCCGACCAGCAGGAGTCCCACAAGGAGTACTATCCTCCGGACCGGCATTTCCCTGAATTGGGCAATCGCGAGGATCGTGAATATACACAGCATCATCAGGGCTGGTATTGAACCGCGCATGACGATGTCGTTGCCAGGGCCGAAGTGCAGGAAAGGCAACACCAGAAGGATTATTCCCGTAGACACCCATAAGATTTTATCCTCGGGCCTGTACACAAGAAGCCAGATCAGGATGAATTCGAATATAACGAAACTCAAATAAAGAGAAACGAATAAATCCAACCCAACACCGCCGCTGTCCATGGTCAAGGATGCCGGTATCGCATGAACGGATAAGGCCAGATATGGCACCGTCGCCAACAGAATCATGAGCGCCGGAATCCATATCATGGGATGCCATTTGACCTGCTTGAATTGATTAAAGAACCACAAGAGGTAAAAAGGGGCCATGCCAATAGCGGCAAAAGGGCTCCATAAGGGCAACAATGCCCCGGTTATGGGCACATAATAAGCGAATGACGGATGCCGCCAATGGCGATAGAACATCGCTATCGCGATCCAGGCGGGTAGCGCATGATTGGGAACCCAGAACAACTGGGTCGTATTGGAGGAATATTGGAATAGCCATCCCCACCACTCCAGGTGTTGTCCAGCCTCTATCGGCTCAAGGTTGATCAGCAGCATGCCCAACAGATCCAGCCCACTGAAGAACATCACAATGACCAGGCCCAGAATGAGCCGCGGGGATAATCTGGCTGGTAGTGGCAACAGCAGAAGAAATAACACTGTTCCACAGGCGGTCCAAAGCCAAAGCGCCTTGTCGGCAAACTCCACCCCCATGAGCTTGCCAATCGCGGCCGCGGGCAGGAAGTAGGCAATAGGTGCCCGCAATATGACCGGGCCTTCATCAGTCACGCCATATCCGGGTGGCCAATGTGCCATCGTCAAGTCACGAAGCACGGCGTCCCGAAAAAACCAATCATAATTGGCATAGAAAAAATGCCCCGCCCCACCAAATAGAGTCCAAGTGACGCCAACAGTGACTATCGCTACATAACCCCGAAGCCAAATCGGACCTGAGTCAGCAAGGGAATAATCATTTTTGGACAGGGCCAAAAAAAGGCCAGAAGCGGTGACTAAGGTAAGTAAAATCCCCCAAGGCCATTCGAACCAACCCAGAAAAAAAATAAAAAAAGGGAACCCCAGATAGATCAGCGCTAATGCCGTGATCCTATCGGGCGGCTTTTCCTGGAGGCTATTTTTTTGCTCGGACGCTTTCATTAGTTTAAGTCACAACAAGTTTTCGATTGGCGGAGTTCAATATCAATGGCGACCCCTGTCAGTGAAAGGAGCCTTGGGTTTACTTCATCCTTCATCCTTCATCCGTGAAATTAATCCTCTCCCGCTCCACCACCACCGGCCGATGTCGGACATAGGTGTGAATGGAGGCGATATATTCCCCCAGGATGCCGATAAACATCAGCACGATGCCAAACATCAGAAACATGCCGATGACGATGGGGGCGATCCCGATCGGGAAGGTATCCCACATCAACAGCTTGAGGACCAGGAAGACGAAGGCGACCAGAAAGCTCAGCAGGCCAATCCCGAAACCCAGCATCGCCGCCAGTCGGATCGGCACCACGGAGTGGCTGACGATGCCGAGCATGGCAAGGTCATAGAGGGTGTAGGCGTTGTTTTTGGAAATCCCCCGCTGCCGGCGCTGCTGGCTGAAAGGGATCGTCTTGATCGGAAAGCCCAGTTCGCACACCAGCCCGCGAAAATACGGCTGGGGATCAGCGATCTTGCGCACCTCGTCCAGCACCACCCGGTCATAGAGCCCGAAGCCCGTGGCGTCCTTGACGATCGACACCTCAGAGATGGTGTCCAGGACCCGGTAGTAGAGCTTGCGCAGCCAATGGACAAGCAGATTGGTCTGGCTCACCGGTTTTACCGCCAGCACAATGGGATAGCCCTCCTCCCAGGCGGCCAGGAAGTGCGGGATCAGCTCTGGCGGGTCTTGCAGGTCAGACGCCAGGTACAGGGTGGCATCGCCCCAGGTCTGGAT
>SACH01000778.1 GCA_009928645.1 Gammaproteobacteria bacterium | reverse complement strand
CTAGCTCGCGTTCGTAGAGCCCTGGCGAGGCTGGTTTGAGAAAGCAATGTTTGAAGAAGCGCAGGACCTGGCGGCTCACCTTAGCGCTATAGCGGAACAAGGGGACCGTCCAGTCCGGGCGATCGGTGCCATCGGGGTCATCCACCTTGGCCTGCTGCCGCTTTTCCTGTTTGGCCCAAGCCTTCTCATCCTGGGCGCCGGCGGCACCCAGGCGTCTGTGGAGGAGGACCGCCACCAGCAGACGGGTGATGATGGCCAGACGCGCCTGATTGGCGATGGCCACGGTGCCCTTACCCCAGGCCTTGGCCTGAGCGAAGTCGTTTTTCCAGGTATCGAAGCACTTTTCTTCCTCCCAGCGGCGGAAGTAAAGAAAGGCGACAACCCCCGGCAGCAGGCCAAAGTCGTTGGTGAGGAATTGCAACACGCTGCCCCGGCGAGCGCGGTAGGTGATGAGGCGCCATTCCTCCCGTGAGCTCGCCAAGGTGACCCGCCGGTCGTGAAGCACGCCGGCATTGGCCGGGTCAGCCGCAATGGGCAGGCCCTCGGTCGAATGGATACAGAGATTGCTGTTCATGCGCGTGATCAGGGTGATCTGCAAGGCCCGTTGCTTGGCATCCCAGAACGGGGCATCGATAAAACCGCGCTCCACCAGCCACAGGCCCCGGCGCTCGCGGGTCAGGGCCTGGGAATCCTCCTCGTAATCGCGCAGGATCCGGGTTTCGTGGCGGCTGCGGGTTTCGACCCGGACGTCTTCGGGAAGACCCAGACGCAGGTTATAGAAGCTCAGCCAGGCATGGCCCTTCGGGTTATCCTCACCGCCCTGGCGGGGCGTGCAACGCCGGAAATGAGTGCTTTCGGCCTGGTAGGTGCCATCGATGGCGCGCACCGGGCGATCCCCCCGTCCGGGAATACCGACCAGGCGATCCGGGAGCACCTGTTGTGCCTCCTTGACCAAGGCCGGTATCACCCCCGCCAAGGCCGCCTGCCGGCGGGGGGAGGCCAACGCATCGGACCAGGTGGAGCGCGCCAAGGGCCCCCGCGTGGCCGTCTCGGGGTCCAGATGCAGCAAGGTCTGCACCTGCTCGCGCAA
>SACH01000777.1 GCA_009928645.1 Gammaproteobacteria bacterium | reverse complement strand
CTGCCCCGACTGCCCCGACTGCCCCGACTGCCCCGACTGCCCCGACTGCCCCGACTGCCCCGACTGCCCTGCCAGGACTCTCCTCAGCCCTCCTTCACCGAGATGCCCTCCATGTCTACCAAACCCGTCACCCGCTCGACTCTGGCCGCCATGAAGGAGCGGGGTGAACGCATCGTCACCCTGACCTGCTACGACGCCAGTTTCTGTCGCCTGATTGAGGAGGCTGGGGTGGACGTGCTGCTGGTGGGCGATTCCCTCGGGATGGTGGTGCAGGGCCAGGAGACCACGGTGCCCGTGACCCTGGAGCAGATGGTCTATCACAGCGCCTGCGTGGCACGGGCGCGCCGGCGTGCCTTTCAGGTGGTGGACATGCCCTTCCTCAGCTACGCCAGCCCGGAGCAAGCCCTGGTCAGCGCCGGTCGGCTGATGCAGGAGGGTGGGGCGCAGATGGTCAAGCTGGAGGGCGGGGCCCATCTGGTGGAGACGGTGCGGCGCCTGACCGCTCATGGGGTCCCGGTCTGCGGCCACCTCGGATTGCTACCCCAGTCCATCCACCACCTGGGCGGTTACCGGTACCAGGGACGCGAACGCCCTGCCGCTCTGGCGATCCTGGAGGATGCCGTGGCCCTGCAGGACGCGGGGGCGGGGCTGCTGGTCCTGGAATGTGTCCCGGCGGACCTGGCGCGGGAGATCGTCTGCGCCCTGCGCATCCCGGTGATCGGGATCGGCGCCGGTAACGGCTGCGATGGTCAGGTCCTGGTCCTTTACGATCTCCTCGGGCTCAATCCCCGGGGCGCGCCGCGCTTCAGCAAGGACTTCCTGGCCGGGCGCGACAGCCTGGCGGCGGCGGTCTTGGCCTACGCAGCGGCGGTGCGGGACGGGACCTTCCCCGGCCCGGAGCAGACGGCCTACTGAGCCGCGCCCATGACCCTCGAAACCATCGAACGAATCGACACCCTGCGGGAGCGGGTCGCCGCTTGGCGCCACGCGGGCCAGCGGGTAGGCTTTGTTCCCACCATGGGCAATCTCCATGCCGGTCACCTGGCCCTGGTAGCCGAGGCGCGCCGCCTGGCGGAGCGGGTGGTGGTGAG
>SACH01000776.1 GCA_009928645.1 Gammaproteobacteria bacterium | reverse complement strand
TCCCGAACTGGGCAAGGTCAAGCCCGTCACCCGCGCGGCGCGCATGGCGCGCAATCCCAAGACGGGTGAGGAGGTGCCCGTCCCGGCCAAAACCGGGGTCAAGTTCTTAGCCAAGAAAGCCCTCCTGCTGCGCATGCCCAGCCCGCCGAGCGTGATCTGATGGCAAAGGTTGAAGCTGTGTCCGCCAAGCGCCGGCCTATCAATTACAACTGAGCGCCCGCCACAGTCGCTCGATTTTGAACCGAAGGTAAACGCTTTTATGCCCACACTCAAAGTACTCTTGGACGTACTGCACGAGGACGTGAAGCTTTCCAACGACGATGAGCTAGCCTGGGCTTGCAAACTCATTTGCCGCGTGCAAGCGATGACGGGAGGTGAACGCGACACGATCCGCGCAGCTTTCACGGCTGGGCCGCTCGACGACGGCGACGTGCCAAGCAAGAGCGCAAGAGACGACCTGCTTGAAGAAGGGATGATTGCGAAAGTGGTCGTCAAAGGCGAGGAGGGATTCAATGCCTGCACCTACCGTGGGGCTGCCGCATACAGGCTGCTACTTGCAGGCGCCTAAGATGGCGGACGCGACCCACAACCGCACCGCCTTTTTCCGCGCCCTTCGGGACGCCCAGGGGCCGCTGACGGCGGAGCAGGCGGCGGGCTTCACGGTCCTTCTCGACGGCTTCCAGGCCGATGACCTGCTCGACCACCTGCCCGCCCCCGCGTATCTGCTGGCGACCGCTTGGCACGAGACCGGGAAGACCATGCAGCCCATCGCCGAGTGGGGCCGGCGAGAATATTTTGACCGCTACGATCCGGTGCTGGCCGACAGCGAGGAACAACGCAGTCGCGCCCGGCGGATGGGCAATACCCGCCAGGGCGATGGCTTCAAATACCGGGGCCGGGGCTATGTGCAACTGACCTGGAAGGCCAACTACGCCAAGGCCGGGCGCCTGCTCGGCGTGGACTTGGTGGCCAACCCTGACCTGGCCCTGGAGCCGGCCATCGCCTACCGCATCCTGGCCACCGGCATGCGCGAGGGCTGGTTTACCGGCAAGCGGCTGGCCGATTACCTGCGCCCCGGTCGTGCCCCGGACTATA
>SACH01000775.1 GCA_009928645.1 Gammaproteobacteria bacterium | reverse complement strand
GCGCGACCCGGCGTCGCCGGTCGTCCGCCACTGGATAGCCATTGCAAAAGCGGCCCAGCGGCTGAACGAACTGCGGGAAAACTGGCTCAACCCCGCCGAGTGGGTGGAGCGCGTACCGGAAGTGGTCCCCGGCTATCCTGATCGCATCATCCCCAAGCCGGGACATGAAAAGGACCTGAAGGCCCGGACCCTGACCAACCTCTACAACCAGCGCCCCACCTGGCTGGACAACGCGCACCAGGCCCTGGATGCGGCGGTTGCGGCGGCCTATGGCTGGGACGACTACAGCCCGGAGATACCAGATGAGCAGATTCTGCGCCGGTTGCTGGCGTTGAATCTGGAGCGGTCCACCCGAGCCTGATTGAAATCTCCGGTAGCCATCAAGACAAATAACCCTCAATGACAAAAAGAACTTACTGGTTGAACCTGTTCACCGGCCACACCTAGGGATGTCGAGGACCGCAACTGGGACGAACTGGTCGTAAAGAGGACGTTAGACAGCGTCCTTTTTCGGTCGCCCACGACAACCACCTCTTCTCCCGGGCCAGCATCATGCCGCACAAGTCCGGCATGCCGGTGCTGAGTGAGCTTTCCGCAGAGACCCCCGAGGCCCGGCCCAGGCCAGGGGCGCGGACCGCGGATCAGGCGCCGTGGCAGAGGCACGGCGACCGAAATCCTCGGCAGCCGCTCGTCGTTTCGTTCCGTCGGGTGCGGCCAGAGCGAACGATCCAGAGGGCCAACGCGGCTGTGCTAGACTTTTCCCATGCGCCACCCCATCGACCCCAAGATCGACTGCGTCTTCAAGGCCCTGCTGGGGGCGGAGGACAACCGCGCGCTCCTGATCCACTTCCTCAACGCCCTGCTCGGCACCGAACTACCGGCACCGATCAGCGCGGTGGAGATCCTCAACCCCTACAACGAGCGCGAGTTCCTCGACGACAAGCTCAGCATTGTCGACGTCAAGGCCCGCGATGCGCTGGGGCGGCTGTATCAGATTGAGATCCAGATCCTGGTCCACGCCGACCTGCCGGCGCGCATGCTCTACGCCTGGGCCGATCTCTACAGCCAGCAGTTGCACAGCGGCCAGGATTACCGG
>SACH01000774.1 GCA_009928645.1 Gammaproteobacteria bacterium | reverse complement strand
AGGAGGGGCGGACCATGAGTGGATAGCCGATCTCGGTGGCGATGGCGATGGCCTGGTCCAGGTCGCTGGCCATGCCGGAGGCCGGCTGGGGGATGCCCAGCCGGGTCATGATGGCGCGGAAACGGTCGCGGTCCTCGGCCAGGTCGATGGCCTCCGGCGAGGTGCCGAGGATGCGCACCCCGGCCGTCTCCAGTTCGCGGCACAGGTTGAGGGGCGTCTGGCCGCCGAACTGGACGATGGCCCCCAGGGGCTGTTCCTTGTCGTGGATGGCCAGCACGTCCTCGGCGGTGAGGGGCTCGAAGTAGAGCTTGTCGGAGGTGTCGTAGTCCGTCGACACCGTCTCGGGGTTGCAGTTGACCATGATGGTCTCGTAGCCCAGCTCCCGCAGGGTGAAGGCGGCGTGGACGCAGCAGTAGTCGAACTCGATGCCCTGGCCGATGCGGTTGGGGCCACCGCCCAGGACCAGGACCTTGTGGCGGTTGCTGGTCCCGACCCGGTCCGGGGCGTTGTAGGTGGAGTAGTAGTAGGCGGCGTCCTCGACCCCGGACACCGGCACTGGCTCCCAGGCCTCGACCACGCCGATGCGCGCCCGTTGGGCGCGGAGTTCCCGCTCGGGGATCCCCAGGATCCTGGCCAGGTAGCGGTCGGCGAAGCCGTCCTGCTTGGCGCGGCGCAGCAGTTCGTCCGGCAGGGCCTGGCCCTGGTAGGCCAGCAGCTCCTCCTCCAGGTCCACCAGCTCCTTCATCTGTTCCAGGAAATACGGCTTGATGAAGGTCTGGCGGTAGAGGTCCTCGATGCTCGCCCCCTTGCGCAGGGCCTCGTAGAGGATGAACTGGCGCTCGCTGGTGGGATAGGCCAGCAGGGCGGTCAGTTCCTCCAGGGACTTGCGGTTGAAGTCGGCGGCGAAGCCCAGGCCGTGGCGGCCGTTCTCCAGGGAGCGGATGGCCTTCTGCAGGGCCTCCTTGTAAGTCTTGCCGATGCTCATCACCTCGCCGACGGCGCGCATCTGGGTGCCCAGGCGGTCCTCGGCGCCCTTGAACTTCTCGAAGGCCCAGCGGGCGAACTTGACCACCACGTAGTCGCCGGAGGGGCTGTA
>SACH01000773.1 GCA_009928645.1 Gammaproteobacteria bacterium | reverse complement strand
CCCGCCGCCCTGGCGGCTTAAGGAGGACGCCCCGATGAAAGTGGTGATTCACGACACGACCCTCGACGGTCAGCCCCTGGACGCCGCTGGCACGGTGTTCTGGGGGCGCGATTGCCTGACCATTGTCGAGGCGATGCGCGAGCAGACGCCCTTCACCGCCGCCCTGGCCCCGCGCACCTACATGACCGAGGTGCTGGCGAGCTTCGAGGGTGACGATTTGAAACCCTTGCCCGAGGCCCTCGACCAGGCCGCCGACGCGTTCCTGATGCGCCTGGCCAGCCGGGGGCTGGTGACCTTTTTGCCCGACGACCGGCCCCTCGACCTCAAGGGCGGTCAGGAGGACGGACCATGTGCGGACAAGTAGGGCTAATCCTGGGGCGCAAACGGCGCACCCAAGCCGACCTGGCCGACCTGCGCATCCTCTTCGAGTTGCTGCTGCTGCACAGCGAGGTGCGCGGCCCCCATGCCACCGGCCTGGCGTGGCTCAAGGTCAACGGCGACTACCGGATCTTCAAGGAGCCGCGTCCGGCCCATGACCTGGTGGACCGGGGTCCCTTCCGCCAGGCCCTGGCCGAGGTGGACGCCCACACCACGGTGCTGATGGGCCACACCCGCTGGAGCACGCGCGGCGACCCGGCCAACAACCGCAACAACCACCCCTTGCGCGCCGGGGCGGTCATCGGCACCCACAACGGCACCCTCTACAACGCCGACCACCTGTTCCGCCGCTTCAAGCTGCCTCGGCACGCCGAGGTGGACAGCGAGTTGCTGTTCCGCCTGGCCGACCGCCACACCCCGGAGGACGCCATCGACCCGGCGGGGCTGACCCAGGCCCTGCGCCTGTGTCGGGGGCAGATGAGCGCGGTGATGGCTTCGATCCTCGATCCAACGACCATCCTGGTGCTCAAGGGCAACAAACCCATGACCTTGTGGTTGCACCGGCAACGGCGGGTGGTGGCCTACGCCAGCGAGGCGCGGTTCCTCATGGATGCCTTGGGGGACGCCCCCGGCTGGCGGCCGCTGAATGTGCCGGCGATGACCCTGCTGACGCTGCGCCACGACGGCGAGTGGGCGGTGGACCTGCGGCCCCTCGACTT
>SACH01000772.1 GCA_009928645.1 Gammaproteobacteria bacterium | reverse complement strand
CCAGGCGATGATCGGATCAGGCATCACAGATCCCTCCCGACCTCTGCCACCGCCCAGACAATGGCGCGACGGGCCGCCGCGTAGGGATCTGGGTGAGACCACACTTGGGTGGCGCGACCGTAGCGATCCTTGATGACGATGCCGGTCGAATGGATATCAATCGACAGCTCCAGTTTAACCGCCAGTCTGAAGGCGTCGTCATCGTTTTGGAGCGGATTCCAAGCAATACGCTCGTGGCGGTTTAGTGGAGAGTAGAAACCATTTTCAATCCACACGCAGTCTTTGATGTAGTCCAGACCAGCCGCTTTGGCAGCCAGCTCTAACAGTTCACGATCAGTCATGACGCAGCCTCCTCATAGCGTTTCTTGAGCCACCGCAGCACCTCGTCAACCCGTTGACCCTCCGGGTCGATGCCCAGCGCCTTGAACCCGTCGACCCACTTCCACGACATCAGGCCGGTGAACTTCTCCGTCCGGCCGTCCAGGTAATCGGCCAGGCAGCGCCGGTTGTAGGCGTTGGCGAAGTCTTCCCCGAAGGTGGCCAGGATGAAGGGGCGGCTGGCCGCCGCGGCGAAGGCGTCCCGGTCGGCCTGGCGCTCGGCCTCGATGCGGTCCAGATAGGCTTGCTGGCGTTGGGCATACTGTTCCGCCTTCCGTCCCGGCGCGCCATAGTCGTTGAGGTCCAACCGTTCGCGGGAGTTGGCGATGACGTGGATGCCGGTTGGCTTGCGGGTGCCGACCCACAGGCCCTGGCTTACCGCCCAGGCAGCCAGGGTGGCCGTTTCTTCCGGGGTGAACTTGGCCCCGACCCGGTTGGGCAGCAGGTTCCCGCCATTGAGCGCCGTGGAGCGATAGCGCCAGTCGCGGAACTCAGGGGGCGCGAAGTCACGGTCAGCCATGGGAGCGGTCTCCAGGTTAAATAAAAAGCACTCCCGTCCGGCGCGGGGCTGAGGAGTAGGGCGGTTTGAACGTATGCGGCCAACGGGGGGAGCGTGGCCTCGTCTGAAGACCCAGAAAACCACAGCCCTTGGTGGTGGAGGGTACGGCGTTGCTTCTGCCGCGGCGCATCCTGCCCCTGAATCCGTGGCCGCCGCCGCAC
>SACH01000771.1 GCA_009928645.1 Gammaproteobacteria bacterium | reverse complement strand
GCCCATGCGTTCGCCGCGCCGAGATCCACCCATCGCGCGGACACGATCGGGTCGGTCGATTTCACTGCCTCGCTCGGGCGGATCGTGTTGGATCCCGATGCGATTTCGAGCGGAGCGGCGTAATCGTGATGGTCTGCCGGATCGTAGCGCACCGCGCCATCGGCGATCGTCGTGCCGCTTGCCCATGTGGCGTTGATGGATTCCGCGACGTTGGTCGAGTACGTGTACCCGCCCGTCGTCGATGAAGGGCCTCGATCCTCCCAATACCACCAATTCGGCGGAGCATTCGCGGAGGAGGATGTGTGCGACCATTTGCACCGATAATCGCGCCACGCGCCCGATGCGTTGTGCCGGCGGATCGCGTTTTTTGCGTAGGACTGCCCCGATGCCCACGCCGCGTAAATGAAGCTCGGAGACGCGCCGGTAAACGCGAGAGAGACCGGAAGCGGGGGGATGACCTGCATTATCCGGCCCTCAAGAGCGTAATCGTTTCGGAGGATCCGTCGCCGCCCGATGTCGGCGGCAGCCCGTCGAGATCCCACTTTTTCAGCCGATCCTCGATCGCGCGCAACGGCACGACCTGCGCCGTCGAGACCGCGGCCATGTCCTTTCGCAGCAGCGCGACCTCCTTTCGAAGCTCGGAGATCTCGTTCGTCGCCTCGCCTTTGCTCGTCGGCGCGGACATTGCCCGCTCGATCCCGTCGTTCGGAACGTCCCCGTCGATCGTCGTGCGCGTCGGGCTCGGGACTGCCGGATCCTGCCCGACTGCGACCAGGAATCGGCGCATTGCCTCGTCGATCGAGAGAAGCGAGTTGTCGATGCCCATCAGCGCATCGAGTTGCGCCTTGGCCCCTTCGAGGATGTCGTCGAGCCGTTCGAGCTCGGCGTCGCGCCAATCCGCCGCGGCTTGCGCTTGGTCGTCGAGCGCACCCATCGCCTGTTCGTGCCGGCGTTGCTCCGCTTCCGCCGCCGAGTCGAGCGCATCGAGTTGGCGTTGCGCGCTGTCGACCTGTCCCTGGGTCGTCTTTTCCAGCTTTGCCAGATTCTGCTCGGTGCGCTTCTGCGCGATCTGATAGGCGGCCTCGTTCGCGAAATCCTG
>SACH01000770.1 GCA_009928645.1 Gammaproteobacteria bacterium | reverse complement strand
GTCCGCACCCTGATTGCTCCGTTTGGGCGCCTTGATGCCCTGGCGGGCAGAGACTTTCTCGTGCAATTTTTACCCAGGTGGAGCGCGGGATGGCGTGCTGATACCGCCCTCCAGGCCGCGCAAGCCAGGGATGAAACAGGATGGGGCGCACGGCGCCTGGTCCTGATTGGTGCCCCCGGTCTGCGCCGCGCCAACCGCCCCCTCATCACCGAGCTTGACTCCACCGCGCTAGCGGAGATCGCGCGCCATGACCCTGACTTCGCCCCCGGCGCCGTCACCCACCTGGTAGAACTTTGCACCCTGGGCTGCTTTCAGCGGGGGGCCAATCTTGCGCACGCAAAACAAACCCTGGACGACCTCCTCGCGACTGGACCGGAGCACGAGGCCGGCGAACGCTGGCTGTTTGAGACGCTGGACAACGCCCTGACTCAGCACCCGGCCGGCCGACTGACCCAAGCCTGGCTGTACCCCTGGATGGCCCAAGGGGCGGAGCAATACCATCACGAACGGATGGCCTACTACGAGTCCGCCTGGCGCAACCTGGGTGAGATCACGGACTGGGCCCCTCCCGGCGTCCACCATTACTGGTTTCGTACCGCTTACCGGCGGGGTCGCTATGGCGAGGCCTTTGCGGCCCTGGTCAAAGGGCTTGCCGCTTGTTCCGAGGATGAATTCGGCGGCGAGGGGCTGTCCCTGGGCCGCGACCTGGCCAATCTGTTGATCGAATTCGATATCCCCAGGGCCGCAGTGGGGGTCGCCAGCGCTCTGCGGACCAAGTTGAGTGGCCTCAGGCCCACCACGGCTATTCGCGCCGAAAGCCATAAACTCCTCGATACCCTGGCCCGCGCCTATGTCCGCTGCGGCGGCGATGGCTGGCGCGCTGCCCTGGCGCTGCTCCAACGCAAACGCAGCGATGCGTACCGTCATTTCGGCCCGGATGGCCAACGTGAATTAGCCGGGCAGCTGCATATCCTGAGCTGGGCTGATCCGGAATCCAGGCAAGCCGCTGAGACAGCGGTGAAAGTGCGCGCAATTCTGGCGGACACCTCAGACAGCCTGGTCAGGATCCGGCTCCATCCGGGTAACAATACCGATCTCTACCTGCTC
>SACH01000769.1 GCA_009928645.1 Gammaproteobacteria bacterium | reverse complement strand
GGGTGGACCTGGTGGCCCAGGTCGTGACTGGGGCGCCATGGGCGGGCGCTTTGGCGCCTGGATGGGCAACAGCATCGGCGGCGGCATCCTGCGCACCGGGGGCGCCATCGGCTCCCTGGCCCTGGGTGGCGGCATCATGGGAGCGATGTTCACCGGCTATCGTGAAAATCAGCAGATGCTGGAAGGCGTGGACGCCATTTTCAAGAGCATCGGCGGCAATACCGGCGGCTTCCAGGTGCTTAAAGAGCAGGTGGCCGACCTGGGCGGCGCCCTGCAGATAACCGGCGCCGAGGCATCTAAGCTGGCGGAGACCTTTGTCCGAACCTCTGGGGCCGCCGACAGCGAGGCCCTGGCGCGCGCCCAGGGGGCGGGGCAGTTTGGGCGCGGCCTGGGCATGGACCCTAACGCCAGCGCCCAGTTGTTTGGCCGTGCCGGGCTGATTGGCGTCGGCAACTCCCGCCAGTCGCAGCGTGACTTTGCCTCCCTGATGGGCAAGACCATCGCCGACTCGGGCATGTTCGCCCGCTCCGAACAGGTCATGGAGGGCATGGTCGGGCAGTTGGAGCGCATCGCCACCACCCAGGGGCGCACGGCCTCGACCATGGAAATGCAAAGCGCCGGGGCCATCCTCGGCGAACTGCTGAAAAACCCCGCCCTGCGTGGTGGCGGTGCCGAGAGCATTATGGGGGTCGCGCAACGCCTGGGCGGCGGCGGCGATCTCTCGATGGCGATGATGGCTTACGGTAACCTGGCTGGCGGCGACCTGGGCAAGGTCATCGAGATCGCCAACAGCGATGCCATGACCCCCATTGGCCAGCTTAAGGGGTTTGAGGGTAGCGGCATCACCGACACCCGCGCCGACTACATGGTGCGGCTGGTGCGTGATATGAGTCGCGGCACGGGCCTGGATGAGGGCCAGTTTGCTGCCATGCAATTCGGCGTTAACCCGGAACTGTACCGGCAGTATGCCGGGGTGTTTGACGGCAAAAACCGCCTGCAAGGGGATGGCGGCTTCCGCTCGTGGATCGGCGGGCTGGGCATGAACCCCGACCAGGTGCAGATGAGCGGCATCGGCACCCTCAGCGACATTTACGCCAACCAGGGGGCC
>SACH01000768.1 GCA_009928645.1 Gammaproteobacteria bacterium | reverse complement strand
TGTGTTTTTCAACGGGCGCCTGCTGACCACCCCCTCGGTCGAGTCGGCGATCTATGACGCCGGTCTCGCCACGGCTTACCCCGGGCGGGCCAACAACGTCGTCGCCATCATCGGCACCTCCGAAGGCGGCATCCCCAAAGAGCCGATGTTTTTCGACAGCCCGGTCATCGCGCGGCGCACCTTGCGCAGTGGCGACCTGATCCGCGCGGTGGAGATGGCCTTCAACCCCTCCGCCGAAACCGGCTCGCCGTCGCGGGTGGCAGTGGTGCGCGTGGAAGAGGCCGTGCAGGCCGGGATGACCCTGGTCGACAGCCACGGCAACCCAGTTATTGCCTTGAAGTCGGCGGACTATGGCGCCCACACCAACGGCATTCGCGTCACCATCGAGCCCGGCAGCCAGCAGGGCAAGCGCGCGACCGTCCAGCACGACAACCAGTACTTCACCAAGGACAACCTGACCCGCACGCCGCTGACGGTACGCTACTCGGGGGCTGAGGCGTCCGCCACCGTCGCGGTCTCGGCCACCCAGGTCATCCTCCGCGCCCCGGCCGACACGGCGACCCCGGTGGCCTTAAACTTGGCGTCCTATCGCAGCATCCGCGAGCTGGCGGATGCCATCAACAGCCAGCCGGGATTCTCCGCTGTGGCGCAGATTCCCAGCGCCTTGGTGCAAGGCGTGTTGGACGGGATGGAGGCCACGTCGTGCAAGTCCACGGATCTCGCCCTTAAAGCCGATCTGCAAGTGGTAGTGGACTGGTTCAATACCGCCGCCCGCGATCTGGTGGTCGCTACGCGCGGCGGTACCAGCCTGTTCACCGTGCAGTACGAAGGCGAAGAAACCACCGCAACGGTCACCATTACCGGCACCAAGGTCATTCTGCAGGCTGGGGCTGAAACGCCGACGGAAATCACCGTAGCCAGCCATGCCACCGTGACGTCGCTGGTGGCGGCCATCGATGCCGTGACCGATTTTACTGCCAGCGCGCTGCAAGGCACGCTCAGCCCGGTCAATAACCTGGGGCTGATGGATGCCGCTCCGTGCAAACAGTCGACCGTGGCGGTGCATGCCCTGCAGGGCGCGCCGGTCAATATGACGGGCACCTACTTGAC
>SACH01000767.1 GCA_009928645.1 Gammaproteobacteria bacterium | reverse complement strand
CAACTTCAGCCAACTCTCGGTCTATAACGCCATGCTGGTCCGGGTGCAGCGGCCTGGGGCGGTGGCGGTGGCCACCCGGCGCCAATGGTTACAACACGGTCGTGTTGTGATGGCGGATGCGATCCCGATCGTGATCCTGCAACCCTTCGGGCCGGTCCTGTTCGTTTATGAGTTTGGTGACACCATGGGGCCGGAGATCCCTGGTGAGAAGGCCTCCTGCCTGTTTGCTGACGGCAAACTCAATCAGGTTATTTATGACCGGACCCGGGCCGCGGCCGAGAAGTACGGCATCAAGGTGACCGAGACGGACCAGTACGGCCCCAATCTGGCGGGCACGGCGGCCGGGATCGCCCTCAGGCCGGAGTGGGATCATACCCAGAAGGTATTGCCCTACCGGGTGAAGCTGAACGCCAGGCATGACCTGCCGTCCCGGTTCGCGACCCTGGCCCATGAGCTGGGGCATGTCTATTGCGGGCATGTGGGCCCGGACCGGAAGGGACGCTGGCCGGATCGCCGGTCCTTACCAACGGCACTGTGCGAAGCCGAGGCCGAGGCGGTCGCCTGGCTGGTCTGCCAGCGCAATGGCGTCCAGGCACGGTCGCGGGAGTACCTGAGTTCGCTCATCGCCCAGGTGGATGTGCAGGAAGTCAACCTGTACGCCATTTTTGAGGCGGCAAACCGGGTGGAGTCCCGGACCCCGGCAGCGGGGCGGTAGCGTGGGTTCCCGCCAGGCCAGGATGACAGGATCGCCGGGCGGTCCGCGAACACCGGATCGGGGTAAGCTACGCCGCTGGGACTCACGGGATGGGAAACACCATGACAGAACCCCTCTTTGACCTGGGCCAGGTCGTAATCACCGCCAACGCCCAACAGACCCTCCAACAACGGGGGCAGTATCACATCGTAGAGACCATGCTGGCCCGCCATGCCCTGGGTGACTGGGGGGACCTGGACCCAGAAGACATCCTGGCCAACAACGAAGCCCTGCGGGACGGTAGCCGGCTCCTGAGTGCCTATTGCTTTGATGACAACTTCAAGGTGTGGATCATCACCGAGGCCGACCGGTCAGTGACCAGCATCCTGCTGCCGGAGGATTACTGAGCCCAGTGAGG
>SACH01000766.1 GCA_009928645.1 Gammaproteobacteria bacterium | reverse complement strand
CACCGGCAACCATCCGGGCGTCGAATTCGATCCGCCTCCGGGCACATAGCCGAATTGCTCGCGCCGGCCGTTGACCTCGCGAATCTCGCCGATTTCGGGGTCCGACACGACGGGCGCGACGGCGGGGACATTGATCCCGGCAGCGCGCAAGCCGTCGATGAGTGCGACCTCATGCTGTTGCGCGGCGTCGATCTTCGCATCCAGTTGACGCGCGACCTCGCGGCGATCAGTCAACGGCAACCCTTCGCCCTCGACAGAGATCGGGCCGGCGGCGTCGATCATTCGGGCGGCGGCTTCTTGCGGATCCCCGGACAACAGCGCCACAAGCTCCACAAGCCATGATTTCTCGATCGGCGAGAACGAGGCTTGATCCTCCGGCGCCAATGTCGCGAATCGGCCGCTCTTTTGGATCATTTCCCCGATCGCGCCCCTGAGATACTGCGCCGCTTCGCCGGCTTGCTTGGCGAGGTGTCTCGCAAGCTCGTTTTGAACGTCGCTCGAATGCAAAGGCGCGGCGAGCAATAGCTCCTTCTGCGCTTGGGCCTCGGAGATTCGGGCGCGACATTCGGCGAGTTCGTGTTGCGCGCGGATCGCTTGGCGCTGCAAATCGCGGGCGATGTCTTGGAGTTTGGGCTCGGTCTTAGTCGCGGCCATGTCGAATCCCCCCGGCGGCTACTTGGTTGAAGATGCGCTGCTCGATCGCTCGGCAGCGGTCGGGCGATCGAGCGTCGTGGCTGGCCTGCAATGCGGCGGCGCGGCGAGATTCGGCTTGCTCGCGAATCGCTTGCTCGCGGCGCTGGATCGCGGCTTGGATGCCGGGATCATTGCGAGGATCGAACTCAGCAGGCTTAACCGCGTGCAAATCGTCGGGCGGCTCTGCGGCGGCTCTGCGGTCAAGGTCGGTAGGGCGGTATGGTGTGCCCATCGGCGCGAATAGCTTCATTCTGGCGTTCCTTTGTCGGGTTGAATAGGACGGTGCGCGACTTCTTTGCGGATCTCGGCGAGTTCCGCGCGGTAGTTGAACCAGGCGCCGGCTTTACGCTGCGGCGGCGCCGGGATTGCCAATGCGCAGCGGTGGCATTCGGGATCGGATAGACGATCGACGTATCTGCA
>SACH01000765.1 GCA_009928645.1 Gammaproteobacteria bacterium | reverse complement strand
CCGGCCATCCAGGTAGTGGGCCGCCACCTGGCGGATACTGGCATTCATGGCCTGGTTGTTGTTGGTGGTGGAGACGATGAGATTGGCCTTGCGCACCAGACCGTCCTCGTCGATCTCATAGTGATGGAAAAGGGTGCCGCGGGGGGCCTCCACCACGCCGATGCCCTGGGAGCGCCGCTCACCAGAAACCAGCAGCTCGGACCCCAGCAGGTCCGGGTCATGGAGTAATTCCTTGATGCCCTCGGCGCAGTAGAGCAGTTCGATGAGCCGCGCCCAGTGGGTGGCAAGGGCCGCCTGGAGGGGACGCCCCTCCCCCGCCGCGCGAAAGTCCTCCCGTTCCTGCTCCGCCAGGGGGGTATCGAAGCGGTCGCAGTTGTTGACTCGGGCCAGGGGACCGACCCGGTACCAGCCCGCCTCCGGCCCCAGGCTGGCGATGAAGGGAAACTTCATGTAGCTCCAGGGCTTGATCTCCTCCCGCAGAAGTTCGTCGTACTGGCGGTAATCCTGATGGTCGAAGATCTCGCCACCGTCCGGGTCCCGGGCGCGCAGGTCACCATGGTAGAGCTCGAAGGCCCCGTCGGGGCCGACCAGGCTGAGGGTGTTGGCATCCACGGCGCCGAAGCGGTAGTGGTAATCGGGGTTGCTCAGAAAGACGCGCTTCATAAGCTGCACCGCGGTCTCGCCCCAGGAGATCATCTGTTCGACATCGGCGAGCAGATAGTCCCGCTCCGCCACCGTCAGGGCCTTGTTGACCCCGCCAGGGATGGCGCCAGTGCCATGGATGCGCTTGCCCGAGGTGACGCGGATCACCTCCTGGCCATACTTACGCAACAGCACCCCCTGCTTGGCGATCTCCGGGTGGTCCTGGATGACACCAATGATATTGCGATGGGCGACGGCATCGTCGAAGCCGAACAGCAGGTCCGGCGATGACAAATGGAAGAAGTGCAGGGCGTGGGACTGGAGGGTCTGGCCCAGGTGCATGAGGCGGCGCACCTTCTCCGCCGTGGGCGTGAGCTGGTCCGCGCCGACGAGCTGGTCGGTGGCCTTGGCCGCGGCCAGGTGATGACTCACCGGGCAGATGCCGCACAGGCGCTGCACCATCACCGGCAGTTCC
>SACH01000764.1 GCA_009928645.1 Gammaproteobacteria bacterium | reverse complement strand
GGACAGGTGCCCATTTGGAACAGGTGTCCAAAAGCAAAACAAACGTAACGATGGTTTCGAGCTTCCATCAGCATAGGTCCGAATCCTAGCATCTCAGATCTTTATAGTTTGAAATACCGTGGAATGAAAAATGACTGAAATCCCTAATGAATATGCAGATCTGATTCAGTCTGACATCGATCAGAAATTGGAAAAACTCTGGCAAGATCTGATCGATTGTGCAAAAATTGATCAGAATGTCAAGATGTGCAGACAGATTCTAAATCAAATCGAGATTCTAAAGACAAGCTCAGTCATTCCTTGGAAGAGAAGTTAGTCATCATGATCCTCTATCGTGCAATGTGTGAAAAGGAATTCCAAGACACAATGAAACACAAGTCTCTGTCTTGGAATTCTCGATTCAAGTGGTTCGGAACAAAAGAATTCGTTGAGTCTAGAGTTCGGGATGGAAAGTTCAACAATAGCCAATTCATTCATGATCGATATAGCCATCTGATCCAGATCGAAATCCCAGATGAATCCATGAAATTCTTTTCCAAATGCGGTCATCAGGAATTCATGTTGGATCGTCGAAAAGCAAATTCTGTCAAGATTCTAAATCTTCAGAAAAAGACTCAACAATGAAGTCGGAACATCCCATCACCGACGTTGCGAATGCCACAGTCGAGCTCTTCAAAGCTCTTCGAGCACTTGATGATACAGGCATGGTATCTACCCTCGAGGTCGAGAAGACGATCGACATGATCGCTCTCGATGTCTCAGCCCTCCTGATCAAGTTCGGAGTCTCGGTAGAAGCTCAGAAGAAACCGTAACACTATTCAGAAATCCAATGGAAAGGATTTAAGAATTTTATGGTTTTAGGTGAAGAAAACTGTTTACTTTCTCGTCAAGTCCTGTTACTATAGCACCATCGGAACCAACAGGAGATTCTCGAAGATGCCTCGTCAATCCACCACCAAGATCACCCCTCGCGAAGCCATTCAGAATGTCCTGATGAAGACTGGTTGGACTCCCGATCGCTGGGGCAACTTCATCAAGACCGATGAGAAAGGCCGCAAGCTCCGCTGCAAGTTTCAGGACATCTCGATGCGATTCGAAGTCAAGAACGTCCAGTACAA
>SACH01000156.1 GCA_009928645.1 Gammaproteobacteria bacterium | reverse complement strand
GCACTTGCTCATGATGGCCAGATTGTGAGCCCAGGCAATTTCTCCAACCAGTGGTTGGAGTCTTTCATGGCCATGGTATTCCAGGTAAAACTGGCGCATGTACCAGAGGTTCTGCACCGAAAAACCCGCGACCCCGGGAAACTCCCGCCGCAAGTCAGCGGACAGGTTCTCCACGACGGACCTACCCCATCCCGCCCTTTCCTGTCGGCGGGCGATCATCCGCCCGATATCCCAGTACAGCCCGACCAACTCGGTATTGACCGCTTTCAGGGCGGCATACTGCGCCGAACGGACCCGCGTTTTCACTTCATGGACAAGTTGGGCGTAGTCCTGGTCTTGATGGTGCGGTTTCACTTCACTCACGCTTCACCTCCCAGTACCCGGGGCGTTTGAAGTCCAGGTTCACTCGATTCTTGTGCCGGAGACCACCCGCGTGCGGTTTCGCGTTGGTCGGTGGTGGGGTCTGATCGTGGCCAACCTCTTCAGCGCTTCGGGGGTCAGAATCTGCTGTACGGCGTCAAAGAGCGTCCGTTCCTCGAAGCGGACATGCGCAGTTAGCACGTCGGCAAAGGCTTGGAGGTGCTCTGTCGCGTCCTCCGACGAGGCGGCCGCGACGATGAGGGCGCGCAGCTGACGATGTTCCTCGATGGTGCGGTCGACCAGATCCCGCCGGCCAGCCGCCGCGAGGGCCGGGAGGATGAGTTGTTCCTCGATCTCGAAGTGGGGGTTGAGATCCTGCTCAAAAGTTCGGCAGGTCGATCGCAGGTGTTCCTGGCTCACGCCGCCTTGGCGGCATGCCTGCCGCAGGCGCCCGGCCAGCACCAGGGCCTGGTGATGTTCCGAGGTCATACCCTGGAGACGAAAGTCCCGTTGCATGGTGCTTGTCCCTCGCGGGGTTTCCCGGATCTTAATGGTGGCCCTCAAGGAGCGACGGTGGGCCGCCTAGGGCGGTGCGGCGTCCCGAGTGGTGAGCGGTTCCCCGGCGAGTCGCTCCAGCCCCTGTCGCCAGTCAGCGACAAAGTCCTCCAGGGATGCGATGAACTCCGGATCATGCTCGGTACGGTTGATCGTGCAATGCACCTGTATCCCCGGGGAGGCTTCGCGCCCGACGGCCGGGGGCGCGACGGTCAGGGTCCAGGCCAGGGCATTGGGGCAGTCGGGGAGGGTGAAACGGACCCCGCCGCGGATCACTTCGCGCCGCACCCGGAACTGGCCCCAGAGACTGTAGATCTCCCCATGTTCATCCTCCCAGTGCAGTACCCGGTTGATCGTGGCGCACCAGGCGGCGAGTTGCGGTCCGATGAGGGTGTCCTGGATCTGCGTCGCGGTGAGCGGGCACTGGGCGAGGGCGAAGAATTCCATGGCGGTCCTGCCGGGATCGGCTCAATAGATGGGGATCAGGGCGTAGCCCCTGGCCTGATAGCCGATCAGGGACACGAAGGTATTGCCCACCGGCGTGATCCCGGGCAGCAGGGTTTGGTTAGCGACACCATAGAGGCGGGTGGCGATGGAACAACCCTCCATCCGCGCGCCAAGCCCCTGGAGTTCCTTGATTTGGGCGGCCACACGATCCAGGTCCTCGTACTCGGTCAACTCCTGGTGCTGGCGGTCGGACGTCACCAGGGTGACGGCCTTGCCCCGAAAGGCCAAGACCATCTCGGGGGTGACCCCTTGCCGCTGAAGATCCGCATAGGTCTCGCGGATCACCTGGAGATAGAGACTGAGCTTGCCCGCCTGGGTGGTGTTGATGTCGAACACGACCCGACCCGCGGTGACCCCGGTGAGGGCCATGGCATCGTTGGGTTTTTCGGCCAGGAGGGGGGTTGATAGCAACCACAAGACAAGTGCTGCCAGGCCAAGCCGCAGGGGTGTCATGGTCGCTCTCCGGGAAGTGGTTAACCGCGTCAGTCTAGGCCAGTTCTGGACGGTGCGGGTAACTATACAGTTCATCTGGCCGGCTGACGTTAGAGGTGGCATGGGCGGCCGGCCGTGGACGCTTCAGCCCAAGGGGTGGTGTGACTCGATGGCTGGCGCTAGCCACCATCCCCGCTTCTAGCCGGCCCGGGGCCAGCCGTTGCCAGTTGGCCAAGACGCGCGCCAGGCCACGGGTCACCTTCGTCCACTCATCCTCTCCCAGACACCAGTCAGGCCTGGGGCGTGGGCGTGGCCATCCTCTGATCGGGTCTGGTCGCCCTGATCGCCTTCAAGCTGGTGGACCTCATCGTCGGTCTGCGCGTCCCCGAGGACGAAGAGCGCGAGGGCCTCGACATCACCGCCCATGGCGAGAGCGCCTATCGGTATTGATTTCTGATGCGCCAGTGGCAGGGACGCCAGGGGGCCCCACGGGCCCCCTTTTTGCGTGCGCGTAAGTTTGTTGGCTTCAGATTACAGAGGAGGGTTTTCGCGATGACCTATTGCGTGGGCATAAGCGTCGATTCGGGACTGGTGTTCGCCTCGGACTCCCGCACCAACGCGGGTTCGGACCAGGTCAGCAGCTACGGCAAGATGCATACCCTGGGCATTGCCGGGGAGCGGCAGTTCGTGATCCTGACGGCGGGCAACCTGGCCACCTCCCAGGGGGTGGTGGCCCAGTTGCGCCATGAATTCCAGGACGACCCCGAGTGCCCCCTGGCTCATGCGCGTTACCTGAACGAGGTAGCCGATTACCTCGGCGAGGTCAGTCGCCAGCGCCAGAAACGCTACGTGGACAAGGACGGCCCCAACGCCGGCTTCAACCCCGCCGCGACCTTCATCCTCGGCGGCCAGATCGCCGGCGAGCCGCCGGGGCTGCACATGATCTACCCGGAGGGCAACCACATCACCACCTCCGCGGCGACCCCCTTCCTGCAGATCGGCGAGGCCAAATACGGCAAGCCGATCCTCGACCGTATCGTGGAGCGGGAGACGTCCCTGGAGGACGCGGCCCGCTGCGCCCTGGTCTCCATGGATTCCACCATGAAAAGCAACGTGACCGTCGGCCCGCCGGTGGAGCTGCTGCTTTACCAGCGGGACTCCCTGGTGCTGGACCGCTACCGCCGCCTCGACGAGGATGATCCCTACCTGCGCGCACTATGCAACTCATGGGCGGAGAACATTCGCCACGCCATCGCCGACCTGCCGCCCTTCCGCCAGGACGTCCTGGCCTGCCCACCGGACACGCCTTAGCGGCATAACCATGGGGCTATCAAGGCGGGATTTGCCTACTTCGCGCTGGTGTTCGGAGCCGGTTTTATGCGAGGGGTACTCCGCGTGGCGTTTTTGATGCCGCGCTTAGGCGATCGCATGGCGGAGCTCGGCGAGATGCCCCTCATGTTGGCCGTTATCCTGGTCTCCGCGAGAACCTCGGGGTTCAGGGGCTCAAGCAGGAGGCTTACGCCCTGGCGGAGAAGATCGGGTGGCAGTGGGTTTGCGGTCCAGGGTCTCCACCTCAAATCCCACCAGCGAGCGCCGCTCGCGGCTAAACTCGATGCCGATCAGATGGATCGGCAACCCCTCGGCGCGGTACTTGTCGGCGTAACCCTTCTCCTTGATCTGCCGTAGCGCCGCCCCCTCCGGGGCCAGCTCCACCACCTTGAACTCGAACAGCCAGATGCGGTCGTTGAAGCGCAGACGCAGGTCCAGGCGGCCGTGGTGGCTGGCCTCCTCGGGGACCAGGTCCAAGCCCAGGGCGGCGAGGTGGCTGTAGAAGACGCTGGCGTAGTAGCCCTCGTAGCGGGCGATGGGATGGGTGTCGTGCCATTGGTGCGGGATGGCGGCGAACAGGCTGGCGAGATGCTGACGCAGGGCCTCAAAATCCCCGGCGACCAGGACGTCATAGAGCCGGCTGACGGCGCGCTCGGCCTGCATGGCGTCGCCCATCAGTCCCTTGAGCAGGGCATCGTTCAGGGCGGATTCGACTTCGAGATTGGGATAGCCCAGTTGGTATTCCCAACGGGCGCCGATCTGGCGCGAGCCGGTGAAGGTCAGATAGCCGGTCTGCCACAGCAGGGCCTCGGAAGGCATGTTCTGCACGTCGAAGGTGGAGATCAGGGCTTCGGAGGCCCGTACCTGGGCCAGATCGGGCGTGAAGAAGCCACGTTCGGTGAGCACCTCCACCAGAAAGGTCGGCGTGCCGGTCTCGAACCACCAGGGGCGGAACTGGCGTTCGCGAAACAGCAGCAGCAGGTCAAAGGGGTTGTAGACCGCCTCGCCGGTCCAGTTATAGCCGTTATACCAGGCGCGGATCTGGTCCCGGTCCAGCCCCGCCAGCTCCGGGGCGAAGACTTGGTCCAGATCGGTCTCGGTGTAGCCGCAGATGGCGGAATAGTCCGCCGATACAGTGAGATCGAACAGGTTGTTCAGCCCCGAGAAGAGGCTGACCTTACTGAACTTGGAGACCCCGGTGAGGAAGGCGAAGCGGATGTGGGCGTCTGAGTCCTTGATCACCGAGTAGAGGTTACGCAAGCCATCGCGCATTTCCCGGGCGGTAGCTGGCGCGGTGATGTTGTCCAGGATGGGCTTGTCATATTCATCTACTAGCACCACCACGCGCTCGCCGCTGGCGGCGTGGGCCTTGCGGATCAACTCTGCGAAGCAGCCCGCCAGCGACGGTTGCCCGCACGAAATTCCCAATACCTCCTGATTGATGGCCAACTGCTCGCGGATCTTGACCTCGAGCTCGGCCGGCTGCCGCACCATCCCACCGCCAAAGCTCAGCCGGATCACCGGATAGCGCCGTGACCAATCCCAGCGGTGATCCGCTTCCAGCCCCCGGAACAGGGCCTCATTGCCCGCGAACAGCTCCGCCAGGGTGTCGAGAAATAGCGATTTGCCGAAGCGCCGCGGGCGCGACAGGAAGTAATACTTGCCCTGGTCAATCAGGCGCAGGGCGAAGCCGGTCTTATCGACGTAGTAATAATTGCCCTCGCGGATTTCGCGCAAGGTCTGGATACCGATGGGCAGGGAGCGGCGGGTCATGGCAGGGCACCGTCTTGCAGGTCGGAATAAATCGATGGCACCTGATCCTATCACGCCACTCGCTGGCAGGCGGGAGGGCGCCTGGTCACGGGACCCAGTGCAGCACGTCACGGATTACCGACCAGCGGGGCGGCTTGGCGCTCCGCGCCGCATCCCCCAGCATCCAGTAACGGTACAGGGCGTCCACCGTGCCCTTCGCCTTCTCCTCGATGATCCAGGCGTCGAGCGTTTGCGCGAGGGACTGGTTGCCCCGCGCGATGCCAAAGCCCTGCGGGGTGAAGACGGTCGGTTTGGGCACGACCAGGGTGAAACGGGGATAGAGCAGGGTCCACGCGGCACCCTCCTCAGACAGGTCGCCGATCGCGTCGACCTCCGGGAACCCCGACTCGAACACTTGCCGCTGGGCGCCGAGACCACCCAGCGGCACCAGGACCGCTTGCGGCAGCATGGACCGCGCGAAGGCGAGTGCCTCCGGGTTGCCGGGAACGCCGATGCGGAGCGCCGCGCCGCGTTCGTGGATGGCATCCCAGCTTTGGAAGGCGTGGCGCAGGTGATCTGGGACGATGAACCCGACCGACGAGGTGTAGACCGGCACGGTCATGGTAAATGCCTCCATGCGCCGCGCCGAAATGCCCATGGTCGACGCATAGAGATCGCACACCCCGGCCTGGAGCAGGCGCGCCGCGTCCTCCTTGCCCTCGCCCTGCACTGGCAGGAACTCGAGCGGCAGTTCCAGGCTGCGGGCCATGCGGTGCACCAGCTCGATGTCGAACCCGACCAACTGGCCGTCGGCGTTGAAGAACGACGACGGGAAATCGTCGTTGACATAGCAGACGCGCAGCACGCCCCGGGCGCGGATCCCCGCCATGTCCGCCGGCCCGGCCGCCCCGGCACCGAGCGTCGCCGGCATCTCCCGATGGACCGTCGCCGGCTGCGGGTCCGCCAGCAGGTGCAGTTCCCGCAGGGTCTGATCCTTGGTGTAAGGGGCGACGATGACATAGG
>SACH01000763.1 GCA_009928645.1 Gammaproteobacteria bacterium | reverse complement strand
GTTCTGGTCAGTGATGGGCTGCGTTGGGCGGCTCACCGCCGCAACTCGCGCTTGGCCCTACAGGTCTGGGATCTGGGTGAGGTGGTCAGGGAGCACCAGGTCCTCCTCGACTTCCTGCACGTCGCGGCGGAGGGCGTATGACCCGACTGGCGTTAATCGACGATGACCAGGCCCTAGAATTTTTCCGTGCCCTGCTGGGGGCTGAGCCTGCTCGGGAAACCGCGATCGCGGAGTTGATCCGGGCTGAGGTTTCGGCGCGCGGGTTCTGTCAGCGGGCCACGACCGTCCGCCGTATCTGCCGTTTCGCCGCCCCCGTCGTCAACCTCGACGTGGCCATGGTCAACGACCTCTGTACCCAACTCGAACGTGAAGGTGACATCCTGATGGCGGATGCCGGCCTCCTGGTGGCCCCCCCCTTACGCGCGATCGATTTGGGGCAGGGCCGCTTTCGTCTGGCGACCAGCCTGACCACGCAGCGACTACAGACCCTCCTGCCAGGCTCCTGGGGGTTGGTGGGTATCGGGCGGACCTGCCAGGCGGAGAATGCGGCGCACTTCCGTGCCCGGGTGGCCGAAATGGGGGGCAAGGTCCTCACTCCGGCGGCCTGGGCGTGCCTGGACCGGGTTCCGGCCGCGGACCAAGCCTGGTTGGATGGGCTTGACCGCCGACTGCGAGCCACGCCCGAACCAGCCGGTAGCCTGGAGCATGACGAGCCCCTTGCCTGGAGCGGATGTCGAATGACCGCGGAGGGCGTCCGCTGGCAGTCTTCGGCGCACGCCGTCGACGCATGCCTGTGGCGTGCCCGAACCCGTTACGGTTACTGGCGCCATGCCTGGTGCCGGGAGGGTCCACCCTCGACCTCGCCCTTTGTCTCTTGCGGGGCTGACGCGGGCAGCCGCACCGTTTTTGCCCTGGCGCGGGTGCAGGGTCCGCCCTTGACCCTGGTCGTTACCCAGGATGACGCTCGGGCGGTGTTGACGATCCCGCACTGGTTGCCGGTAGCGGAGTACCGCTATTTGACGGTCTGCGCCACGCACCGCGAGATCGAACGCTCCGGCAGCCGCTGGTCACTGTCAAGGGAGCAAGTGGCGGGGGTGCTGGCCATGTTGGAGGCGCGCCTGGGAC
>SACH01000762.1 GCA_009928645.1 Gammaproteobacteria bacterium | reverse complement strand
GATCGCAACCCCGTGAAGGATCTCAACCCCCGCCAACTTGAAGCCGTCCGCTACCTGGGCGGCCCGCTGCTAGTCCTGGCCGGCGCCGGCTCGGGCAAGACCCGGGTCATCGCCCGCAAGATCGCCCACCTGATCGGGGAGTGCGGCCTGGCCCCGCGCCATATCGCCGCCGTCACCTTCACCAACAAGGCCGCGCGAGAGATGAAGGATCGGGTCGGCCGCCTGCTCAAGGGTCGTGAGGCCCGCGGCCTGCGCATCTCCACCTTCCACACCCTGGGCCTGGACCTGCTGCGCCGCGACCATGACCGCGCCGGGCTGCGGGCCGGCTTCTCCCTCTTTGACCCCCAGGACGCCGAGGCCGTCATCAAGGAGCATCTGCGCTCCATCCGCCAGGCCGATGCCTTGACCCCCGCCACGGTCCAGAACCGCATCTCCGCCTGGAAGAACGCCCTCATAGAGCCCCCCCAGGCTCTGAGCCAGGCCGAGGATGACTTCGAGGCCGACCTGGCCGGCCTTTACGCCGACTACCAGCGCAGCCTCCACGCCTACAACGCCGTCGATTTCGACGACCTCATCCGCCTGCCGGCGCGCCTGTTCGCCGAACAGCCGGACCTGCTTGAAGCCTGGCAGGGACGCATCCGCTACCTGCTGGTAGACGAGTATCAGGACACCAACGGCGCCCAGTACGAACTGGTCCGGCGCCTGGTCGGCCCCCGCGGCGCCCTCACCGTGGTCGGCGACGACGACCAGTCCATCTATGCCTGGCGCGGCGCCCGTCCGGAAAACCTGGCCCGGCTGCGAGAGGACTTTCCCACCCTCAGGGTGGTCATGCTGGAGCAGAACTACCGCTCCAGTGGCCGCATCCTCGGTCTGGCCAACGCCCTCATCGCCAACAACCCGCACCTCTTCGAGAAGCGCCTCTGGTGCGCCCACGGCGAGGGCGAGCGTCCCCGGGTCATCACCTGCCGGGACGAGAGCCAGGAGGCCGAGCGCGTCGTCTCGGAGATCCTCCACCGCCGCTTCGCCAACCAGGCCAACTACGGCGACTTCGCCATCCTCTACCGCGGCAACCACCAGGCGCGGCTGTTTGAACAGGCCCTGCGCGCCCACGACATCCCCTATTTTC
>SACH01000761.1 GCA_009928645.1 Gammaproteobacteria bacterium | reverse complement strand
GCTGCAGGGCCTGCTGGAAGCGCCGCAGGTTGGGCTCCAGGCCAAATTCCTGGCGGACCCAGGCCTGCCCGCGCCGGGCCGTTTCTTCCCGTAAGTCGGTGTCCTGGAGCAACCGCAAGATCCGCCCCGCCAGGGCCTCGACATCCTCCGCCGGCACCAGAAAGCCGCTCTCGCCATCCTGAATGAGTTCGCGGATAGTGTCCAAATCGCCACTGACGCAGCAGAGGCCGCAGGCCATGGCCTCCATCAGCACGACCGGAATCCCGTCCTTGTCACCCGCGGCATCGGTCCGGCACGGCAGGACGAAGAGATCAGCCTCCGGCAGGGTGGCAAGGATCTCCGGGTTGTCCCGGGACCCGGCCAGCTCGACGACCCCGGTCAGTCCCAGTTCCGTCACCAGGGCCTGGAGGGCGGCGGCCTCGGGGCCATCGCCAAGGATGCGGCACTGACACGCCTGGCCCGCGGCCCTGACCTTGGCGACGGCCCGGATCAGCAGGTCGAAGCCTTTTTTGGGTACCAGCCGCCCCACCCCCAGCAGCAGCGGGGGTGACTTCAGAGCCCGGTCGGGCTGGCGCTGGGGGCCGTCCAGGGGGACGCCACAGCGCACCACCGGATAGTCCTGGTCCGGACGCGGTACCAGGGACTGATAGAAGGCCCGGTGCCAATGGCTGATGCAGCGCACGAAATCCGCACGCCGCAGCTTTTGCTCCAGGAGGGAGGCATCCCGGAAGAGGTCCGCGGCATGGCCGGAGAAGCTGAAACCCAGGCCCATCTGATGGGCGGCGTACATGGCGATGGTGGTGGAGACATGGGCCATCTGGGCATGGAGGTGGTCCGGCTCCCGTCCCCGCAACCGGCTCGCCAGGGCCAGGCCCCCCAGGCATTGCCAGAGGATCTTCAGCCGGGCCAGGGGAGAAAGTTCCCGTGCAACCCAGGCATCGCCCAAGGCCAGGGCCAAGGTGGACAGGGTCCGCCGTGGTCGCCGGGGCAGTTCTTTTAGGGCCTCCACCAGCATGGCCAAGGGGCCAGCCCCATAGACCGGGATGGCCTGCTCCGCCAACTGGCGCAAGGCCGTCTCCCGCCATTGATCACCGGGATCATGCACCGAAGCGGTAATCACCTCGATCC
>SACH01000760.1 GCA_009928645.1 Gammaproteobacteria bacterium | reverse complement strand
GCCCCGGACCGGGAGACGGCCGAGCCGCTGCTCAAGCAGTGGTATTCCTGGGCGCGGCGCTGCCGGATCGAACCGATCAAGCAGGTCGCCTTGAGCCTGAAGAACCACTGGGAGGGCATCCTCAATGCCTTCGATTCCAAGCTCACCAACGGGCGCGTCGAAGGCGTCAATGCCCTCATCCAGGCGGCCAAGGCCAAGGCGCGCGGCTACGGCACCACCCAGCATCTGATCACCATCAGTTATCTGGTTGCGGGCAACCTCACCCATCTGCCGGCCTCACCTTTCAAGCTCACCGGGACCCCGGCGGTCGCCACCGGCGCCCAGGGAGTCTGACCCCTTGCCCACACCAAACGTAAAAGAGCCCTTTTTCGACGCCTTGGGTACTTGACTGCAAATCCCATAGCGCCATCAACTCAAAAGCACGCCACAGGCCCCTGGTTTGCCCCCGGGTCGCCAGCTCCGCCGCGCCGTAAAACACTGCGGCACCGCCTGGCGCCAATGCTCGACGGGTTGCAATTGATGCCCAAGGTGGCTACGTTGCGATCGTCAGAGTGTGCGACGACCTCGGGACGTGAGCTACCAGCCGCGCGCTTGGACGCCGGGGACGCCTCCCTAGCGCCCCATCCCCATCAAGCCCCATGGATATTGGCACTGCCTTAATCGTCCCGTCCATGGCCAGGCGCACCCCAGCCGACCACCAGGGCTCAATCGGTTTCAGGCCGGGGATCAGGTCCTAAGCCGCGGCCCCTAATTCCCGTTTGCCCTCCGCCTGGGAGGTCTGCTGCTCGATAAGTTGGAGCGGCTCGAAGTCTCCCAGCTTGAGATCGGCGACGGCGATATCCAGGACCTCCGCCTGATCGATCAGGAAGGACAGCATGTCGTAGTAGGCCAGGCGGTTGCCCATGCTGTAATCGTCGCTCCCCTGGTTGTAGGCCGCCATGGCCTCGGCACGCATTTTCAGGACCAGCTCCTCGACCAGGGTACGGAATTCACTCTGTGATCTATCGAATCTTGGCATCCCCCACAAAGAGCCTCACTGGGCTCAGTAATCCTCCGGCAGCAGGATGCTGGTCACTGACCGGTCGGCCTCGGTGATGATCCACACCTTGAAGTTGTCATCAAAGCAATAG
>SACH01000155.1 GCA_009928645.1 Gammaproteobacteria bacterium | reverse complement strand
ACGCCGGGGGTGGCGGGTTACCCCGCGGCCATTAACGCAACAGCGCCATCACGTTCTGCGGCATCTGATTGGCCTGGGAGAGCATGGCCATGCCCGCCTGCTGCAGGACCTGGTTCTTCGACAGTTCGGCGGTCTCGGCGGCGAAGTCGGCATCGCGGATACGCATCCGCGCGTCGGACATGTTGGTCGACATGGACTCCAGGCTCGCGATGGTGTACTCGAGGCGGTTCATCTGCGAACCGAGCACGCCGCGGGCGGTGGAGACGGTGTCGAGCACCACTTCGGCCTCGTCCATCAGCGCCTCGTACGCCTCGCGGCTGCCGCTGCGCAGACCGTCGATCAGGGTATTGAGGTTGCCCAGCGAGGAGGTGCGCACGTCGGTGAACGACAGGCTGATCTGGTTCTCCGCGCCGGAGGCGGCGCCGGCCTGAATCAGGATATCCTGCCCGGAAACCGATCCGGCGCCACCGGCGCCGACACCGACCTGGGTCTTGAGGGTCAGACCGTCCAGGGAGGCGGCGAGGTCGGCGCCGGCCAGGGTGCCGGACGCGGCGGAGACGAAGTCGAGGCTGACGCCCAGCTTGTCAAAGGCCAGGGTGACCGTCTGCCCGTACTCCACGCCGGTGATGGTGCTGACATCGATGGTCTGCGCCGTGCCGTCGAGATCCGTCAGCGTCACCTTACCGCCGCCGGCATCGGCGAAGGTATAGGTATTGGCGGTGGTGCCGAGGGCGAATTCAGAGGCGTGAACATCGATGTCCTTGACGGTGAATTCGTCGGTGCCCACGGCGGCATTCAGCCGCAGATCACCGCTGATGTCGACCAGCGGGTTCGGCGAACCGCCGGTGGTGAGGACCAGGGCGTCCATGGCGCTGGTGATGTCATCGATCTTGCCATCCTCCATGGCCTGCATGGAGACGCTGACGCCGAGCTTGTCGAAGTTCAGCGTGAAGCGCTCGCCGGTGGTGATGGCATCGTTCTTGATGTCATTGAGATTCAGGGTCTGGACGTCGCCGCTGTCGGTGGCGCTCAGGCGCAGGTAGGTGTCGGTGCTGCCGTCATTGTCGATGTCGGCGTTGCCGTACTCGAAGGTGAAGGTGTCCGAGGGATTGGCGCCCACGACATTGATGGCGGCGAAGAAGGCCTCGTCGCCGGCGGTGGAGGTACCGACCTTCACCGCGCTGGAGTCGTCGACCTGGGTGCCGCCGGAGGTCATGCCGCTGGCGCCTTCGCCGTTGAGCAGCTTGATGCCGTTGAACTGGGTGCGCCCGGCGACGTTGTTGATCTCCTCGCGCAGTTCATTGATTTCCATCGCCAGGTACTCGCGCTGCTGCGAGCTCAGGGTGTCGGTGGCGCCCTGGGTGGCGAGTTCCTTCATGCGGGTCAGCATGTTCTGCACCGCGTCCATGCCCGACTCCGCGGTCTGGATCATGGAGATACCGTCGTTGGCGTTGCGCACGGCCTGATTCAGGCTGCGGATTTGAGCGGACTGCTTGGTGGTGATGGCCAGGCCGGCGGCGTCGTCCGCCGCGCGGTTGATGCGCATGCCCGAACTCAGCCGCTCCATGGCCTTGTTCAGGGAACTCTGGGAGGAATTGAGCATGCGCTGGGAATTCAGGGCAGCGCTGTTGGTGGCGATGGTCAGGGCCATGGGGATCTCCAAAGAAGCCGGGTCAGAAGGTGTTCAGTGACCACCTGTCGCGGCGGCGCCCAGGGCGCTCGACCGGGGTGTTCGAACTTTCTTACGGCTCTGGCGGGAGAAACTTTAGGCTTTTGTTAGCACTACCTGCCGCGCACGCCTGAGTGCTGGCGGGGCGGATCCTGAATGACGGTCCGCGCACGCCGCACGGCCCCGCGGACCGGCCCACGTTCCGCTTTGCCCTATGACTGTTCACTGTCGTCTACAGAGTAAGCGTTAACGGCAGATTGCGCCGGCGTGATCCGCCAGCGCACGCTGCGCTTGCTGCGGGCTAGCAGGGACCGAAGGAACACGCGTAAGGCGGGAGTTGCGGGAAATGACGGGATTTTTGGCGCGGCGTGCGTCACTGTTTAGCGCGCTCCAGGGTAACATCACCGGCCTGATTCACCGGGCCTGCCCGCTCCGGTTTTATCCCTTACCCCGCCGCAAGAAGCGCTGCTCGCGGCGCTGGCCTGACGCTTGACGGCGTGCCGGCCGGACAGCGCACGGGTCACCGCCTCAGGCTTTACGCGTGAACTGATCTCGCTCAAGCAGTTCAATCCGTATCCGTGGTTGAACAAGGTCGCCACTACGGTATTCGCGCGTATATTGGGGATCAGGACCGCGCCTTCGGCCATGTCTGCGCCCAGTGCGCCCGCACGCCGCGCTGCAAAAGGCGTCGGCACGCGGTCGCCATTCGTGTCCAGTTGGAGCAGCGCTTCATGGCCAGCGCCCACCGGGCGGGGCGATTTTGCTGCTGCGCGGGACCGGTCCCGGGTACCGGGCGGCATCCCGAAGAGGGTCTCCGTGTGGCGCCACGCGTGCGGGCACTAGGGCATCGCCTTGGTAGACGAGGAGACGCCGCCCCGTGCGAAACCCGCATCGGCGTCGATGGGGGGCTAAACTCGTCCGACGTCACCCGCAACGGGCGAAAAATCCGGCCTCCCGTGCCCCCTACGCCGCCATCGGCGCCGGTTGCCGAGGCCCAGCCCCTTCTGAGCCGGAAGCGGCAGGGTTTCCATCCCTGGCAGCGGCAACGCCAGCGCGAGGCGCGGATTCAGGCCCGCGTCAGCGGCGCCCGCCGGGACTTCCTGTCGCTCCAGACCCTGCCTCCACCACCCCGTGCCCACCCCACCCCGGGCGCGGGGTAGGCGTTCCATGGCACGGCACGGCCTAATCGACCAGCAATTCCGCCGCCGCAGCCAGCAGGATCTCCCGCCGTTCCTCCGGGGAGGCGCGGGCAGCATGCGGTAGCTCGAAGATCAGGCTTCGCGCGGTCCGCAGAACTTTCAGCGCGACCTGCCCCGAGCCCGCAGCATGCACCACTTTGAGGGTTTCCGGCGAACTGCGCGGTGGCGTGGACGTGGCGGCGGCTTTTAGCCACTGGAAGGTTTCAGTCCCATCCGCGGGGGCCTTGCCGTTGCCTTCGCGCCGCAGGGCACGGATCTTTTCAGCGCAGGCCAGAATCCGTTGCGCACTAGCCTGGCTCCCCGGTTTGTCAGGTTGGAAATACGGGGCCAGGTAGCGCCAGTGAGCGGTTTGAATCTCCAGTTCACTGGGATAGGCCGCCACCAACTCTGGCGGCATCTCGGTCAATTTGATGATGCGGGAGACATTGGTACGGTCCATCTGCAGCGCATTGGCCAACTGGGTGATGACATCATTGAACAGATGCTCCAGCGCCCAGCGATACTCGTGGGCGCGCTCGTAATCGGAAATGTCCTTACGAGCGCGATTGTCGGCGTCGGAGAGCAGAAATGCTTCCGCGTCACTCAACTTATCACAGACATGTACCAAAAACTCATACGGCGCCCCATCCTTGTTGGTTTCGCCCTGTCGTTGAAAATAGGAAACGGTCCAATGGCGCCGCACGCCCATGATGATCTCGAAATCGTGCTCCTGGCCTTGATCGTCAAACCGTTCCTCGCCCCGTAGTTGCCGCACCCAGGCCGGATGTTGCTGCCGACCAATCGCCCGGAACCCCTCAATGAGGTCCGCGCAGGTTTCCGCGGAGAGCAAATGATAGAGACGATTATGATGGCGCCACGGCCGACATTTTTCGGGAGAAACCCACAGATAGCGCGCCATGTCAGGGCGACGTTTGCCATGCGGGGCGTTATGGGGATTGCGAATGTCGTCCAGGCGCATGGTCAAGGGGCCGCCGCTCAGATCGACCGCAGGAGCCTCCTGCTCGGGCGACAAGGCTTCTATCGCCAACGCCGCATCCACATCCTCAGTAATACTCTGAAAAAGTCCGCGATTTTTAGCCATGGGTATTCTCCTTGAGTAATCCTTCCTCGCGCAACGCCGCCTGCTGGCTGGGCCAGGTGTGACGCACCAGGATTTCGATTTCGCGATTGACCCCATCCAGAAATTCCAGGCAGCGCTGATGGGTTTCCCGCGACGTCAGCGGGCCCTGCTGTTCATAAACGGTCTCAAAGCGCGCCGAGGCGTTATCAATTTCCGCGCTATCTTTCACCGGTGTTTTCAGCAGGTATTCGCCAAAGACCCGCTTCATCACATCCGCAATGGCCACCTGGGTGCTTTTACGTTCATCATATTTCGATAGTGCGAGCCGGAAAAACTTATAGCGCGCGTCCACGCCATGCTTTCTCAGGGTGCCCAGGGTATCCAGCAGCATGGAAAAAAAGTGCGTCGTCGACGCGAAATCCGTGTTGGAGGGTGGTACCGGAATCACCAGGGCGCTGGCGGCAATGAGTGCGCTGATCGAAATCAGCCCCAAGGCGGGAGGCGGGTCAAGGATGATGAGGTCATAGCGATCGGCAATGGTCGCGATGCCGAATTTGAGGCTTTCCAGGAGCGTCACGTTACCCGACACCTGCGCGGCCATCTCGTACTCGGCGTTATAAAAATGGAGCGCGCTGGGAATCATATCAATGCCAGGCCAATGCGTATGCCGCACCGCATATTCCAGGGTTGATTCGTCGCCTAGCAAATAGGGGGTGAGCGTGTGCTCTTTTTCGATCTCCAGATCCGGGTTATAGCCAAATAAGGTCGTCGTGCTGGCCTGACTATCAAGATCAATCAGGAGCACCCGATAGCCCCGGGTAGCAAAATATTGCGCCGAATGGGTCGCGAAGGCCGACTTGCCGACCCCGCCCTTAAAGTTGCTGAAGCTTAAAACCACCGGTTCATCATCGTCAGCCCGCCAGGGACGGGTTGAGAAATAGGCCCGCATGTTATTGATCAGTTCGAGGCTGTAACCTTCCCGGCGGCCATTCGCCAAACGAGGTGGTGTCGCCAGCAGACCGGCCGCTTCCGTGTTCCGGATGGTCTGCGCGCTCCGCCCGACAAGTTTCGCCGCCTCCTGGATATTCCAGCAGCGGCGCAGGGTCTTTCGTCCCTCGGGAGCAAACACATTATTCCGGAGGGAGCGCAAAACCTCTTCGGAGCGGCGTTTAACCAGATCAATGGGATATACCCCTGATCCACTTAAAAGATTAGCAACGGTCATCAGCACCCCCCCGCTTGTCGGTTAGATTGGGTTGATTATACCCCCTAGAGTTACCCGACGGGGCCATGGGGTTCATAATCCAACCGACGCCCCGTTCACATCTGCCACGCGTGTCTTCCGGGCAGCGCCCCCTCGGGACCAAGGCATGTTCTCACCCAGATCTCTTGCGCGATTATTCGCCAATGGCCATATCCGTTCCGACACTTGAGGAGAGCGGAGACCGGTACGCATTGTGCCTCTGCCCCAGTCTTCCGTTACCACACTTGCGCGAGAAGGCGCGCCGATAGCGGGGGTGGATGAGTGGACGGTCGTGGTCGCCTCCCCTACCCTTCATCTGAACACGCTCAAAAGGCTCCCCGCCTTACCCATTCTCGGCGGGCCAGGTCCGACCTTGGTTCGCGAGTCACCGCTTTCTCTGTCCAATAACTGATCAGATGATCGCTCCTACGCGAAAATTCCGCATGTTTTGGCTACCAAGGGGCCCACTTTGCGCGTAGGAACGTCATTCTATGGCAAGTTACTCAATTATCTCACTATTCCTAGTTAGGACACGCTCACTCGATCCCTCGCTGCAGGCGTCATCCCGGTCCCTGCGGTCGGGAGTTCTTCAGCAAAGCCTGGATGGCGAATAAATGTTTGTGAAATCGACGGTGGCACGGCCACGCTCCTTCCTTGGCCCGGCGCCACGTGGTGAAAAGATATCCCCGGCCAGACGTGTGACCCTACGCCCTACACCCCAACGCAGTATTCAGGAGACCGTGGCATTGCCACGCTCTTGCTCAAGCCCATCACCGCTGGCCCGGACGCAACCTCCCAAAGCGCTGGGCAAATTCTCGCAC
>SACH01000759.1 GCA_009928645.1 Gammaproteobacteria bacterium | reverse complement strand
CGAGGCGCGCCAGGCCGGATAGAGGGTAGCGAAAACCGACATGAGGAAGGCCCCCAGGCCCACGGCGAGCACGTCGGCGGCATGGATATCCGAGGGCATGTTGCTGATGTAATAAATGTTCGGGTCCAGGAAGTGGATGCCGAAGACGTTCTCAATCCCGGCGACGATAGCCTCGACATTGATCGCCAGCAGGATGCCGCAGATGACCCCGAGCAGGGTACCGGCGACGCCGATGGCCGTGCCCTGGACCATGAAGATGCCCATAACCCGTCCCGGCGACAGCCCCAGGGTGCGCAGGATGGCGATATCGGCCTGCTTATCCGTCACCACCATCACCAGGGTCGAGACGATATTGAAGGCGGCCACCGCCACGATGAGGAAGAGGATGATGCTCATCATCCTCTTCTCCGTGCTCAGGGCGGCGAAGAAGTTCTTGTGGTGCTGGGTCCAGTCCACCACCCGGTAGACCCCGCCCAGGTCCTGGGCGATCTCCCGCACCAGGCGGGGGGCGGCAAACATGTCCGTCAGTTTGAGCCGCAGCCCGGTGACGCTCTCCCCCAGGCTCATCAGCTTGGCCGCGTCCTGGAGGTGGATGAAACCCGCCCCCCGGTCGTAATCCGACATGCCCACGGCGAAGATGCCGCTAACGGTGAAGGACTTGAGCCGCGGCATGACCCCGATGGGGGTGGCGCTGACCTGGGGCGTGACCACCGTCACCTTGTCCCCCGGCCCGACGCCCAGGACCGCCGCCAGTTCACGGCCCAGAACGATGTTGAAGGACCCCGGGGTCAGCGAATCCACCTCCCCCCGGTGCATGTCCTGGCGCAGTTCCGAGACCTGATCCTCCTCCACCGGCTCGATGCCGCGGATCAGGGCGCCGCTAACCTCGCCGCCGTTGGCCAGCATGACCTGCATCTCGATGAAGGGCGCCGCCCCCACCACGGCCGGGTGGGCGCGCACCCGGGGCAGCAGTTCCCGCCAATCCGCCATGTCCCCGGTGGGTTCGGACAGGGTGGCGTGGGAGGCCATGCCGAGGATGCGCTCCTGGATCTCCTTGTGGAAGCCGTTCATCACCGACAGCACCACGATCAGCGCCACGATGCCCAGCATGATCCCCAGCATGGAGATCAAG
>SACH01000758.1 GCA_009928645.1 Gammaproteobacteria bacterium | reverse complement strand
GACGACGCCAATCCGGCCTGGGAAGAGCAGATCTTGCCCTGAGGCTGGTGGCTCCGGTGCCCTCCGGTCTCAACGCTATTTCTTCATTGTCATGATCCGGTGGGCAGCCACCGGGACTAGCGTGACCCCGTGGCCAGCTTCAGTGACTGAATCGTAAAAGGTTACCGCCCAGGGTTCCAGGGTTACCCTGCGGGTGCTGCCGTCAGGCGCAGCAGTATCAGGCTGAAGTTATCCGGCGCCCCGGCAGCCAGTACCGCATCACGCCAGACCGCGACCTGATCCACCAGCGCCCGCCCGTGCTGAAACAGGGACTGGAGGCGGGCATCGCCGAGAGTGTCGTGGACGCCGTCGGTGCAGAGCAGGAAGGTGTCCCCAGTCTGCCAGTTACCGCGCTGCCAATGAATGGCGAAATCGACCTCGTTGTCGTCGGCGATCAGCATGTGTTCGAGATCGTTGAAGAGTTGCCCCAGGAACTGATCCGCAGCGATCTCCCCCCGGGCAATCATGGACTGGCGGTAGGTATGATCCAGGCTCAACTGCCGCCAGTTACCCTCCCGGCCGATCCGGTAGACCCGGGAATCGCCCACATTCACCAGGCTCCACTGGTCGGCGCGCCATTGCAGCAGCGCCAGGGTCGTGGCGGTGCCCCGGGTCTGGGGATTACCCCCCAGAAGCCGGCAGAGTTGAGCATGCACCTGGCGGCGGATCAGCCGGGGGCCAATCCAGCCGTCCTGACAATCCGCGCCAGCGCCCTGCCCGGCCGCTCGCAGGAGATCGAGCACCGCCCGGCTGGCCCGCTGGGGACAGGGGGCCGACGCCACCCCATCGGCCAGGGCGCAGAGACCGGCGGTGACGTCGACCGCCTGCGCACGGGGCGCGAGATCGGCCAACTGATAGAGCGCACCTGCCACCAGCAGGGCGTCCTCCTGCCGGGGCACGATGCATCCGCAATGTTGACTAAAGGCAATATTAAGGACGATCGACATTTTTCGTTTTGTAAAAAAATTGACTGCGAGTGGACAGCCCGGTCCGATCACATCCTTTACTCCCCCACCCGCCGCAGCGCCCGTTGCAGTACCGCATCGGACAGATACATCCCGCTGTCGCGCAGGCGCTCCAGAACCGGACGGGCGGCA
>SACH01000757.1 GCA_009928645.1 Gammaproteobacteria bacterium | reverse complement strand
TTTCTGGCGCAGGTGCGGGTCCAGGTGCCGGAGACCGGGGCACTGTTGCGCTGGCTGCTGGGTTAGGGGGGAAACGTCGAGGTGGTGGTGCCTGGTCATGCGCGACCAGACAGCCAAGATGGCCCGGCACTACGCGCGGCTGAGCGTGTGGCTGGTAAGGGCGATGGGAAGTAAGCGGAACAGGACCAGGCCTCTTCGGGACTCGGGAATCCCTCCCCGACGGGTGAGGGTGAAGCAGAGAGATTGAGCGAAAGTCTGATGATGAGCGACTGGTTTGAAGCGGGCGCCGCGGTGGCGACCGGGCACGGAGACCGATTTCCGCCCCTGGGGGATGGGGAGGCGCAGCGCTGGTGGTTGGGAGGGGAGGCTCTGCGCGGACGGGATAACCTCCTGTGCCAGTTGTGTTCCCATGGCAGCGGTTAAAAGCAGTCGGTGGCCCAGTGAAGTACCCGTGACTGCTGGGAACTTGACCCGCTACACAGCCGTGGTTCCTCATCACAGGTCGCGGAAGCGGTCATAGAGGAATGTATGGTCAAGTGCTCGCTGCCCAACGACCTGCCGTTGATTGCTTCCGACAAGCTTGCGGCCCGAGCCTTGGGGCATGGGATGGGTTAGATTGGCCAGAATGACCGCCAGCGAAGGCCAGACCCGGACCACAAAAAACGCCCCCAGCCCCTCGGTCGCCCCTGGTCAACCTTCCATCCACCACATAATTCAACAAAAAGGAGGCCCCCATGGACGACACCACCCAGGAAACCACCGACCTGACCTTGCCGCCACTGATCCGCCTGCGGGTGGAAATGCAGGCCCTGGACCCCATCCGCCTGCCACCCTATGCCGGCTCCGCCTGGCGGGGTGTGCTGGGGCATGGCCTGCGTCAGGCCGCCTGCGTCACCCGCGCCCGCACCTGCGCCGGTTGCCTGTTGTTGGAGCACTGCGTCTATACCCGGCTCTTCGAGCCCCAGGCCCCCGCTGGCCAACAGGACCAACGCTTCGCCGCGCCACCGCGGCCCTACGTCCTGGAAATCGACCCCCGCGCCCCCCGGGAATACCCCCCCGGGTCTTCCCTTTCCCTGGGCATGACCTTGCTCGGCGAGGCCCTCCGCCAGGTGCCTTACCTGATTCACGCCCTCCAGC
>SACH01000756.1 GCA_009928645.1 Gammaproteobacteria bacterium | reverse complement strand
ATGATCCCCGCCAGCGCCAACCGGACATCAGCCTGGCGCGGGAACAACTGGGCTGGGAGCCCAAGGTGGCGCTGCGGGCGGGGTTGCGGCCGACCATTGGCTATTTTGAGCGGCTGTTGCAAGGCTTGTAGTTGAGCATGTCGGCGGTGGAACCGCTCCCACGCCTGGCCCATGAGGCCCGGGGAGGCTTGGGGCGTCTAGGTTTCTGGGCCCCTGGGCCCCAAGGGACGCTTCAAGGATTGCCTAACGCACGATGGATGGCCTCGACCTGCAACGCCTGATCACCGCCCTGTTCATGCCACTGCCCCTGGGCCTACTGCTGGCGGGCGCCGGGCTGATCCTGTTGGCGGTATCCCGTTGGCGGCGCACGGCATGGCTGCTGGCCGTGGGCGGGTTGGTCGTGCTTTTCCTCGCCGCGCTGCCCGAAGTGGCCCGCACCCTGATGGCGGGCTTGGAGCGGCCCTACCCCCCGCGACCGGCGGTGGAATGCCCCCGTGCAGAGGCCATCGTCCTGCTCGGCGGGGCGATGCAGCCCCTGTTGGCGGGCGAGACGCGCGGGCGCCTGCACCGGGGGTCCGATCGGGCCTGGGAGGCGGCCCAACTGTGGCACGCCGGCTGCGCGCCCTGGGTGGTGGTCAGCGCCGGGGGGTTGATCGAACCACCGGTGGTGGCGGGGGAGAGCGCGGCCCTCGCTGCCTTGCTGCGTGACCTGGGGGTACCCGCCACGGCGCTGATCGTGGAGGCTGACAGCCGTAACACCCAAGGCAACGCCGCCTTCACCCGCGCCCTGCTCGCCCCCTTGGGGCTGCGACGGGTGCTGCTGGTGACTTCCGCCTGGCATCTGCGCCGGGCGGTGGCGCTGTTTGCGCGCGCGGGCTTTGAGGTGCTGCCGGTGGGGGCGGATTACCGGGGGTTTCGTGCCTGCCGCGGCCTGGAGTGCTGGGTGCCCAACGCCCGGGCGCTGGAGGAGACGGGGCTGGTGGTCAAGGAGTACCTGGGGTACGGGGTGCAGGTGGGGTGGCGGGGGTGATGGCGTGGAGGCTCGACCAGACCCAGTCACTTTGCTCGCGATCAAGAAGATCAACACACGAAAACCATTAACCCACCATGAAGATTTCCATCATCACGGCCACCTATCA
>SACH01000154.1 GCA_009928645.1 Gammaproteobacteria bacterium | reverse complement strand
GGTCAGGTGACCCAGACAGTGGGCCAGGGGCGCGAGTTCGTTAGCGTGAAGGTTTGGCAGGAGATACCGTAGGGCGAAGGAGAGCAGCCGCGTGGCCCGAAACGCGGGGGAGAGGCTGATGGCGTTGGGGCTGATGTTGGGCAGTGCCACCTGCCTGACATAAGCGAGCAGGGCCTCCTGGATGGTCAGGCACCCGCTGTGGGCAACGAGGAAGGGCAGCACGGTATCGAGCTGTCCCTCCGTGCAGGTACTCAGGAATGCACGAACCGCAGGTTCGGGGAGTTCCAGCAGGATGGCGGGATGCACGCTAATCTGCTGGCAAGCGAAGAGTTGGAGCTGACTGGACGGGCTGAGGAGGGCGAGGGCCAAGGGTTTGGCCGGCAGTTCCGGGAGGGGTTGCGGATGGTCGTTGAGCACCCAGAAGGCCCAGACCTGAATATCCGTTTGATCGGAATTCTCAACCCAGAGGCGTCGGACCTGATCGAGGTGCTGGTCCCAAATTTCGGGCGCGCGGTCCCAGCGGCGGTTGTAACGGGCCGGCGGAGCTGGTAGTTGCAAGGCCCGCCAGCGCCCGCAGTGGAAGTCTTTGGTCCCCCGAGCGTAAAGGATGTCCGCCAGGATCCAGCGGTGGTCGAGCTCCACGTCCGAAGGGTGGTGGAATATGCCGAGGGCACAGCGAACGTACTCCTCGGGCTGGGTGCGGGACAAACGGCGCAGGTGGCGACGGCCACGTCGCACCATGTAGATGATGGTTTCCTCGCTGGGGACAGTATCAGGGATGCCGACGTCGTAATTTTTCAGGTCAACGTCGCTCTCCGACCACCTCGTGTCGTGGCTGTCCAGGCGGCCTAGCGCGATACCCAGCCATTGGGCATCGCTGGGCCGGGTTTCCAGTAATTTGATGAGCCGCTTATAGGGACCCCAGTACCCCACTTTTAAGGGTGCTTGAGAAAAATAACGAGCCAATCCCGCGGCAGACTCCGGCGACAGTGCCTGGCCGGATTCGAGGAGAGTAACGAGATGGCGCCCAACTCCCATGGTCACCAGACCCTGGGCAAGCTCTTGCTCGCCGTGGGTCGTGTCAATGAGGGGCCAAGTGAGGAATTTCTCCGCCGCCAAAAGGCGGCCCCATTCCTCTAGGGCCTTGTGTACGCACTCATCATCGGCCCGGCAATTCAGAAAGGAATAAAACTTAGAATTTCCGCTGCCTTCCGCTATGGCAAGAGGCAGATTCCCCAGTATCCACTGAAATTTTGCGGCTGCCGCTTGCTCGCTGGAGCAAGTGGTTTTGAGGTACCACAGGGAGCGGTTCCAATATCCAGTTTTTAGCGCCGCGTTAACTTGGTAAACCGTTCCAGATTGCGTGACGTTCAGGGTGCAGTAAACAGAATAAATACCGCGTAGACCTTTTCTGACTTTCAACTCATCTGAACGTGCGGCGTACAGTAGGTCGATACGCTCCATTCCACCCCCTGGGTTATCCTGCTGAAGTAAAGGCGCAAGTTGCTTCTACGGTCCACCTCGGATCGGTGGCAATCACTGTAGGCGCGCGACGGGAACAGCCATGGGACAATGTCTAGAGGACTCGTAGAGTCGGCTCAGCGTGGCAGTGTCCCAAGGCTGTTCCCGTCGTGCGCTGAGTGACATTGGCAGCCGATGACGTATCATCGGCTTGACGACCGCCGCGGCGAAACACCGCGGCACTGCTGCTAGAAGCAACTTGCACCGAGCAGATTTTATGCTTTGGCGTGCTAAGCGAGCAACCCGCGTTCGAGCGTTTTTTCGAAGATAGCCAAACCCCTTTCAGCTTGGCATCGACCCCTCGTACCGGGCCGCTGCCTGGCGCAATTCCTCGCGCAGCTCCTCCCGCAGCCGCGCCGGCGCCACCACCACCGCCTGGGCACCGAGGGACAGCAACCAGTTGCGCAGTTGCTGGGTGTCGGCGACCTTGACCCGCACCTCCGTCCATTCACCGTCCCGGGGCTGGAGCTTCTGGCCCTTGGCGATGGGGGTCTCCTTCAGGTAGGCCGCCAGGGTTCCCCGCACCCACAGCACCAGCTTGAGGGCCTCGTCCCCGCGGCGGATGCCGAACTCCCGGGCAATGAAGGCGTCGATGTCGAAGCCCGTGGGGCGCTGGACCGGCACATCGAGCAGGCGGGCGGCGTCGATGCGGTGGATGGCGAGAAAGCGCGGGTCCGGGTAATCGCGCAGGGTGCACACCAGGTACACCACCTGTTCCATCACCACCAGCCCCAGGGGATGCACCGGGTAGGTCTTGGCCTCCCCGCCGGTGGTCAGCGCCCGGTAGGTCACCTCTACCTGGCGGTCCAGCAGCAGGCCCTCGTAGAGGCTGGCCTGAATCGCTGGGTCGATGGCCGGGGGCAGCTTGGTCAGGGTGCGGGAGACCACCCGCACCTTCTGCCGCCACTGGGTCACCCGTGAGGTCCCGGCCGCGACCACCCCGCGGGCGGCCTCGAACCAGGGCGCCAGGTCGGCCAGGGTCGCCGGCGGCAGCAGGGTGCGCAGGTGTTGCTCGACCAGGTGGAAGGTCAGGGCGGCATGGGGGTCCATGCTCGGCAGATCGAGCTGGCGGGCGCCCTGGCACCAGCACCAGCCCTGGGGCTTGCCCGCCGAGGCCTCCAGGGGGAAGACCGCCGCCAGGGCGTTGAGGTCACGCTGGACGGTGCGCAGGGTCACCGCGATGCCCATGGCGTCGAGTTTGTCCTTGAGGCGGGCGGGCTCCAGCCGCCGTGGATGGCGAGGCAATAGGCGCAACAGGGTCCATTGGCGCAGCAGGGTGTCGATCATGGGCGGCTCCCGGGTAGGCGGCAGGGTGAGCGGGACGGGTGACGAGGGATCATAGCAAAGGACCCGGCTGGTCCTGGGGTGCGCCCCGGTGACCAGCCCCGGCCGGGCGCACGCCTCACGGGGAGGGGTGGAGGGGGCGGCCCCGGGTGCGGACCGGGACCCCGGGCGCGCCGGCCGGGATGCCAAAGCCCTTGGCCGTCAGCAGGGCGGCGATGCGTCGGTTCTCGGCTTGCCAGGCTCGAGATTCGCAAGGGGTCTCCGCCGGGTCGTCCCGGTCCGGGTCCGGCCACTGGAGGGCGGGCAGGCACTCCCGCCCGCCGTTGGCGCGCAGCCGGCGGTGCTCGTCGCCACTGACGGGGTGGTGGGCGTAGTAGTCGAGGTAGTCACCTTGCTCATCGGCGTCGAACAGGTACCAGATGCACCAGCCGGACTGGCTGAGCTGGCCCCGGCGGCGCTGGGCGAGGTCCGCCGGTGGGAGTTGGATGCCCCAATGGACGAAGCGTTGATTGAAATGGGCGGCGATTCTGGACAGGTACGGCATGGTCGTTCCGGAAGGTCGGGTGACGGAAGGGACCATGGTGGCGGAGGGATGCGACAGGATGGGACGTGAGAACCGCTTCCTTCACCACGGGCTGCCGGGTGATGAGGTAGGTGACCGTTGGGGCCAAGACTGGCTGCGCCGATAACGTGCGATGGGAATGACCCCCGCGGGGACAATTCGGTCGGTAGCCACCGCGTGCACAGCCACATGGAGAAGGTGGAACCAGCTATAGGTAAGCGAACGATGCGACGAGCGGCCAGTCGCTTTACACCAATGCCATTTATCCGAACCCAATAGCCTGGAGAATTACTATTAAATGAGCGAAAACAAGTGGTTGCCGTATAATTAAATCATCACCCCTTGCCAGGGAGAGCAACCATGAAAACCGCCAGTTTCTTCACCTACACCGGACCCGGCCGGATCTCCATCGCCCGCTATGCCCCCCGCGGTACCCCCGCGGGCTTCCGCCAATACCGCGCGTTGGCCCCGGATGCCGATATGCTCAAAATGAGTCAGGCGCTCTATTTGCCCCGTTACGCCGCCATCCTCAATGCCCTCGATCCCCAGCAGGTCTGGGACGATCTGCACCGCCTGGCCGGGGATCAGGAGCCCGTCCTTCTCTGCTGGGAGCGCCCGCCCTTCACCCCGACCAACTGGTGCCACCGCCGCCTGGTGGCCGACTGGTTCCAAGACCGCCTGGGCGTCGCGGTCCCCGAGTTAGGGACCGCCCCAAGCCAATCCCCGGTTCCCACCCTAACTCAAGCCCCGACCCACGTCCAAGCCGAGCTGTTTTAGCCCAGGGCCTTCTTGATGGCGGTATGGATGTCCCGCAGCACGCGGGACTGGATCACCTTCTCCCCGGTTTCGTAGAACGTCCAGCGCTTCTGGCGCGGCGCATCCGGGTCCTTGTAGATCAGGGCGCGGACCTGGTGGCGGTCAATGCGCTGCCACACCGCCAGGGTGCCCTTGATCCGGGCGACAAAAGACTTCTTCCGGTGCCGCGCCAGGTACTTCATGCCCTTGCGCTTGGCGACGATGTTGCCGTACTGGTTGAGCTTCTCGTTGGCCAGCACCGGGACCAGGGTGTTGTTCACGTCGCCCCCCAAGATCGGCCGGGTGAGGTACTTGCTCGCAATGGGCTTGATCCCCAGGGTCACCTCCAGTTTGCTGGCCGTGGCAGGCTGAAGCCAGAGGCTGTCCAGCGTGAAGGGGGTAGGACGGTCGATCTGATCCTCCATGGCCTTGATCTCATGTTGTTCGACCGCCCGCATGGTACGCGTCATGCCCTCGGCGACCGCCGGCTTCAGATTTACCTCCAGTCTGCGCAGGACAGCGAAGACCTCGCTGGCGTCGATCTCGATGTGAATCATGACGCGCCCCGCGCCTGACAGAACTGATCGAGGTCGCGGATCACATCCCTCACCGACCGGGCGACGATCGCCAGGCCCTGGCCGTCCGCGATGGCGTCAAGAAAGGCCCGTTGCGCGGGGCGCACCCGGCCATCGGGGCGCTTGCACTCGATCCCCAGCAGACAGCCGCCCTTGAGCATACCGAGGATATCCGGGGTCCCGGTCGGCGCCCAGCGCACGAAGTAGCGTTTGCGCCGCCCCTGCTTATCTACGTACTCGGACGGACTGGCGCCGACGTTGAAGCGTGCCGCCCATTGCACCCGCTGATCCCACTGGAGGTAGTCCAGGATCGCGGCCTGGATGTCCTTTTCCTTGAGCATCGGCGGCGAGAGGTTGAAGGCTGCCACGGACTTGGCCCTATGGAAGGCGAATGGATCTGGATTATAGCCAGGGCCATTTCGGCCTCCTGAACAATTAGTCCCCGGACAAACAGCGCCCGCCGAACAGCCCCGTACACCCGGTTATCCCCCCCCAGCGTGCCCGACAATCCCCTTGAAACAGAAACGAAATGAAGAAGCTACGCCTAGGGCCAGGCCGGGCGGCCGGCAACCTCCCGGCGCAGAGGTGCCCGGAAGGACCCCAAAATCATAGGCATAGCGCATTGCCCAATCCAATCAACCGCTTAGACGTGTTGTGAGCGGCCAGCGGCGTGCTGAGCCGGGCGCCGTAAGGAGCCAGGTGGCGAGCCGGGAGCGGAGAAGACAAGCGTCCCGCTCGCGACGCCGGCCCTTGCCATCCAGGGCGATCAGCCGGGCGCCGTGCCGAGGTGAGGCGCTTGGGCGCCGCCCCGCCCCGCCGGGCCGTTCCCGCCCTATCCAATCCAATCCTATCGGTCCGCCCCGCCAGCGCGTCCTGGCCCGTCCTGGGAGGTCCTGGCCCTATGCTGGCGCTCTTCTCCACTTTGGTTCGACGCGCCTGGATAGGCGGTTGAAAAGGCGTGACTTTTCGTCCAGAAACCCTTGCGCAAGCCAGGCCCGCGGGTATCCTTTAAGTAGGGGAAGCGCTTAACCCTTTGAATAAGCGCGAGTTCCGGAGAGCCGCGATGAACATGCCCTATTGCCGATTCCAGAATACCTTGCGCGACCTTGGCGATTGTTTCGCGAACCTCGCCACCTTGAACCCCGAGGACCAGAGCTTTAATGAGTGCGAGGAGCGCGAGTGCCGCCGGGAGCTAATCCTGACCTGCGCCCGGATTCTGCAGGAGATCGGGGTCGGTGACCCGTTCGACGAGTTCGAGGTCCTGGCGTGCGTCGAGAAGCTGGATGAGATGTTCGAGCCAGAAGCCGAAGAG
>SACH01000755.1 GCA_009928645.1 Gammaproteobacteria bacterium | reverse complement strand
CTGGTGCCAGACCGTCAGGGCGCTGACCGCCACCACGTCGTTTTTCCAGAACCAGGTCTTGAGGAGCTGGTGCAGGTGGAAGGGCGACCAGGCGGTGATCAGCAGCTCCTGGTCCTTGAGGACGTGCTCGATCTCCTGGGTCAGGTTGGGCGCCGCGGCGTTGAGGGGGAAGTGCTCCCACTGGAGCGCGGACAGGCCCTTGCCGGGGGTGGCCTCCTGCATGGGGGCGAGGAGCCAGCGGTAGGTCTCGCGCAGCATGCGCTTGAGGGTCTCGACATCCTGGGTCAGGTTGACGCTGGCCTGCTGGGTCTGATAGCCGTCCAGGTTGAGCTTGTGTTCCTTGATGTCGGCGACGATGGATTCCCAGGCGAGGACGGCGCGCACCTGCTCCTTGAGCCGGCTGCGGTTGTCGTCGTCGGCGGCTAGGAACAGCAGGCGGTTCTGCTTGAAGCGCGGCTGATCGCCCCGCTGCTTGAGGAGGGCGGTGGCCCGTTCGATGGCCAGGCAGGGGCCGGAGCGGCTGAAGCCCGCGTCCGGGGGCAGTACCACCAGGCGCAGGGCCCAGTCGTCGGGCACGTCGCCGCTGGGGGTGAAGACGTGGATGCCGCCAAAGAGGCCGGTGGCCAGGGCCTTTTGCACCCGCTCGCGGATGGCGGGGACCACGTCCTCCTTGTCGCTGAAGCGGCGCATGCGCTCTTCCTTCTCGCGGCGCAGGTTGGGGCGGGTGTCCAGGTAGTAGCGGTGATTGACGCTGTTCAGATAGTGCAGGCGGTCCCCCAGGCGGCGCAGGGCATCCTTGTAGAGGCCCACCGCCTGCTCGGGCTGGGCGGCGCCGAGGAGGACGCGCTCGGCCTCGATGCCGCGCACCATCTGGTTGGCGGTGCTGGGGGCGCTGCCGAGGAAGATGGTGCGGGCGGCGCGGCGGCAGGCCTGGAGGGCGCCCAGGCGCGGCTCGGCGCGCTCGATCGCGGTGGTCTCGGCGCGCTCGCCGTCCACGTCGCGCTCCAGCACCGGGTCCCAGCCCTGGGGCAAGGGGTAGATGGCGACGTTGCGGATGTCGCCGTCGTAGAGCGGCAGGCTGCCGGGCAGGATCAGCAGGTCGTTGTTGCCGTCCTGCCACAGGCGGTGGATGACCTTGGCC
>SACH01000754.1 GCA_009928645.1 Gammaproteobacteria bacterium | reverse complement strand
TTCACGCGTCCTGGCCAAGGAGATCCCCGCGCTGGCCACGGAGGGGATCTGGGAACTGATCCGTGAGGCCATCGAGGACGCGTTTCAGGAGAAATGGCCCGGCGGCTGAAGCCCTTAACCTGAAGCATGGCGTAGGTAACTTCTCTTCGACCACTCCCTGGTCCTTCACCACGATCATGCACGAGGGCTTCTGGCCAGAGAGGCAGGGTTAAGTTAGGGAAAGGGAACAGGTATGGACCCTATCAAAACATTCACCCCGGCGAATGCTGTCCCGTGGCTGTCAGCAGACCGCCGTGCCATAAATGATCAGTTCAACCGCGCCCTGACTAACCTGGGTGCTACTGAAGCGCACCCCGATGACCGCTTTGGCACCCATGGCCTGGGCCTGCTCCGCCAGCCGGTCCCTGACAACCTCCAGCGATTGGTCCATGAGCGCGGTATAACCCGGCAACTCGCCGCCAATGGACCAGTTCTTGACATTGGCGGCCATGTCGCCGACTAAGGACTTGCCGATGCAGCAGGAGGAGGTGACCAGTCCCAAGGCCTGTTGGCAATCGGCTGGCATCATCTCGACCGTCAGAATCCGGAAACTCATCGGTTCTCACCTCTATGCGCATGGCTATCATCCTGCTCGCCAGACTTCCACCCCCGTCCGTTTGCTTTTGATCCTGTTCGGCTGGGGGCAAAGCAGCAGGTTTAGCGACAGGACCGGCCTCGTCCGGACTTGCGGGTGAGGGGCCCGGTGGTAAGGAGGGGGCTGGTCGCGGTCAGCCACATCGACCTCTTGCGCCCGCGCCAGGAATGGCAGCCGCCCTATGACCTCAACGACCCCGCCCGGGAGAAAGCGCGGATGATCCGCGCCGCGGTGGAGGCCGTGGCCGCCGACCTGGAGGTGCCGCTCGACGTCGCCATTCCCGTTTGTTTGGCCGCGGGACGCAGCTACAACGTCACCGACGGTCTCTGGGCGGCGATCCTGGCCCAGCAATCCGCCGCCAACCGGACCCGGCTCTTGCGCCTGCGCGGGGCGCAGCACCAGGCGGAGTCCTGGGCCCTGCTGCGGCGGCAGTTGGCCAGCACCGGACGCTTCCAGCGGGGATTGCCAGGACGACTGCGGTGAGGGCACGGGTCGGTAACCGGGAGGG
>SACH01000153.1 GCA_009928645.1 Gammaproteobacteria bacterium | reverse complement strand
AGTAACCTGACATGGCGTGGACATGGACCTGATAACCCTGATCGCAACCTGTGCCCCGATGGTGGCGCCCATCACGATGAAGGCCATCGTGCTCGAAGAGAGCAGGGGCCATCCCTATGCCATCCACGACAGCAAGCGCCGTCGGGCACTCTTCCCGAAGACCCGTGAGCAAGCCATCGCCACGGCCCGGGAGCTGCTCGCCGCCGGGCACCTGATCGATGCCGGCCTGGCGCAGATCAACAGCGAGAACTGGGAGTGGCTCGGCCTTTCGCCCGAGACCGTCTTCGATCCCTGCATCAACCTCGCCGCTGGTGAGCGGGTCCTCGTGGACGCCTATGCCCGCGCGCCGTTCACCGTCGATGCCGCCATCAGCCGCTACAACAGCGGAGACGCAGAGCATGGTATCCGCAACGGCTATGTCAGCCGCGTGAAGGCCTGGATGCCGAAGCCGCCACCGGACCGTCGGTACGAGGTCGAGGACGTGCGGCTGAACGATTATGTCCCGACCGACCCCGTGGTGGTCAGCGTCAGCCTCGCCCAGGATCTGGCGGCCGACGCGGGTCCGACAGACCAACCGGCGTTAGCCCAAGATCCTCCGGAATCCAACGCCAAGCCTTGGCGCTTCGAGGCCGTGCTCGACGGCTTCGGCGGCGGATAACGCCGCATCCCGCCGCCCGCCCCTGGGCGCATTCCATCGCTAGCCCGTGCCGACCCGTTCGGCGTTTATTGACTTCCTCAACTTGAAGGAGAGACCCGCGTGATCCAAGCAAACGCAACCGACCCAACGACGCGCGGCATTGCCGCCGTCACCCTGCTGGCGGCCCTGGCCCTCGCCCCGGAGATCGCCTCCGCCAACGTCCTCGACAACTTCGGCAACGCCATCCTCGGCATCCTCAACAACACCTTCCTGCGTGCCGTGGCCATCGCCGCGGTCATCGGCGCCGGCCTCATGGCCCTGTCCGGCCGCATCCAGTGGATGGCCTTTATCAGCGTCATGATCGCTGTGGTCATCATCTTCGGCTCCGCCGGCATCGTCGACTACATCAGGGACAACTCCGCGACTGCGGCCCTCGACCCGGCGCCAATTGTCGAGCGGGTCGCCTGATCCATGTCGGACCCGCTCTTTCAGGGCATGACCCGGCCGGCGATGCTGGCCGGGGTCACCTACTCCGGCGTCATCCTGAACATGATGCTGGTGATCACGCCCTTCGTGATGCTCAACAGCCTGTGGTCATTGCTTGCGGCCATCCCGATCCACGGGGCCATGTGGCTGGTGTGCAAGTGGGACCCGCGCTTCTTCGACCTGGTGATGGTCTGGATGCAGACCAGCGCCAACGCCCGGCATCGCTACATCTGGAAGGGCTCGACGTACCGCCCATGAACGCCCTCATCAAGATTCATTCCGAGGAGCGCACAGCCGCGACCCTGGTGCCGATCCAGTCGCACCTGACCGCGGGGATCGCCAAGACCCGCGACGGCGCCCTCGTGGCCGCGTTCGAGCTGGGCGGCACCGCCTTCGAGGCCAAGACCCCGGAGCAGCGCGACCTCTACAAGGAGCAGCTCAATGTGGCGCTGCGCAACAGCGCCTCGCCCCGGCTGGCGCTCTGGTCGGCGCTGACGCGCAGAAGGGTGCATCCGGATTTCGCCAGGGAGTATCCGAACACCTTCGCCCAAGGGGTCGCCGACGCCTACACCGGGCTCCAGGAGGCCCGGACCCTCTACCAGAACCGCCTCTGGCTGACCCTGGTCTACCGGGTCACCGGCCTGCGCACCGAGATTGCCTTCTCCAAGAAGGCCGACAAGCGCCTGGTCCGCGATCTGCTCACCGCCGGCATCGACGAGCTGGAAGAGATCACCGCGAAGCTCGGCCAGGCCCTGGTCGACTACAGCCCACGCCGACTCGGTGTCTACGAGCATGCCGACAACCGATTCTCCGAGATCGCCGAGCTCTACGGCCTGTTGCTGAACCACAACGCCGAGCGGGTCCCCCTCGGCCCCTACGACCTGAGCCAGGCGGTCGGGCGCAACCGCCTGCTCTTCGGCCGCGAGATCTTCGAGATCCGCCGCCCCGGCAACAGCCGCTTCGGCGCCGCGCTGGCCATCAAGGAATACGTCCCGCGCACCTATCCGGAGATGTTCACCGGCCTCATGGAGGAGCCCTACGAGCTGAACTGGGTCCAGTCCTTCGCCTTCCTGGAGAAGGACAAGGCCAAGGACCTGTTCGGGACCCAGCGCCGGCGTTTGGTCTCGGCCGGGGATGCGGCGATCTCCCAGGTCGAGGCCCTGGAGGACGCTCTGGACCAGCTGATCTCCAACCGCTTCGTGCTGGGCGAGCACAACGCGGCCCTGATCATCTATGGCGACGACCTGGAAGCCCTGGCCCGCAACGTCGCCTTCGGCCACGCGACCCTGTCCGACCCTGGCAACGTCATCGTCCGCGAGGACATGGCCCTGGAGGGACAGGTCTACGCGACCCTGCCTGGCAACACCAAGTACCGGCCCCGCAAGGCCCCGGTGACCAGCCTGAACTTCGCGGCCATGTCGCCGTTCTATGCCTTCCCGACCGGGAGCCCGAACGGACATCACTGGGGCGAGGCGGTAAGCCTGTTTCGCTCGACGGTCGACACACCGCTCTGGTTCTCGCCCCACGTCGGCGACCTCGGCCACACCAGCGTGATCGGCATGTCCGGCGCCGGCAAGACGGCGCTCCTGGCTTTCCTGCTGTGCCAGTTCCAGCGCTTTCCGGTCCGACACGTGATCCTCGACAAGGATCAGGGCCTCAAGCTCGCCGTCCTAGCTCTCGGTGGCGAATACCTGAGCCTGAAGACGGGCGAGCCCACGGGCTTCAACCCGTTCAAGCTGCCGCTGACCGCGAGCCACTCAAACTACCTGCACGACCTCGTTCGGCTGCTTGTCGGGGGAGGGGAGGGCAACTGGGACGCGAAGGCATCCCGCGAGGTGGAGGAGGGCATCCGCGCGGTCTACAGCCTGCGCCCGGAGAACCGGCGGCTCGGCTCACTGGCACAGTTCCTCGACGGCACACAGCTCGGCGGCGTCGCCGAGCGTCTCCGGCCATGGGTCGGGGAGGGCCGCTTCGCCTGGGCCTTCGACAACCGCGAGGACATCCTCGATCTGGGCCGGCTCACCGGTTTCGACGTCACCGAGTTCCTGGATCACCCGGACCTGCGCACGCCGATCACGTCCTACCTACTCTATCGCACCGAGCCCCTGATCGACGGCACCCCGTTCGCCCTCTGGATCGACGAGTTCTGGCGCCTGCTCGATGACCCGTACTTCGAGGGCTTCGTCCGCGACAAGCTCAAGACCATCCGCAAGAAGGACGGCATCGTCATCACCAGCACCCAGAGCCCGGCCGATGCCCTGGGCTCACGAATAGCCTCGGCCCTGCTGGAGCAGACCCCGACCAAGATCTTCCTGCCCAACGAATACGCCGACGAGAGGGACTACCGCGACGGCTTCAAGCTCACCCCGGCCGAGTGGGAACTGTTGCGGCCTCTGACCAAAAGCTCGCGCAAGTTCCTGCTGAAGCAAGCCGCGGGCTCTGCCCTGGTCGATTTCAATCTCGCAGGCATGGACCGCGAGATGGCAATCCTCTCCGGCACCGAGCGGCTGATCCGCATTGCCGATGGCCTGGCCGAGGCGAACGGCGGCGATCTGCCCGATGACTGGCTTTCCCTACTCGAACAGAAGAGACGTACTCCATGAGAAAACTGCTCCTTGCCGCAGCGGTCGGCACCGCGCTCGCCGGACCACTTAGCGGTCCAGCCCAAGCCGCCGGTGTCCCGGTCATCGACGCCTCTAACCTGGCCCAGGCGGTCACCCAGGTCCAGGCCCTGGCGGATCAACTCACAACGCTCCAGGACCAGCTCAGCACCCTGCGCGAGCAGTACGCGACCATCACCAACATGTACAACGAGATGCGCGGCATCACGGGCCATGCCCTGATGCTGCCGAATCCCGTCGATGCCCTGCATGACTTCCTGCCGGCCGCGAACCTGGACCCGGACGACCTGCTATCTGGTCCGTTTGCGGCACTCGCCAACAGCCTGCGCGATGCCAACGAGCTTTACAGCGCCGCCGAGCTGTTCGGCGGCACGCACCTGACCGGCGCCGCGCGCCAGTACCAGGAGCGCTCGGATTTCATCTTCTCCTACATGGCCCTGGCGAAGGAGGCCTACGAGAACATCGCCGCCCGCCGGGCGACGCTGGAGAGCTTCGCCACCGCAGCCGGGACCGCCACGACGGAGAAGGCGATCCTGGATCTGAATGCCCGCATCGCCGCCGAGAACGCGCTCCTGCTGAACGACCTGGCCCAGCTCCAGGCGCTTCAGCTCATGGCGCAGATGCAGGAGCAGAACCTAGCCCACAACAGCCAAGGGTTGCACGCGAACCGGTCAACCGGGGTCGGGGATCTGAACTTCAGCGAGTAGGGCAGGGGAGGGCGTTTCACATGCGAAAAACACGAGGAACCGAGATGACCAAGCAACTTCTGCTGGTAGCGGCACTCGCCGCCACCCTCCCGGCCGCGGTGTCCGCGCGCACGGTGCACGGCGTCGACTTCGACGCCGTTCCCTGGGAGACCCTCTGTCCTTCCGTCGAGTCCGTGGGGCTTCGCACCAGCACCGGGAGTTGCGCGGTGAGCCATCCCGCCTCGACCAAGCACGCGAAATGGGAGGACCTTGGTACCGGTGAGACGGAGCCCAAGCCGAACTGCGCTCGGCTGGAGAAGGAGTACCGGAAGCTGACCTCGCCGAAGTTCATCAACGGCAATCCGTCCTGGGTCTCCTGCTCCAACGCGTTCTCGCGGGCGCTGAACATGCGTGCCTTGCAGCCTTGGCGCTACGAAGAGTCGCTCGATCAATGGCGTGCGCGGTACTTCAGCCGCTGGATGAACGGGGCGCGATAACCCGTGGATGTCTTCAGCAGTCTGTTCGCGTCCCTCGACAACGTGCTGGGCCAGTACGTGAATGAGGCGATCACGGCGGCAACCGGCTATGTCGCCGGACCGATCGCAGTGCTCGGGATCATCTCCTTCATCGCCATGGGAGCGGTGCTCCTGCGTGGCATGTCGGAGATTCCCCTGGCCAAGTTCGTCCAGACCGCGGGATTGCTGGCACTGGTCTTCGCGATCGCGGGAAGCGCCGGGCACTACAACACCTATCTGGCAGACCATCTTCGGGCCTTCCCGGACGAGCTGCTCGGGACCTTCTCGGGTTCCATCGGGCTGGGTGATGACGCCTCCATCGGCAGCGTCCTCGATGACGTGGGCGACCAAGCCATGACCGGTATCAGCGCCATCTGGTCCGCCGGCGGCTTCACCGACCCCGGTCCGAGCCTGTTCGCCGCGGTGCTCTTCGTGATCTTCCTGATCTTCGGCGTCGCTGCGGTCATCGCCCTGGCCACGGCCAAGATCGGCCTGTCCCTGGTGGTTGCCGTGGGTCCGCTGATGATCCTGGGACTCTTGTTCCAGTCGACCCGCGAGTACTTCACCAAGTGGCTGAGCTACGGCATTCAGTTCGCCTTCCTGGCCATGTTCGTCGGCGGCATCGCTGGGATGACCGATGCCATCGTCGATACCTACATCGACGCCCTCGACGACTCCGCGGAGAACGTCGACCTGGTCGCCCTGATGGCGCCGGCGCTGATGCTCCTGTTGCTCGCGAAGATCTTCGCCGAGCTGCCGCACATGGCCTCGAGCCTGTCCGGAGGCATTGGGCTCGCGGTCGGCAACACCGCCTGGCGCGGCATCCAGGGGGCCATGCACCAGGCCGGCGGGAAGCACATCGACGCCTGGCGCGATGCTGCCCGCTGGCGCCGCGTGGGCCGGGCCGAGGCCCTGCACAACCGGATGGTGGAGACCCGCAAGGCCGTCGTCGATCGCCTGGTGAACGGGGCGCCGCGCGTGTCCCGCGCCGATGCTAACCGCCCCGCTTCCCTTTCCGGCGCCTCCGGCGCCAACCGGGACCTCGATCGCGAGGCCCGCGACCACGTAGAGGCACGTCGCCGCCGGCGTGCTGGAGGATGACATGCAGTACCCGAAACC
>SACH01000753.1 GCA_009928645.1 Gammaproteobacteria bacterium | reverse complement strand
CTTGCGCAGGTCCCAGCCGTTGCAGTCGATCTCATCGACGATGGGATACTCGATGACATCCCGGCGCCGCTCGACATCGAAGGACAGGTACCAGTCGCGCTCGTGGGTATAGATAAAGCGAACGTCGTAGTCCGAGTCCGGCGAGGCAAAGCCCCAGGCCCGGCTGCCAGATTCACAGGCGTAGAGAATCCTCACCCCATGCTCGGCTTCCGCGGCACGAAGGCGCTGGAGAATCAGTTCACGGACAGGGGCGCTAACGGACATGAGGTTACTTTCGCTTCAGCCGGCAAGCTCTGCATGGGACCTCCCTTTTTTTGATCGTTGAGGGCGGAGTAAGAGAACATCCTGCTCCGTGGCGGAGCCGATTTTCCCCCAGGCGGCGTTGCGACGGTAGATGTTGGAAACGACTAAGGAGCTTGGGACCATGGCTGGTTACCCAAAGTGCACCTCGATCTCCTTGCCCCCCGTGTGGAAGCGAGCCTTTGGCGTGCAAAGCACCGTCCTGGTTGACACCAGGCTTCCTGGTCGCCTGACAGCCATTAGTTCAGCTTGGCCCGCTCCAGATTCAGCGCCAGCAACCGCGACAGAATCACCTCGTCGGGCATCTCCGGACTGTAGTCTGCCCAACCATAGGCCACCGCTACCGCCGCATCCAGGGCCTGGTGCGCGTTGTCGAGCCAGGTGGGGCGCTGGTTGTAGAGGTTGGTCAAGGTCTGAGCCTTGAGTTTTTTCTCATAGCCCGGCTTGGGAATGATGCGGTCAGGATAACCTGGCACTACCTCGGGCACCCGCTCCACCCACGTTGGCGGATTCAGCCAGTTCTCCCGTTGGTCATTCAGACGATGGGCTGCCTGGGCAATGGCCAGGGCCACTGGGCGCCGCTCCGAGGTCACGGAGGGCAAGACGATACTATCCTCCCGTGTCTCGACCGGGCCAGCGGTGTCGGCGGGCGTCAGGCCCTCGGGGAAGGGGAAGGTCTCAAAAGTGGTGGTCGGGGTGTATCTGGGGTCGTTTCCTTTGCCCAGCCAGGTACACAACCGAAGGGACCAGAGTTCATGGAAGCGGGAGTGCAGAATGCCAAAGGTAGTGTCATCAGACCGGGTGATGGTGATTACTTGCTGATCAGGGATAATGGTTGCCGATAG
>SACH01000752.1 GCA_009928645.1 Gammaproteobacteria bacterium | reverse complement strand
CACTGACGATGGCCTCCTCGTAATCCTCCTCGGCTTGCGTTGCCGGGAGCACCTGGCCGCGCAGCACCCGGCCGTCGAGGGTCACCTCCACCCCCAGCAAGACCGCCTCCGGGGGCACGGGGAAGGTGAAGACGGCTTCGATGTTGACCGCCTCGGCATTGCGGAAGGTCTGGGCGAGGTGGATCTCCCCTACCAGGCCCTCCAGGCGCCCGTGCAGGACGGTGGCGGTGAGCAGTGGTGCCGATTCTATGACGCGCGGGTCCATCGTGATCCCCCCGGATGGGCGCCAGGTCGGGACGACCACCGCCCCGCGCTACTGGCGCTGGGGAGAAATATAGCGCACCATAAAAAACATCAAGGCTGTTTCATAAAACCGTCGCGCCGGGGCTGGAGAACGTGGCCGTCGGGCCTGGGCGTTCAAATCACCCAGCAAGGTTGCGAGGGGGTATCCTCATTACCCTTCTGACGGTTTGTTTTAAGATGGCTCAGCCCGCTGCCGGGGCCTGGCGGGTGCGGTGACCAAGAAGAGGAGATGACCATGGCGGACACGCGGCGGGGTGAAAAAATCGGCTGGCTCGGCGGCTTTGCCGGCGCGTTCCTGTGGATACCCGGGCTGGCGGTGGTGTTCCTGGTGCAGGGCAAACTGCTGGCCGGGCTCATCGGCATCGCCCTCGGCGCCCTGGGCTATGGCCTCGTGGTCCTATTCCGGCCCTGGCGTTTCCCGGACACGCCTTACTGGCGGCTACTGATACCGCCTTATCTGGCGTTGAGCGTCGCGGTGGTGTGGGCGTTCTGGGCTTACGGCGCGGAAGCGGCGGCTGAGATGTCCTGGTGGCAGAGCATGCAACTGCTCGTCCTCTTCCTGCCTTTCTTGACCGTTGGCAAACGCTGTTGGCACGATGGCGAGCAGTCCGGTGGTCAGGGGCGGTAAGCCCGCTGGCACCACCAGGGCGTTAACGACTGGAGGCTCAAACCGACCAGCCGGCCCAAGAGTGATCGTCCGGCGGCAGCGACCCGAGCGCCCGGGATGACCACCGGCGGCGGGTCCCCTCCCGGTTACCGACCCGTGCCCTCACCGCAGTCGTCCTGGCAATCCCCGCTGGAAGCGTCCGGTGCTGGCCAACTGCCGCCGCAGCAGGGCCCAGG
>SACH01000751.1 GCA_009928645.1 Gammaproteobacteria bacterium | reverse complement strand
GCGGGGCACCCCCATGGGCCAAGTGACGATCTACCTCGATGACGAGACCGAAACGCGGATGAAAGAGGCCGCCAAGGCCAGTGGCGTCGCCGTCAGCCGCTGGGTTGCCGAGTTGGTCCGGGAGAAGACCGCAACCGAATGGCCGGAAGCCGTCCGCCAACTGGCCGGGGCTTGGCCGGACTTTCCGGATGCGGAAACGCTGCGACGTGCCCAGGGCCAAGACGTCGCACGCGAACCGTTCTGATGTACCTGCTCGACACCAACACGCTGATCTACTTCTTCAAAGGCCAGGGACAGGTCGCCGCACGCCTGTTGTCCGTCCCACCCACGGATCTGGGAATCTCCGCGATCGTCCTGCACGAGTTGGAGACCGGGATCGCCAAATCGACGCATCCGGACAAGCGCCGCCGTCAACTCGAAGCGCTGGTCAACACGGCCGTATTCTTCCCGTTCGCAAAAGCGGAAGCCCGTGCCGCGGCCTTGATCCGACGGGATCTGGAAGAGGCGGGCACACCGATCGGCACGCTGGATACCCTCATCGCCGCTACGGCCATCGCCAACCGCGCCATCTTGGTTACGCACAACACGCGGGAGTTTTCGCGTATCCCGGATCTGGCGCTCGATGACTGGTTCTAACCCAGCACCGTCGGCGCAGTAGGATGTTTGGTATGTTGTCTCACGTTGCGTGGAGGTTCCTCGTCTGGGCGCTGGTCTGCGGTGCGGTGTCTGCGGAGGTGCCGACGACCACAGATCCTCAGGAGGAGCCCGACATCGAGTGGGTTCTTCTCAATGAGGAACAGCAAGCTCTGTTCGAGGCCGGCGACTACGAGCGGGCCGCTGGCGTAGGGGGCCTTGCCCGCATGCATGCCGAGGGGCGCGGACGACCGGCGGATGTCGCCACGACGCTCAACAATCTCGGAGCGGTGTATTTCGCGCAGGGTCGATACGACGACGCGGAGGGACATTTCACGCAGGCGCTTGCGATCCACGAGGGCCTCCTGGGGCCGGAGCATCCTGAGGTTGCGAAGAACCTCAACAACCTTGCTCAGGTCTTCCTCCTGCTCCGGCGGTTCGATGACGCGGAGCGTCTTCTCGTGCGGGCGGTTGCGATCTTTGAGGGCGCGCTCGGGGAGGTCGAGCAGACCGCG
>SACH01000750.1 GCA_009928645.1 Gammaproteobacteria bacterium | reverse complement strand
GACCAGGTGCCCCTGGCCATCGACGAGTTTCCGGCCCTGTTCATCGCCGCCGCCTGCGCGGACGGCGAGACCCTGCTGACGGGTGCCGAGGAGCTGCGGGTCAAGGAGAGCGACCGCATCCAGGTCATGGCCAGGGGCCTGACGGCCCTGGGTATCGCCAATCAGCCGCAACCCGACGGCATCCTCATCCGCGGCGGCAGCCCCCGCGGCGGTGAGATCGACAGCCAGGGCGATCATCGCATCGCGATGTCCTTCGCCATGGCGGCCCCGCGCGCCGCTGGCCCGATCCGCATCCACGACTGCGCCAATGTGCGCACCTCCTTTCCCGGTTTTGTCGCCCTGGCCGCCGGCGCGGGGCTTGGCATCGAGGAATTTGCATCATGACCCACCAGCCTAACGCCGGAACCGCCACGGTCCCCGTGGTCACCATCGATGGCCCCTCCGGTACCGGCAAGGGGACCATCGCCGGTCTGGTCGCGGCCCGTCTCGGCTGGGCCTGCCTGGATAGCGGGGCCCTCTATCGGGTGTTGGCGCTGGCGGCCGAGCGCATGGGCGTCGATGTCGCTGATGGCGAGGCCTTGGGACGTCTGGCAGCGGGTTTGCAGATTACCTTCCAGGATGGCCGGGTGCTGCTCGCGGACGAGGATGTCTCCACCGCCATCCGCACCGAGGGGGCGGGTAATCTCGCCTCCAAGGTGGCCGCCCATCCCCAGGTGCGCGCCGCCCTGCTGGACTGGCAGCGTGCCGCGGCCCTCCCGCCGGGCCTGGTGGCCGACGGCCGGGATATGGGTACCGTCGTCTTTCCCGACGCCGAGGTGAAGATCTTTCTCACCGCCAGCCCGGAGGAGCGGGGCAAGCGCCGCTATCGGCAGTTGCGCGGTCAGGGCATGGAGGCCAACCTCAAGCAACTGGTGCGCGACATCGCTGAGCGCGACGAGCGCGACAGCCAGCGCGCCGTCGCCCCCCTGCGCCCGGCCGTCAATGCCCTGGTGGTGGACACCACCAGCCTGACTATCGACCAGGTCCTGGAACGGGTCCTGGACGCCGTTCGCCAAAGCCTGGGCGTCGCGGACGCCACGGGAGCCCAGGGCGAGGGCGGCCATGCTTATGGAGCTTGATTAAGTTAGCCTTTTCAGTCATTCTTTCCA
>SACH01000040.1 GCA_009928645.1 Gammaproteobacteria bacterium | reverse complement strand
GTCTTGCTTTGAATGCGCATGGTGGGTTGGCTCCAGGTTAGGGGGGTCTTAAGATTAGGTTATTATAATCAATATCTTGCTTAAGTTAATGGCATTGGGGTTTCAGGACCGGGACCGGAGCCCGCCCTGCCGGTTGAAGCCCTTAGTTCTCCTTGACTGGAGTTGTTTTCTTGGCGCCCGTGGTGGCCGTGGTCGTCTTGGATGAACTATTCGCCTTAGGGGCATTGGTGGCCGTCTTCGAACTGGCAGTACCTGAGGCGGTGGTGCCGGCGGCCGACGCCGCCTTGGTGCTGGCGGTGGCCGGCTTTGCTGGCTGCTGGTTAGCCGTCGTTGTCTTGCCCGTGGCCTTGCCAGTGGAACCGGCCGGAGCTGGTGCTGGGGCACCCGTCGGTTTCGGGCTCTTCGACGCGGATGAGGGCGCGGGCGTCTTGATCTGGACCGCAGGCTTGGGGGCGATGGCAGCCGCGCTCGGGGTCTTTTTGCTGACCGTTGGTGAGGTGTTGGCCTTAGGGTCGGTCTTGGCGGCTGGCTTAGAGGTCGCGGCGCTGCCGGCGGTCATTTTCGTCTTAGTGGCCGTAGCGGTGGCTTTGACTGGGGTAGTGGCTGAGGCGTTACCCGCCTTGCCGGTCGACGGGGAGGTAACGGCACTCTGACCGCCCTTGGCGGTGGAAGGGGTCCCGCTTGCTTTGGCGGTGACCGTCTGAGGGGAGGCGGACGCCGTTCGCGCGAGAGTGGCCGGGCTCTGGATAAGCCGGGGATTGGGGGACGGGGCGCGGCTAACCACCGGCGCAGGGCCAATCCTGGCCGAGGTCGGTGCCGGGGGCAGGGCGCTCGCCCGGGCCTGGGCCGCTGCCGCGGCGGTGGCGGCGGCACCGGCCGGTAAGGCCCAAGTGGCGGCCGTGCTGAAATCTGTCGCTTCATCGGCCTCGGCCTGGGCGGCGGCAACCGGGGGACTGGCAACGGGTACCGGGGGATTGGCTTCGGGCTCGGCTTCGTCTTGTCCTGTGAAGCCGCTTCCCAATGGAGTCGGCGCCGAGGTGGCTGCCACCTGACCCTCCGTGGGCGTACTGTCCTGGAAGCCACCCGTTGGCGGCAAGGCATTGGCGATCCGTGGGCCCGCCTCATGCCAGGCGGTTTGCAGCATGGCGAGCGAATGACTGAGTTCGTTGCGGTAGGCGTCGGTGTAGTCCTGGCGCATTTCCTTAGGGGTACCGCGCTGGGTGATTACCTGGGCGCCGAGTTGCGTCTCGACGCCACCGGGGCGAGGGAAAAAGTCCGCGCGCACTTCCACGATGGGCGGCAGTGGACCCCGCGAGGACCCGGTCACCAAGGCTTCAGCGGCGCTGCTGTCCAGATTATGAATCAGAATCAGACTGTTGTCCCCAGAGGTTTCCTTGACCTTCCAGCCCTGGGTGACGGCCGCGCCCAAGGCCGCGCCGCGCACCTGCTGGACGTCACCGCCGGAAAAGAACAGCCGGGGTTTGTTGGGATCGGGTACGGCCGCATCGCCCGCGATAGCATCTTCGGTTTCCGCGCCGTAGCCGGACCGGGGTGAGGAGGCACAACCGGCCAGGGCCAGCAGCAGGCTGCCCAAGACCAAGAGATTGAGTAACACACGCACGTTCAACGACGGGTCCTCGCTTGTCAGGCGAACAGGGGGAGGTCTGGAGGGCGGCCCGAATCCAGGAAGTGAAAGAAGGTGGAATCCCGGAAGCTGGATCTGGATGTGGGTCTTGATCGAATGGGGCCGTGATCAGGAATCGATTGACAAATCTTAACATGCGGTCTGGCCATGAACACGGATACCCGCTCGAAAGCGGCGCCGGGGCTGGGGACCATTCAGGCCCCCAGGACCATCTCGCATAATGTGTATTATGTAAAGTCATGGCAAGGAGTGACCTGGATAGCTGGACGATTGTGGTGGACGACCGAGCTGGCCTAGATCGTGGCCCATCAATGCCCCCCGCCAGAGGCCTCCCCGTCCGGAACAACTGAAGGGAGATGGGCAACGTAACAAAACCATCATCCTGCTACCGGACCGGGCGCGGACCCTTAACCACCCTTTTGGTCAGGGCCCACGTGGTTCCTGGCTGCCAACGCGCCAGGTCCAGGACCTGGCGGGCATTTAGGCTGGTCTGCTCGGCAAGATACTGCGCATCCTGGCCCCGTAGCTGGGACAAGGTCTGGAGTACTTCGGGCAGATAGGCCGGGCTGTTGCGCTCGCCCTGATGGGCGGCACCGCTCATGTCCGGGGCATCGGTCTCCAGCACCAGCGCCTCCAGCGGTAAGGCGGTAGCCAGGGCGCGCAGGCGGCTGGACCGGGCAAAGGTCAGCATGCCGCCAAAGCCGAGCTTGAACCCCAGGGCCAGGTACTGAAAGGCCTGCTGCGGACTGCCATTAAAGGCATGGACGATGCCGCCGGGCACCGGGTGGCGGCGTAAACAGGCCAGTATCTGATCATGGGATTTGCGGGCGTGGATCAGCACCGGCAATCCGGCTGCGGCAGCCAGATCGAGCTGGCGTGCGAACAATGCCTGTTGGCGTTCGCGGTTCAACTCCGGCAGAAAAAAATCCAGACCGATCTCCCCTATCGCCACCGGATCCACTCGGGCGATCAGCCTTTGGAGTTCATCCAGGTCGCTGGCCTGGTGCTGGTCGAGATAGACCGGATGCAACCCCAGGGCCGGATAGAGATCAGGTTCTTGCCGACATAGGGCCAGCAGGCCTGGCCAGCCAGCGGCGTGAATGGCGGGCACCACGATGGGCCCCACGCCCCGGCGGCGGGCCTCGGCCAAAACCTGACCGCGATCCTGGTCGAAGTCGCTGACGTCCAGGTGGCAATGGGTATCGATCAGCACGCCCGCTCACCAGATCAGGTCATCGGGCACCTGATAGGCCGCATAAGGATCCTCCTCGTCGGTGGCGGCTGGCGCGGTCTTGACCGTGGCCTGGTTCAGGACCAATACCAGACTGGCATTGCGCGTCAGAAGATTTTCGGCAGTCTCCCGCGGCACCAGTTCGATCTCGGCATCCTGCCGGACCAGGGCCAGGTGCCCGGCGATCAGCGACCGCTGCTGTTCGGGCGTGAGATAGAGTCGTCGCAGCCGTCCGCCATCCTGGAAGTTATAGGCAATCTCCCCACCCGCCCGTGACAGGCGATGGGCATGGATCAACTGGCGGATGGAATTCTCCTCCTCCCGGCGTCTGAGGTCCTCCTGACGCTTGAGGTTGAGTTCCCGATCCCGGCGAGCCTTCTCGGCCGCCTCCTCCAGGAGCCGTTGGCGGCTCTCGCCGCGGGCTTCAAGATGGCCTTGTGACTGACGGTTTTCCTTACGTTTTTCCGTCTTGACCTGCTTGAGCTGTTGGGTGTTGACCAGCCCCGCCTTGAGTAACTGGTCTTGTAGCGAATTGCCCACCGGCTTCTACCCCAAAAAAACGCGATTACAGATCCCGCGGCCGCGGGTGATCAGAGGGAGTGAGCATCACCCAGCGGACCTTTGGTTGCAAGTACCCTCCGCCATTGATCACTCCACCCCTACCATCCTTCTGGAGAAGAAAACCGCGACCGTGAAGCCGCCCGGGATCCCTCAGGCGATACTGCTGGAGTTGCATGATCTCCTGTTTTTCCTTGATCCCGGTCGGTCGAGGTCGTGGCGGGAAACCGAAAATGGAGTGGCGAGGGGTATAATATGCCCCTTTGTTTACCCAATCTTGCCCTTCACAGGAGCCAACCATGAGATTTGCCGGTCGCGCCCCCGCCTTCGCCTTGGCGCTGGTCTGCCTCCCCCTGACCGCCGCGGAACCCGTCTCGATCGGGTATGTCGACATGCAACGCGTCATCGAGGAGAGCAAGCTGGGTAAGCAGGCCTTTGCCACCCTGCAGGAAAAGTATGCGGAACCCCAGGCGGCCCTGCAGAAGGAAGAAAAGGAAATTATGCAACTCCAGCAGAATCTGGCCCGGGACGGGGCCCTCATGAGCCAGGCGGAACTGGATAAGCGCAAGGGGGAGTTACAGGAGCGGATCGCTCTGATCCAGCGTAAGGCCGCCATGGCCCAACAGGAACTCTCCCAGGATCAGGCCAAGCTCGGCGGCGGCATTATCAAGCCCGCCCAGGAGATCGTCACGGAACTGGGCAAGGAGCGAAAACTGACCGCCATCTTCGAGCGCAGTCAGAGCGGCATGCTCTACGTGGAAGAGGACCGGAATCTGACCAATGAGGTGATCAAGCGGTTGGACGCCAAGAACGCCAAGGGAGGGAAGGAAACCAAGGAAGCGAAGCCAGCCAAAGGCAAATGAGCCCCGGAGGCCCTTCGCTGGCGTGGATTGCTTGCCGCGCGGTGCCGGCTATCCCCAGCGCCCGCCGCTCCTGTCCGGCATCATCGTGACGAACTGAGGCCAGCCCCCTCCCATGCCCTCCCGACTGGCAGAGGACGACAAACTCGCCCTGACCCGCAAGGTGCTACAGGTCCTGGCCGATTGGGGATTGGAACCCATGGTCCAGTGCGAATTGCTGGGTTTGCCCCTGAGCGAGGGCGGTCGGGTCTTCCGGCGGCTGCGCCAAGGGGCCAGTCTGCCGGACAATCGGGAGGTCTGGACCCGCGCGGCCTTATTGTTGCGTCTGGACAATGCCATTCATCAATTGTTTCCGCATTGTGGCTACGCGGCCAATCTCTGGGTGACCTCGCCCAATCCGCGCTGTTCCAACCAGACTCCCTTGGCGATCATGCTGGCAGACGGACTGGATGGCATCCGTCGGATCGAGCGCTCAGTGGACAACCTGGACCCCCTAACGCTTATGAGAACCGACCTGAGGTGAGGCCCGGATAAATTTATCTTCTCTTAAACTTATCAATTGGTTGACTGATAAATTTCATGCTGCAATTTCGCATTCTGCCCGTCACGCCCTACCAGCAAAACTGCACTCTCCTCTGGTGTGATCAGACCCAGCGGGCGGTCATCGTCGATCCGGGCGGCGACCTCGACCATCTGCGCGTACTGATCAGGGATACGGGCGTCACCCTCGAAAAAATCCTGTTGACTCATGGCCACTTCGACCATGTCGGTGCCGCGGGCCTACTGGCGGAACACTTTGACCTGCCTATCGTCGGGCCTCATCGGGAGGATGCCTTTCTGCTGGAGTCCCTGCCCGGCCAATGTGCCACTTTTGGCTTCCCCCCAGTCGCGGCCTTCACCCCGGATCGGTGGTTAGACGACGGGGATCTGATCGAATTCGGCACTATTCGCCTGGAAGTCATTCATTGCCCTGGCCACACCCCGGGTCATGTGATTTTTTATTCCGCCGCTAATCGGTTAGCGCAGGTTGGTGATGTCATCTTTCAGGGTTCAATCGGGCGTACCGACTTCCCCCGCGGCAATCATCAGGACCTAATCTCCTCCATCCGCCAACGGCTCTTCCCGTTGGGTGACGACCTGCGTTTCATCCCTGGTCATGGCCCCATGTCCACCGTCGGCGCGGAGCGACGTGGCAACCCCTTTGTCAGGGATGCGCTCTTCACCCGGGGCAATTTCGTCTAGCTGTGCTTTACTTTCACTACTACCTGAGGTTTCAGGCGTATCTCTCCCAGCTGCCAAGAACTCCTCCTGCGATGAGGTAACCACCGTGGCCACGGCATCCGCCCTCCTGCTTGGTCGGGGTCCAGGATCCGACTGGGTCCGCGCCAATCCGCCCTCCGCCTTCCCTGAGGAAGACGAAGCGTTGATTCACCCCGCCCCCCCTGCCCTGTCTCGCCCCCAAAAGCGGGCCCCAGGCCCGCGCTTCGTCGAACCTTGCCGGCTTGAGGCGTCGCAGCGGGCTGCCCTGCTGACCGCCCTGGAGGCCGAGGGTCTGGGCGACGAGGACAGTCGGCAGATCTTCCTCGCCGCCTTGGAGTACGATCTTGCTGGCTGCCGGCGGCTGTTGGCTGAACAGAAACTTCCGCCCCCGGCCTCGCCGGAAGTAGTCCTTATCACACCTTCGCCCCCCATCGCGGTGGAAGCCGCCGCTATCACCCCCCCGTCTTCCGCCACACCGGCGTCCGCCCTGGCTGACCTGGCTGACCTGGCCGGTAATCTGGCCCAGGCCCTAGCCGAACTGATCCCAGCGCAACGGGAGACTCTCCAGTGGTTACTGGAGGCCTCGGATTGTCTTGGCCGCGGTTATGGTGATTCTTATCTCGACACCCTGCGCCTGGAACTGCTGCATCTGCAGGCGGCTTTTCACTTCCCCGCTGCGGGATTGAATCCACAGGCAGCCTCGGTACCCTCCACCGGTACCGGCCTGGAGACCCAGACGGCCACGGCGAACTCTTCCGCTCCAGGCCCAGAGAACCAGGCCATGCCGGCGAACCCCTCCGCTTCAGGCCTGGAAAGCCAGGCTACGCCAGCAAGCTGTTCCTCTCCAGACCTGAAACCTCAGGCACCCACGATGACCACTGCCCTCATTCCGCCCCCGATCCCTGTAGAGGTGCAAAAATTTTTGCGCCGGGCCGCCGACGCCTACAACGACTGCTTCGAAGGCGAACCCAGTCTCGCCGCCAATACCCCCTTCCCGCGCATCCTGCAGGTCCTGGATGACATCACTGGCTTGACCCTGCCCGTGGATGAGACGACCCTGAGCGAGATTCTCGCCATCGGCTGTTGATAAACGGGTACTGATATACCTGGGGTGACGGCCTGGGTCGCAAGGCCGATCACCCTACCCCATCGGTGTCACGCCTACCGCCCCCAGCCAGGAGCGGCTCGGTTACAATTTTACCCAAGCCCTCGCGGTTATCCCGCAGCCAAGGGAGGGTCTTGAATTCCTGAACATGAGTCGGTGATGGGTGGTGACCCTCGCCGAAGATCCACCCCAGCCAAGAGCCGACGTGCTACCTGGCTGATGTCCTCCTGAGCCTCCATGCCAGGCTATTCCCTTGTTCCGTATCCAGGAAGTATCATGATTTTCAAGCGCTTGTTTTCTCGCCGTGCGTCAGAATCCGCCCCCGTGACCAAACCCAGCCTCTGGGCTGGTGGCGCGCGAAATCCCCGTCTGGACGCCTGCCATCGATCGACCGACCTGGCGGAATTGTGGCGGCTGGCCGAGGAAGACGAGGATGCTGGCGTCCGGGAACTCGCCCAGGCCCGTTATCGCCATCTGCTCTGCGGCGAAGAGACGCCGCCGACCCTTGACCTGAACCACCGCCTGGCGGTCATCACCGAACTCGACGAGGCCCATCCCCAGGAGCAGCGCATCCTGACGGCGGTCGCCACCGAGGCCCGGGAGCCCGAGATGCGGATCGCCGCCCTCGCCCGCCTCACGGCCCAGGACCTCCTCGCCGCCCGCGTCCTGGGAGATGCGGCGACCCAGGTGCGGGTGGCCGCCGCCGAACGACTGCGCGAGCGTCCGGCCCTGGAACAGGTCGCCCGGCATATTGGCAAGAAGGACAAGCGGGTCTACCGGCTGGTTAACGCCCGCCTCAAGGAACTGGCGGAAGAAGAGGCCCGTCCGGCCCGGATTCACGCCCAGTGCGAGGAACTTTGCGCCCAACTCGAGACCCTGGGTCGCTTCGAAAACTGGGGCCAGGATCGGGCCCGTTTCGAACTTATTGAGCGCCAATGGACGGCCTTGGCCGACCAGGTGGCACCAGAGGGCCGGGCCCGGTTTGAGCGCGAAAAGGAGCGCTTCCAGGTCGCTTATGCCGCCCATCTCCAGGCCCAGGCTCAAGCTCAAGCCCAAGCTCATGCCAAGGCCCCGGCTGATGCTCAACCCCAGATCCAGGCCAGACCGGTCGACACCCGGGAACTCCAGGAGGATGCGGCGTCCGAGGAGACCGAAGATGCCGAACGTAATGCGCTGATCACCGACTTACAGGCCGCCGCCCGACTGGACGATGCCGCGCGCCTAGCGGAGACCCTGGAGGCCATCGCGACCCGGTGGACGGCCTTGAGCCCCGCCCCCCAGCCCTTACGAGTCCGTTACCAGGCCACCCGCCAAGCGGCTCAATCCCGCCTGGAGGCCCTGATCGGCGAACGCCAGGCCAGCGACCGACTTACCCACTGGCTCGCCGAAGCTCGGGCGACCCTCGATCAGTCCGCCCCCCTCTCCCTGCCCATCCTGGAGAAACTGCTGCGTCAGGTCCGCGCACTCCCCCCTCTGACAGGTCCGGATCAGGAACTGACGGCCGCGGTGATTGACGCCCGTGGCCAGCTTGAGGAGCGCCAGCAGCGGCAGCTTCACCATCTCGACCAGCGCCTGAAGCAGGCCACGGAGAAGCTGGTCGAACTGGAGGCTGCCCTGACCGAGGGCGAGCTGCGGCATGCCGAACCCCTGTTCCAAAGCATCCAGGCCGCGGTGGAGGCCGCTGACCAGGCCGGTCACGCCAGCCCGCAGGCCCAAGGCCTCAAGGGCCGGCTGCGGGCCCTGAGCCCGCGGCTGCGCGAGCTGCAGCAATGGCGGCGCTGGGGGACGGACACCCATCGCGAGGGCCTCTGCCAGTCCATGGAGGAACTGGTGACCCTGGACCTGCCGCTCCCCGCCAAGGTGGAACGGCTCAAGGCCCTGCGGGCGGAATGGAAGGCCCTGCAGCAGGACGGGGCCCCCGCCAACCAGCCCCTGTGGACGCGATTCCAGACTGCCGCGGATCAGGTCTACGCCCTCTGCCAGCCCTGGCTGGAGCAGCGCACCCGTGACCGCGAGGCGGCCCGTGCCGCCCGGGAGGCGGTCTGCGCGCAGCTTGAGACCTTCCTCGACCAAGTGGACTGGACCCGGATCGACTGGCGCCAGGCCCAGCGCGCCGAACGGGAGATGCGCACCGGCTGGGAGCAGTTGGGTGAGGCCGAACCCCGCCAGGCCCGGGCCCTCGAACGGCGCTTCCGGACGGCCCTGAAACGCCTCGATGACCGCCTGGCCGCGGAGCGGGCCGACAATCAGCGCCTCAAGGAGGATCTGATCGCCCGGGTCCGTGCCCTCGTCGACGCCCCCGACCTGGCCGCGGCCATCGAAGAGACCAAGCGGCTGCAGAGCCAATGGCATACCACCGTCGCCGCCCGCCAGCGCGATGAGAACCGGCTGTGGCAGGATTTCCGCGCCGGCTGCGACGCCGTCTTCGCCCGCCGCCGCCAGCGCTACGAAGCCCAGGCCGCTGAACTGGAGGGCAACCGCCAACATCGCGAGGCCCTCCTCGCCGAGGCGGAGGCCCTGGCCGGGGACCTGGCGCGGGCGGAAACGCCCTGGCCCGCCGACCTCCCGGGGCTGCTGTCGGACCTCGCCGCCCGCTGGCGGGAGAGCGTCCACCTGCCGGTGCCCCGCCCGGCCGGCCCCGACCTGGAGCGGCGCTGGCAACAGCTCCAGGAGCGCTTCCGGACCCTGGGCCACGAGCACCAGGCCCGGCAACGGCGTCAGACCCTGGACCTGCTCGCCCGCCAGGCCCAGGTGTGCGCCGACCTGGAAAGCCATATCGCCGGCCAGCTTGCCGATCCCCAGGTCCTGGCCAGCGCTGAGGCCGCCTGGGCCACCTTCCCTCCCCACGCCGACCCAACCCTGCAGGCCGCCATCACCCACCGTTTCGCCCAGGCCCGGGCCTGGTTCGCGGCGGGAGCAATCGGTTTGCCGAGGCGGGAGCGCGAGGCCGAAGCCGCGGCCAATGCCCGCGCCCGGGCGGAGCTGTGCCTGGGCCTGGAGATCCTGGCCCAGATCGATTCCCCGCCGGCCTGCGCTCAGGAGCGCCTCGCCCTGCAGGTCAACCGCCTGCAGGAACACCTTGTCGCGGGTGAGCGCGATCCCCTCGCCGAGGCCTCCCGGCTGCTGGAACGTTGGTATCTCATCGGCCCGCTGCCGGCGGAGCGCCAGGAAGAGCTCGAACCCCGCTTCCAGCAAGTCCTGGCCGCCCTGCTGGCCGCCACGCCTGAAGGCGAGAGCGGAATAGAGAACAAGAGCGGCACCGGATCTGGCATTGGGACTGGCATTGGGACTGGGACGGATCGGACCACGCGGCCCGAGGCCGAGCCAGAAACCCCGGGAGGTCAGCCCCGGTGAGTCTGGACCCCTCCCTCGCGGACCGCTACCAGACCCCCGCCGGGGTCGAGGCCGCCTATTACGACGCCTTCGCCCGCCTGGATCTCACCCAGATGGTCGCCCTTTGGCTGCCAGGAGCGCGCGCCGTGTGCATCCACCCCGGCGGCCAGATGTTGCGCGGATCCGACGAGGTGCTCGATGGCTGGCGCAGTATCTTTAACGGTGCCCAGCCTCCGATCGTCGAGTATCGTCGCATCGACGCCTTCAGCAGCGAGACCCTGACCGTCCACCTGGTGGAGGAACGCATCCGTCCCCATCAGGCCCCCGCGGAGCGCACCAACCACCTGATCGCCACCAACGTCTTCCTCCGCCAGGAGGGCCGTTGGTATCTGGCCGAGCACCATGGCTCCCTGCCGCTCATCCGCCCGCCCCGCCGCGAGGTGGAGCCAGAGAAGCCGCGCCTGCATTGAGCCTGGTGGCAACAGACTGGCGGAACAACCTTTCCGCCCTGACCGGGCGGCCGTTATACTCCCGCGTCAAACCAACCCTTCCGGAACTCCCCCAATGGACGACCCCTCGACCGCTCCTGAAACCCTTGACGAAGCGCAAGGTCCGCCCCCGCGTCGGCGCCGCGGCGTTTACCTGCTCCCCAACCTCTTCACCACGGCGGCCCTCTTCGCCGGCTTCTACGCCATCATCGCCGGTATCCAGGGCAAGTTCGAGGCGGCGGCCATCGCCATCTTCGCCGCCATGATCCTCGACGGTCTCGATGGACGGGTGGCGCGCCTCACGCACACCCAGAGCGATTTCGGCGCCGAATACGACAGCCTCTCCGACATGGTCGCCTTCGGCGTCGCCCCGGCCCTGGTGGCCTATGGCTGGGCCCTCAACGGCCTGGGCAAGATCGGCTGGCTGGCCGCCTTCATTTACGCCACCGCCGCCGCCCTGCGCCTGGCCCGCTTCAATACCATGATCGGCACCGCCGACAAGCGCTTCTTCCAGGGCCTGCCCAGCCCCTCGGCGGCAGCCATCGTCGCCGCCGGCATCTGGATCGGCGCCGATCAGGGGATCGCCGGCGCGGACGTTAACTGGCTGGCCGCCTTCCTCACCACCCTGGCCGGGCTGCTCATGGTCAGCAACTTCCGCTATCGCAGCTTCAAGGATCTAGACCTACGCAATCGCGTCCCCTTCGTCGCCGCGGTGATCATCATGCTCGGCTTCGCCCTCGTCTACCTGCACCCGCCGGTGATCCTGTTCCTCGGGTTCCTGACCTATGCCCTGTCCGGTCCGTTCCTGGCGATCATCCGCCTGCAACAGAAGCGGGCCCGCCGGCGGGAGCAGCCTTGATCCGGACATGACCCCCGCCAAGCACTCCGCGGGGGTGGTCGTGGTGCGCCGGTTCCCCACCGGCCGACGTTATCTGCTGTTGCGCTGTTATCAGTATTGGGACTTCCCCAAGGGCGAGATCGAAGCGGGCGAGCCCCCCTTGGCCGCGGCCATTAGGGAGGTCCGGGAAGAAACGGGCCTCGCCGACCTGGATTTTCGCTGGGGCGAGAGCTTCATCGAGACCCCGCCCTACAGTCGCGGCAAAGTCGCCCGCTATTACCTGGCGGAGAGCCCGCAGGGTGAGGTCTCCCTACCCGTCAGCCCGGAGCTTGGCCGGCCGGAACATGATGAGTTCCGCTGGCTGGAATTCGATGATGCCCTGGTGCTGGTCAACCCACGCATTCGGGCCGTTCTGGAATGGGCCGCGCGCCAGGGCCATTGATCAACGCGATCACCACCGCCTGGAACCGGTAAGTTGAAGATCGGCGGGCTAAACCGCCGACTGAATGAGATTGCGGCTGAAAGGCGGTTATTTGGGCTATGGGCCAAGCGCCCTTCGGGCGGGCAAAAAGCACGCCAAGCAAATCAACCGTGTCTGGACTGGCTCCCGACGATAAGGGCCTTCATGTCCCGCACGGCCTGGTCCAGGCCGGTGAAGAGGGCGCGGGCGACGATGGCGTGGCCGATATTGAGCTCGCGGACGCCGGGGATGGCGGCGATGGCCTGGACATTATGGTAATCCAGGCCATGACCGGCATTGACGTGCAGGCCCAGGCCGGTGCCCAGGGTCACGGCCTGATAGATCCGCGTCAGTTCCCGGTCGCGACTGGCCGGGTCGGGGGCCTCGGCATAGGCGCCGGTGTGGATCTCGACCACCGGGGCGCCGATAGCCAGGGCCGCCTCCACCTGGAGCGGATCAGGGTCGATGAAGAGGGAGACGCGGATGCCCGCCGCGGCCAGGTGGGCGCAATAGTTCGTCAGCTCGGCCTGGCGGCTGGCGACGTCGAGGCCACCCTCGGTGGTGAGCTCCTCGCGGCGCTCGGGGACCAGGCAACAGTCCGCGGGGCGAATACGCGTCGCCAGGTCGGCCATCTCCGCGGTCGCGGCCATCTCCAGGTTCATGCGGGTTTGCAGGATATGGCGTAGGAACTCGACATCCCGGTCCTGGATGTGGCGGCGATCCTCGCGTAGGTGCAGGGTGATGGCATCGGCCCCGGCCTGCTCGGCCACCAGGGCGGCCTGGATGGGCTCTGGATAGCGGGTGCCGCGCACCTGGCGCAGGGTGGCGATGTGGTCGATGTTGACGCCAAGCAGGACGGGGGGGCTGGACATGCTGGGTGAGGACTCCGGTGATAAGGGGGCGACAACGACAGGCCGGCATTGAGCGAATGCGCTCATCGTTAGCCATGCGTTGAGCCGGGAACCTGGGCGCTGGCACTTGAGCTCTGGTTGCCAAGGCCTGGGCCGCCGCATGACAGCCTGTGCTCTCATGCGCACGGTCCCGACAAGTACCAAGGACAGGACCCAGCTGACAGCTCAAGACTGGGCTGAATGGTCGAATATTTTACCCCTGGCCTGGCGGAACAGCTCACGGCTTTTGAGGGGCCGCGTTCCCAGGTGCGGGGCCAGGAGCCGACGCAGCAGGTCCCGCGCCTCCCGCGCCATCCACGCCTCCCCCAGGGTCTCGCCCGCGACCAGGGCCAACAAGGTCGCGCCATGGAGGATTTGGGCCTCCCCCTCCCCCGCCTGGACCCGCCGGGGTGGCTGACCGGGGACGCAACGATAGCATTCCTCCGCCCGGATGGGACCCTCAGCGGCCTGATCCAGCAGGGGGCCATAACCAAGTTCCCCCAGCAGCCGCAGTTCAAACTGACGCAGGCTGGTTTCGAGGTGGGCTCCGCCCGCCAGGTCCTGGAGGGCGGTATGGTAGAAGGCAAATAGGGCCGGATGGGGATCGCCCCGCTCCAGGAGGCGGATCAGCAGCTCGTTGAGGTACAGGCCGCAGAACAGGGCCTGACCCCTCAGGGCCGGGGGGGTACCGGCGGCTTCGGCACCGGTCAGGGTCCTGACCTCACCGCGCCCGGCCCAACTCGCCCAGAGGGGGTGGAAGGGCTGAAGAATGGCGCCCAGGGCGGCGCGACCCCGCTTGGCCCCCTTGGCCAGGACCGGCAGTCGCCCCGCCTCGGCGCTGAAGAGGTCGAGGAGCAGGCTGGTATTGCCGTAATCGCGCCGGTGAAGGACGAAGCAGCGCTGCAACGGTTCACGGGGAATGGCGACCACGGCTGACCATCGTCAAGCAATTAACGCGGCCCGCAAACTGGCATGATGCGGCGCGCCACCTCTATGATGATGAAAGACTTTCCCGTGACTTTCACGCTAAGGACCTCTGTCCAGTAACTCGCACAGCGATGACCTGAGCCGTCGGCTGGCCGAGCCAGCGAGATCAGGCATCCCCGTAGCCGAGGCTGGCCAAGGCCGCCTCGTCGCTGGACCAGCTCTTCTTCACCTTAATCCAGACCTCCAGGTGCACGGGACAGCCGAAGAGCTTCTGCATCTCCAGGCGGGCCTGGGTGGCGGCGGCCTTGAGGGCCTCACCGCGGTGGCCGATAAGGATGGCCTTCTGGCTGTCGCGCTCGACCCAGACCAGGGCGTGGATGCGGTAGCGGCCGGTGGGCTCGGCCACGAACTGCTCGATCTCAACTGTGGTCTTGTAGGGCAGTTCCTGACCGTAGCGTTGGGTGATCTGCTCTCGTACCAGTTCCGCGGCCAGAAATCGCTCGGAACGGTCGGTGAACTGGTCCTCGGGGTATCTGTTCTCACCCTCAGGAAGGGCGGCGATGACCCGTTCCAGCAACTTGTCCACCTGATCGCCGCGCTTGGCGGACACCGGGATCAGGTGCCGGAAGTCGTGGCGGGCCCCCAGGGCCTGGAGATAGGGCAGGAGCCGGTCCTTCTGGTCGAGGAGGTCGATCTTGTTGACCACGCCGATGACCGGCACGCCGCTCTCGGCTAGGGTGTTCAGGGCCTGCTCATCCTCGCGGGTGAAGCGCCCGGCCTCCACCAGGAGCAGGGCCAGGTCCACATCGGCGAGAACTGCCTTGGCCGTGCGGTTGAGGTAGCGATTCAAGGCCCCTTCCCCCCGCCGATGGAGGCCGGGGGTATCGACGAAGATGGCCTGGCCACGGGGACTGGTCTCGATCCCGAGGATGGCGTGCCGCGTAGTCTGGGCCTTGTGGGAGGTGATGGCCAGTTTGAGACCCAGGATGCGGTTGAGCAGGGTCGACTTGCCGACGTTAGGACGGCCGATGATGGCCACCAAACCACAGCGGTTCGGTTCATGTGTCATGGGTAATCATCTCCAGCATCAGTTCCGCCGCGGCCTGTTCGGCGCGGCGCCGGCTGGTGCCGGTGCCTTGGGTGCTCAGCCCCTGGTCCGGGAGGGAACAGGAGACCTGGAAGGATTGTTCGTGCTGGGTGCCACCGATGTCGAGAATTTCATAGACCGGCAAGGGTCGTCGTCGGGCCTGCAAGGCCTCCTGGAGACGGGTCTTGGGGTCCTTGAGCTGTCCCTGACTGACGGCCGCGGTCAGGGGCTCGGCAAACAAGCGCAGGATCAGTTGTTTGGCGACGGCGAAGCCAGTATCGAGATAGGCGGCACCAAAGACGGCTTCCAGCGCGTCCTCGAGAATCGAATCCCGACCCTGGGCGCCGGTGCGCGCCTCCCCTGCCCCCAGAATCAGATAGTCCCCTAACCGCAATTGGCGGGCCAGCCGGGCCAGGGCCTCCTTCTTCACCAGGGTGGCGCGGGTGCGGCTGAGATCACCTTCGTCGGCGTCAGGCAGGCGCTCCCAGAGCGCCTCGGCGATGACAAAGCCCAGCAAGGCATCACCGAGGAACTCCAGCCGCTCGTTGCTGGGTCCGGAGGCGCTGCGATGCGTCAGGGCCTGTTTCAGGAGTTCCGGACGCGAGAAGGAGTGCCCGAGCTCCCGGGCCAGGCGCTGCGGATCGCGGAGCACGCTCAGGGGATGAGGCTCAGGTGCTTGAAGACCAGCACGGCGTCCAGGTTGCCGAAGAGGTGTTCGCGCACCTCGTAATGGACACTCAATTCGCGGCCGACTTGGGCCTTCTCCAGGGTGAAGCTGTCGCGACTCACCGAACGTACATCATTGATGTAGAGCTTCTTTTCCAGGGACTGGATGACACCTTGGGGACCCATGGCCGCAGTGGCGGGGTCCCGGGAGATGTCTTCCATGACCGAGCGCACGGTCCAGAATTGCAGGTAATGGGGGCCCAGCTTGAAGGCGGCGGTGGCCGCACCGGCGATCAGCGCGATCAGGATGAGGGTGCTGATGAGCCCGAAACCGTGGCTGGCGTGGCGAGGGGACTGAGTCATGACACATCCTCCGCGGGGGGTAGGTGGGTTGGCCTATTTGATCAGGGTGCCCAGCCGGCTCCAGTCGATGGGGAAGCCCTCGCGCTGTCCGTCCCAGTTCATCCAGATGGCGAAGGCCTTGCCGACCAGGTTGCCCTCCGGCACCAGACCCCAACAGCGGCTGTCGTTGCTGTTGTCGCGATTATCGCCCATGGCGAAATAATAGCCAGCCGGGACCTTGACTGGGCCCTTGAGGAGTTCGTAACACCCCGGCGCCAGATCCGGGGCCCGGGGATGGGTGAGGATGCGATGCTCCACCTCACCCAGCTTCTCGTCGGCGATCCGCGCGCCGGTCATGCTGGCACCGGCGCCCACCCCGGTGTAGAGGCCATCCGGTGTCTGGGGCACGGCCTGGCCGTTCACGTAAAGGGTCTTGTTGCGATAGGCGATCTCGTCCCCCGGGACGCCGACGATGCGCTTGATGTAGTCGGTACCCGGGTCCAGAGGGAAGCGGAACACCGCCACGTCGCCCCGCTGGGGCTCGCCCAGGTCGAGAAATTTGCTATCGAGAACGGGCCAGCGCAGGCCATAGGCGAATTTGTTGACGAGGATGAAATCACCCACCAGCAGGGTTGGCATCATGGAACCGGAGGGAATGCGGAAGGGCTCCACCAGGAATGACCGCAGCAGCAGGACGATGAGAATGACCGGGAAGAAGGACCGGGCATATTCCACCAGGACGGGTTCCTTGACCCGCACCCGGGCGTGAACCTGCCCCTCGGCCCCGCTCCCCAGGGTCGCCTCGGCCGCCAGCCGCTGGCGACGGGGGGCGAAGAGCAGGGCATCGAGGAGCCAGATGCCCCCGGTGAGGACCGTGGCCAGGACGAGAAAGGCCGGAAAATCGAAATTCATGAGCCAGATACCAAGCTTTTTAGAGAAAGGGGATCAATACGGGGAGAGGAAATCAGTGGTCCTTGCCGACCTGGAGGACGGCTAAGAAGGCCTCTTGGGGGATCTCCACCCGGCCAACCTGTTTCATGCGGCGCTTGCCGGCCTTCTGCTTTTCCAGCAGCTTGCGCTTGCGGGTGATGTCGCCACCGTAACATTTGGCCAGCACATTCTTGCGCAAGGCCTTGACCGTGGTGCGGGCGATGATCTTGCTGCCGATGGCGGCCTGGATGGCGACCTCAAACATCTGCCGCGGGATCAGGTCCTTCATGCGCACCGTGAGGTCGTGCCCCCGGCTGGAGGCGCTGTCGCGGTGGACGATGGTGGACAGGGCGTCGACCTTATCGCCGTTGATCAGGACGTCGAGCTTGACCAGGTCCGCCGCCTGGAAGCGCTTGAATTCGTACTCGAAGGAGGCATAGCCCCGGCTCACCGACTTGAGGCGGTCGAAGAAGTCCAGCACCACCTCGCTCAGCGGCAACTCGAAGGTCGCCTGGATCTGCCCGCCCAGGTAGAGGATGTTTTTCTGCACCCCGCGTTTTTCGATGCAGAGGGTGATGACCCCGCCGAGCATGTCCTGGGGCGTGAGGATGTGGGCCTCGATGATGGGCTCGCGGATCTCCCGCAGTACCGCCGGCTCCGGCAGATCGGCGGGGTTGTCGACCTTGACCACCTCGCCGTTGGTCAGCAGGACCTCGTAGACCACGGTGGGGGCGGTGGTGATGAGGTCGAGGTCGTACTCCCGCTCCAACCGTTCCTGGACGATCTCCATGTGCAGCATGCCGAGGAAGCCGCAGCGGAAGCCGAAGCCCAAGGCCTGGGAGACTTCCGGCTCGTAGAAGAGGGCGGCGTCGTTGAGGCGCAGCTTGCGCAAGGCGTCACGCAGTTCCTCGTAGGCATCGGACTCCACCGGATAGAGGCCGGCAAAGACCCGGGGCTGCATCTCCTTGAAGCCTGGCAGGGCCCCGTCTGCCGGACGGTCTGCCAGGGTAACGGTATCACCCACCGGGGCGCCGTCGATTTCCTTGATCCCCGCCACCAGGTAGCCGACCTCGCCAGTACCCAGGGTCTTGCGCTCCAGCTTCTTGGGGGTGAAGACGCCGATACTGTCCGCGGAATAGGCGCGGCCAGTGGACATGATCTTGATTTTGTCGCGGCGGTTGATGGCGCCGTTGACCACCCGCACCAGGGAGACCACCCCCACGTAGGGATCGAACCAGGAGTCAATGATCAGGGCCTGGAGGGGTGCTTCCGGATCACCCTTGGGCGGCGGGATGCGCTTGACCAGGGTGTCCAGTAACTCGGGGATGCCTAGGCCGGTCTTGGCGCTAACCTTGAGGGCGTCCTTGGCCTCCAGACCGATGATCTCCTCGATTTGGGTGATCACTCGCTCCGGCTCCGCCGAGGGCAGGTCGATCTTGTTCAGCACCGGCAAGACCTCAAGGCCCTGTTCGATGGCGGTATAACAGTTGGCCACGCTCTGGGCTTCAACCCCCTGGGCGGCATCCACCACCAGCAGGGCCCCCTCGCAGGCGGCGAGAGAACGTGAGACCTCGTAGGAAAAGTCCACGTGCCCCGGGGTGTCGATGAAGTTGAGCTGGTAGATCTCACCATCGGTGGCCTTGTAATCAAGCGTCACGCTCTGGGCCTTGATGGTGATGCCCCGCTCCCGCTCGATGTCCATGGAATCCAGCACCTGGGCCGACATCTCCCGGTCGCTGAGGGTACCGGCAAGCTGGATGAAGCGATCGGCGATGGTCGATTTTCCATGATCGATGTGGGCGATGATGGAAAAGTTGCGGATGTGACTCAGATCGGCCATCGATGTCCGTCAGGCTGGAAGGTGGGGCGATGGGGTCCTGGGGCCTTGGCAGCGCGAGGTGGCCGCGGGCTGGCGCCTAGGGAGGAGCGGCGCATCATAGCAGAACCCGCCAGGGCGGGCCCGCGGGATTCCAGCCGCCAGCCCCAGACACGACTCTTGGCCCACTCCTGGCCGGGGAATGGCCCACCGGTACCTGGTAAGCCCCTCGCCAATGACCATGCGGTTATCCGGCGCGGATGACCTTCCTTGCCCGGGCGGGCGCGGATGGCCCGCAGATAGAAAAAAAACGGCCCGGCGCCGGCCAGAGGCCGGGGACGGGCCCTGTGAGGGGCCCCATCAAGGGGCGGTGACTCAATCCTTGGGCAGGCGCACGGCGACGAAGATGCGGCCCTCGTTGCGCTGGATTAGGGCGGCGACGGAGCGTCCAGGCTCGATGGCGTCCAGCACCTCGCGCAGCTTGGCGGCGTTTTCCACCTCCTTGTTGTCGACCATCAGCAGGATGTCGCCCACCCGGATGCCAGCGCGCTCGGCCGGCCCCTTCTCGACCTTGGCGACAAAGACCCCACTTTTCCCCACCCCGAGTTGGTCGCGATCCTCCTCACTGAGGTCCTCGACGATGAGGCCAATGCGGTTGGGCTTGTTCGGCCGCTCCTGGGCATCCCCCTTGTCGGTAACCTCCGTATCCTCGGGAAGTTCGCCGATCATCAACTCGATCACGCGGGTCTCGCCCCGGCGCAGGACGGTGACCTTCGCCGGTTGGCCCACCGGATGGACGCCGACCATGGGCGGTAGGGCGCTGGACTCGTGGATCGGCGTGCCGTTGAAATCGAGGATGACGTCACCGGGCTGGAGGCCGGAGGTGGCGGCGGGACCATTGGGCACGACCTGGGCGACCAAGGCGCCCATGGGTTGCGGCATGCGGAAGGTCTCGGCCAGATCACGGGTCACGTCCTGGATGAGCACCCCTAACCAGCCGCGGGTGACCCGGCCGGTACGCTTGAGCTGATCGGCCACGTCCATGGCGACGTCGATGGGAATGGCGAAGGACAGCCCCATGAAGCCACCCGTCCGGCTGTAGATCTGGGAGTTGACCCCTACCACCTCGCCGTCCAGGTTGAACAGGGGTCCACCGGAATTGCCGGGGTTGATAGCGACGTCGGTCTGGATAAAGGGGACATAGTTCTCGGTCGGCAGGCTGCGCCCCTTGGCGCTGACGATGCCGGCGGTGGCGGAGTGATCGAAGCCGAAGGGGGAACCGATGGCCAGGACCCATTCACCGACCTTCAGGTCCTTGGCGGAGCCGATCTTGACCGTGGGCAGGGCATTGGCCTCGACCTTGATCAGGGCGATGTCGCTACGCTTATCAGCGCCGACCACGGTGGCGACGAACTCCCGACGGTCGTTGGTCCGGACGATGATCTCATCGGCGCCATCCACAACGTGGGCGTTGGTCATGACGTAGCCATCGTTGGAGATGAAGAAACCGGAGCCTAGGGACTTGGACTGGATATCGTCGTCCGGCAGCATGTCCTCCCCCCCCTGTTCGCCAAAAAAGCGGCGGAAGAAGTCATGCAGCGGGCTATCCTCGGGCAAGTCCGGGATCATCTGGCCGTGTGGCGGGGCCGCGGTACCCTGCGTCTGGGACTGGCGGGTGCTGATGTTCACCACCGCTGGGCCGGCCTTTTCCACCAGCGCCGTGAATTCCGGCAGGGCGCTGGCGCTGAGGCTAAGAGGGGCCAGGAGGGCGAGCAGGCCTACCAGGAGTCCCGCCAGGGGTAAGGGGTATCTTTTCATGACGTCTCCAGAAATAGGGGGCGGAAAGCGGATTCATATCCGAATGATTTAGTCAGCACACCTCAGTTTTCAACTTGTCCGGCTTCCCCCTCCGGACCGAAAGCTGAAATTCGTCCGGGGGTCTCTTTCGCCGGCCTCGGGAAGCTCTCAACGACCGTCGCCAGCCCGGTTCCCGCCAGCCAGGGTGAGGGGGACCCTTACCGGCTCGGCGCTGGCCCGGCGCAGGATGATGGCCCGGTAGCGTCGGTCCTGGGCATGACGGGTGTTGAAGCGAGCGGACAGCCACAAGCCGAGGCCCAGGCCCGCGATCCCCCCGATCAGGGTCGGTCCATCCAGGTCGGTGGTGGCCCACCAGCTACCGGCCCACCCGCCGAGGAACAGGGTCAGCAGTGGCAGCAGGTAGAGGATGGCGGCTGCCTGAGGCAGGGTCGCGGCGGGTACCCCGATCACCACCGATTCTCCTGGCCGAGCGCCAATGGTGTTGGCCGCCAGGAGGTGGAGGGAACGCTGACCAAGCCAACGTTCCAGCAGCGAGGTGCCGCAGGCGCCGTTGACCGCGCAACCGCCACAGGCGCTCCGGCGGTGACAAACCACCTCCGCCAGTTCACCGCGCAGGGCGACGACCTGGCCCTCTTCTTCGATCATCCCCCGCTCTCCGGCTGATGTCGCACAGCGGACAGCACCGCGGCGACCGTTCGCGCCGGGGCCTCGCCGACCACGGTTACCTGGTGACCCGCGATCTTGCCACCCTGGGCATGAATGGCGCCGATACGTGAGGCCCCGTTCAGGCCCTCTTGGGCCGCGGACTCCACATACACCGAAATGGTGGCCAGTCCGTCGGAAATGATGAAATGCTCCATCGGGTTGCCGGCGGCGTCCGGAATGCGCTCAGTTAACGCCAGATTGAACCCCGGGGGGAGGTCCTGGAAGGTCCAGGCCGTCACGGCTGGATTACTGGTGGCCTCAGGGATACCGGAACCTGGGGCCGGAGAACCGGCGGCCACAGGGGGGATAGCGGAGGGGACATCCGTGGTTGGGGCGGATAAGGCCCCAGCCGTTGTTGGGGACGAGAGGGGAGCGGCGGTCCCTGGCCTGGGGCCGGCCGGCTCAAGCGTCAGGGAGGTGAACATGATCTGCTCAATGATCGCGGTGTCGGCATCGAGCAGGTCCATCTTTAGGGGCAGACCAGTCTCGGTATCGAGATAGAAGCGATAGCCATAGCGCAGATCATCCCCCGGGGTGATGGCCATGACCTGTGTCTGGCGTCCGGCCACCCGCGTCTGACCCTGGGATTGAACCAGGTAATGGGGCGCCAGGTCACGCGCCTTGAGGGGCTGGCCCGATGAGGTCCGCTGGCCCAGGGCGCGCTGTGCCACCGCGATGAGATGTTCGCCAGAGAGCCGGCATAGCACCTGGGGCCCATCCTGCTGGATGAGCCGCGGCTGGCCGCTGAGCGATTCGAGCACGGCCTGAACCCGGCCATCCACCACCCACTGCTGGATGCGCAGGGTCTCCATCCGGTTTTGGTGGGAGTAAACCAGGATGCCTTGGTAGCTCAGGGAGCCCAGGGCCTGTCCCATGCGCTCGAAGGGCTCCAGGTCCGGGTCAGGGAGGGGACTGGCCGTCAGTGGGGAGGCCAACAGGACCAGGGCGGCAACCAAGGGCCCCAAAGGGCGGGTACCCGGCGGGCGCTGGTGCCGCACGGCGGCGGACTCAGCGTCCGGCTTCATAACCGACGACCGTGGCATAAGGGAAAAAGCCCTTGATTCCGGAAACCGGGGAACTGGCCTGATGATTGAGCAGGAGATGATCCAGCTTGGGTTGGAGCTTGGGCTCCGCCGCGTGCCAGCGGGGAGCGGGACCCTTGACGCTGGACGGTTCGAGGCGGACCAGCCGGGGGGAAACCTCGCCCGGATTGGCGGCGGTCACGGGCGACACCGGCAGGGTGGTGGTGCCTGGCGCGCTGACCTGGGCCAAGATGGGACTGGGCTGGGTGGCTGGGCGGACGCTGAACAGGGGTGGCAGGGCATAGACAACGAGAAAGGCGGCGCTGGCGGCCAGGGCAATCCCCGCATAGGTCCCTCGTCTGGAGCGGGTATCCTGGCGCTGACCGTGATGCCGCGAATGGCCGGCCTTGGGCAGCGTTAACAGCGGGACGGGCTCGGTCTTGAGCTGTTCCCGGACCCGTGCGGCAAGGGTGCGGTACTCCGGGGAGACGACTTCACCCCGCAAGGCCGCGCCAATCAGACCGTAGTGTTCCCAACGGGCCTTGAGATCAGCGTTGGCCTCCAGGGCGGAGATCGTCGGACCGATCAGATCGGGATCGAGTTCGCCGTCCGCGAGGGCGGAGACATGTTCTCTCTGTTGTTCGCTCATGGGTGGTGGACCCCCAATTTCAGGGATTTAGCAAGGGACTCAGCCGTTTGTCGATGGCTTCCCGGGCGCGGAAGATACGCGAGCGCACCGTGCCGATGGGGCAATCCATAGCCTCGGCGATTTCCTCATAGCTCAGGCCTTCGAGTTCTCGCAGGACGATGGCCGTGCGCAGATCAGTTGGCAATTCCTCCAGGGCCTGTTGAACCGTTCGACCGATCTCCTCGGTCAGGAGGTGACTCTCGGGCGTACCCATTTCCCTCAGCCGCCCGCCCGACTCCAGTTGCTCGGCGACCTCCGTCTCCAAGTCGTCGCCCGGTGGGCGGCGCCCCCGCGCGGCGAGGTGATTCTTGGCGGCGTTGATCGCAATGCGATAGAGCCAGGTGTAGAAGGCACTCTCGCCACGAAAGGCGCCCAAGGCCCGGTAAGCCTTGATGAAGGCCTCCTGGGTCACGTCCAAAACCTCGTGGGAATCGCGCAGGTAACGGCCGATAAGCCCGGCCACCTTTTGCTGATACTTCAGTACCAGCAAATCGAAGGCCCGCTTGTCACCGGCCTGGGCGCGTGCCACCAACTCCTCGTCCGCTGGGCGCTCAGACATAGCCCCTGGGTCCTGGTAAGGGCGTCCTGGAGTCCGTTTGCATGGACAGTCACCTGTATCGAAAGTTCATGGAATCCGGGGGCGCGACCGGCGGAAAAGCGCGGGTCCACCTGTCCACGGGCATTTCAGTTTATAGTGATGGTTCGGGCTTTGCATCCACGTCGCCCGCGGCGCGGTGTCAAGTAGTCGCCATTGGCCTTCTCAGGTTGTCACCATGAGCGCAGCACAACGTTTCGACGTTCTCATTCTTGGTAGCGGGGCCGCCGGGCTCAGCCTGGCTTTACGCCTGCCATCTTCCCTGACCATCGCCCTGGTGTCCAAACGGGACCTGAGCGAGGGCAGTACCCTCTATGCCCAGGGGGGCATCTCGGCGGTACTCGATGCCAAGGATTCCCTGGCCTCCCACGTTGAGGACACCCTGGACGCCGGTGCCGGGCTCTGTGACCCAAAACAGGTGCAACTGGTGGTGGAGCACGGCCCGGACTGCATCCGCTGGCTGTTCGATCAGGGCGTTGCCTTCACCCGCGATGACAGCGCCACCGACGCCGGGGGCTATCACCTCACCCGGGAGGGGGGGCATAGCCATCGCCGCGTCGTCCACGCCGCGGATGCCACGGGCAAAGAGGTGGAAACCACCCTCGAGGGGCGAGCCCGCGCCCGCGACAACATCCAACTCTTCGAGCGCCACATCGCCGTGGACCTCCTCAGCGCCCGGAAGTTGGGCCTGAAGTTCGACCGCTGCCTGGGGGCCTATGTCCTCGACCAGACCAGCGGTGAGGTCAAGACGCTGCTCGCCCGCTTCGTGGTCGTCGCTACCGGCGGGGCCAGCAAGGTCTACCTCTATACCAGCAACCCGGATGTCTCCACCGGGGATGGCATCGCCATGGCCTGGCGCGCAGGTTGCCGAGTAGCCAACATGGAGTTCATGCAGTTTCATCCCACCTGCCTCTATCACCCTCAGGCACGGACCTTTTTGATCACCGAGGCCCTGCGCGGCGAGGGGGGGCGCCTGCTGCTGCCCAACGGTGACCGCTTCATGCCCCGCTTCGACGAGCGCGCCGAACTCGCCCCCCGCGATATCGTCGCCCGCGCCATCGACCACGAGATGAAGCGCCTGGGCGCCGAGTGCGTCTACCTGGACATCTCCCACCGACCGGCGGACTTCATCCTCGAACACTTCCCTACCATCCACGCCAAGTGCCTGGAATATGGTCTCGATATCACCCGCGCGCCCATCCCGGTGGTCCCCGCCGCCCACTACACCTGTGGTGGGGTGGTCACCGATGACTGGGCGCGTGCCGATCTGCCCGGACTCTATGCCATCGGCGAGGTCGCCTACACCGGGCTGCACGGCGCCAACCGCATGGCCAGCAACTCGCTGCTGGAATGTCTGGTCTTCGCCGCCCGGGCGACCTGCGATATCCAAGCCCAACTCGCCAGCGCCCCGACCCCGCCGGAGGTGCCCGCCTGGGACGCCAGCCGGGTGGTCGGACCCGACGAACAGGTGGTGGTCGCCCACAACTGGGAGGAACTGCGCCGCTTCATGTGGGACTACGTCGGCATCGTCCGCACCAACAAGCGCCTGCAGCGGGCCAAGCGCCGGATCGACCTGCTCCGTCAGGAGATCATTGAGTACTACAGCAATTTCCAGGTCAGCAACGACCTGCTGGAACTGCGCAACCTGGTGGAGGTGGCCGATCTCATCGTCCAGTGCGCCCAACGGCGCCATGAAAGCCGGGGTTTGCACTACACCCTGGACTTCCCCTTCAAGGATGACGCCCAACTTCAGCCGACGATCCTGTTCCCGGACAGCTACCGGCCCCGTCAGGACGGATGAGGGTTAGTGATAGCCACGCGCCAGGAGCCACCGGCCGGGCGACCAAAATGGAGGCCGCCGGTCAGGCGACCCAAAAGGGGGCCGCCGGCTGGGCGACCAGAAAGGAGGCCACCGCAGGGGCAACCCGAATGCAGGCCTTACGCCGGTCGCCAGCCAGCGACCCATGGCGACCAAAAGCCTTTTTGATGGCCGCATGAACGTCCTTTATCATGCGCACCTTTCCTGCCTGGCCTGATTCCCCTCCGCGGATCATGGCCCTTTACCAGCAGTACCCCAAGGGAGATTCACCATGACCGACTATGTCCGCTGGCTTCGCGACCTTCGCATGGACGACGTGCCCATCGTGGGCGGCAAGAACGCCTCGCTGGGCGAAATGATCCATCACCTGGCGGAAGTCGGCGTGCAGGTCCCCGGGGGCTTCGCCACCACCGCGGATGCCTACCGCGAGTTTCTCGCCAAGGACGGGCTGGACGAGCGCATCCAGGCCGAACTCGATGACCTCGACGTAGAGGACGTGGCGAAACTGGCCCAGGTCGGCCCCCGCATCCGTGGCTGGGTCATGGAACAGCCCTTCCCCCCGGCCCTGGAGGCCGGCATCGATTATTTCTATCAGCAACTGGTCGAGCAAGCTGGCGCCGGCACCGACGTCTCCTGGGCCGTCCGCTCCTCCGCCACCGCCGAGGACCTGCCGGATGCCTCCTTCGCCGGTCAGCAGGAGACCTTCCTCAACGTCCACGGCCTGGACAACATCAAGCACTGCATCAAGGAGGTCTTCGCCTCCCTGTTCAATGACCGCGCCATCGCCTACCGCGTCCACCAGGGCTTCGAGCACCGCCACGTCGCCCTCTCCGCCGGCATCCAGCGCATGGTGCGCAGCGACCTGGCCGCCTCCGGCGTCATGTTCACCCTGGATACCGAGTCTGGCTTCCGCGATGCCGTCTTCGTCACCGCCAGCTATGGCCTGGGCGAGATGGTGGTCCAGGGGGCCGTCAATCCGGATGAGTTCTATGTCCACAAGCCGACCCTGGCCGCCGGCCGCCCCGCCGTGCTGCGCCGCAATGTCGGTGGCAAGGCCCTGCGCATGGTCTACGGCGAGCCAGGCAGCGGCCAGAAGGTCGTCACCCTCGAGGTGGACGAGGCCGACCGTACCCGCTTCTCCATCACCGATGAGGAGGTCATGGAACTGGCCAAGCAGGCGGTCCTGATCGAACAACACTACGGCCGGCCCATGGACATCGAATGGGCGAAGGACGGGCAAGACGGCCGCCTCTACATCGTCCAGGCCCGGCCAGAGACGGTCCAGAGCCGTTCCGGCAATATCCTGGAGCGCTATCACCTGCGCGCTAAGGGCCCCGTCCTGGCCACCGGCCGCAGCATCGGTCACCGCATCGGCGCCGGCCCGGCGCGGGTGGTCCATGGCCTCCAGGACATGGAGAAGGTCCAGCCCGGCGACGTCCTGGTCACCGATATGACCGACCCCGACTGGGAGCCGATCATGAAACGCGCCGCGGCCATTGTCACCAACCGTGGCGGCCGCACCTGTCACGCCGCCATCATCGCCCGCGAGCTGGGCGTGCCGGCGGTGGTCGGCTGCGTCGACGCCACGGAGAAGGTCCAGGATGGACAGGACGTGACCGTCTCCTGCGCCGAGGGCGACACCGGCTTCATCTACCAGGGCGCCCTGCCCTTCGAGCACAAGACCATCGAGCTCTCCCATATGCCGGAGGTGCCGGTCAAGATCATGATGAACGTCGGCAACCCCGACCGGGCCTTCGCCTTCGCCGCCACGCCCAACAAGGGCGTCGGCCTGGCGCGCCTGGAGTTCATCATCAACAACATGATCGGCATCCACCCCAAGGCCCTGATGGAATATGACCAGTTGCCAGCGGACCTCAAGGCGCGCATCGCCCCGCGCATCGCCGCCTACGCCAGTCCGCGGGAATTCTATGTCGCCAAGCTGGCGGAGGGCATCGCCACCCTGGGCGCCGCCTTCGCCCCCAACCCGGTCATCGTGCGCATGTCGGACTTCAAGTCCAACGAGTACGCCAACCTCATCGCCGGCCCGCGCTACGAGCCCGAGGAGGAGAACCCGATGATCGGCTTCCGCGGCGCCGGGCGCTATGTGTCCGATAACTTCAAGGCCTGCTTCGAGATGGAGTGCGAGGCCCTCAAGCGCGTCCGCAACGACATGGGCCTGAGCAACGTCGAGATCATGATCCCCTTCGTCCGCACCCTGGGCCAGGCCAAGGCCGTGGTCGAGGCCCTCAAGGAGCAGGGGTTGGAGCGTGGCAAGGACGGCCTCAAGCTGATCATGATGTGCGAGATCCCCTCCAACGCCGTGCTGGCGGAGGAGTTCCTGGAGTACTTCGACGGCTTCTCCATCGGCTCCAACGACATGACCCAGCTCACCCTGGGCCTGGACCGCGACTCCGCCCTGGTAGCCGAGCACTTCGACGAGCGCGACCCCGCGGTCCTCAAGATGCTGTCCATGGCCATCCAGGCCTGTCGCCAGCACGGCAAGTACATCGGTATTTGCGGCCAGGGCCCCTCCGACCATCCCGACCTGGCAGACTGGCTGCTCAACCAGGGCATCACCAGCATCTCCCTCAATCCCGACACCGTCATCGACACCTGGCTCTATCTGGACGAGAAGGCCAACCAGGCCAAATGATTGGCTGAGCCCCGGACCACCCGCGGCGCGCGTCGCGGGTGGTCCGGGTCATACCCTCACGGCGATACAGCCACGCGATATAGCCACGGGATTGTGGCTTCAGTCTGTTGGGACCTGGACGACCAGGAGATTCGTTCCTGCCAGGGATTCGTTCAACCCAGGGATTCGTTCAACCCAGGGATTCGTTCAACCCAGGGATTCGTTCAACCCAGGGATTGGCAATGGCTATACTTGCGCCTACGGTCGTTCAAACCCAGGAGCTGCCATGTCCAATCTCGCCCGGGTCTACGCGCTGACCGCCGACGATTACCTTGCCGGCGAGGTCCTCTCGCCCATCCGCCACGAGTATGTGGCCGGCGAGGTCTTCGCCATGGCCGGCGCGACGGAAGAGCATGCCACTATTGCTGGCAACTTGTTTGCGTTGCTGCGCTCCCAGGTCCGCGGTGGCCCCTGTCGGGTCTATATCGCCGACATGAAACTGCGGGTGGACGCCGCCGATGCCTTCTTCTACCCCGATGTCTTCGTAACCTGTGACCCCCGCGATGCCGGCGAACCGCTGGCGAAGCGCCATCCGCCCCTGATCTGCGAGGTGCTGTCGGAGTCCACCGAGGCCTACGACCGGGGCGGCAAGTTTGCCGCCTACCGCACCCTGGATAGCCTCAGTGAATACCTGCTGATCGACTCGCGCCGCCGGTCGGTGGAGGTCTTTCGCCGCCAGCCTGACGGCTGGCTGCTGGCCCCAGTGGCCCCGGATGGGCAACTTGAGTTGATGAGCCTTGGCTTCCGCTGCGCGGTGGATGCCCTTTACGAGGACGTGGTCTTTCCGACTCCCGCCAATCCACCCGCCGCCTGATCAAGGGAGGACACGGGACCTGATGATCAGGCTCTCATCCTCATCCTGCTCAATCACGCAGCCTTTTTGATTGTTATCCTGACTGGATACTAATTGACCCCCGCGGCGTAGCGGACATAAGCAACCTGCACCGCCTCCTGCCCCAGGAGTTGGCGCAGGCGTTTGATCAGGTCGTCAGTGGGTTTGACCCGCCAATCCTCACCCAGCACGAAGCGGCCCTGGGCGGCTGGCGACCGGTATTCCAGGTGGACCGTCAGCCTGCCGCCGCGGCAGGAACCGAGCATCTCAACAAGTTGCCGCACCAGTTCCAGGCCTTGCTTATGGCGCTTGACCGTGCCAAGGGCCAGCCGGAGGAACAGATGGTCAGCGCCCCCCTCCCGCGCCTGCTCCAGGGTCTGAACCTCGCTGGCGCGGAAGGACCAGGCATCGCGAAACTCATCGAAGTT
>SACH01000749.1 GCA_009928645.1 Gammaproteobacteria bacterium | reverse complement strand
CTGCCACCGCCGATCCCCACGGCCTCTCACTGATTTCACGCCGCCCCGCCCACCAGCGATCACCCGCAGCAAGGTAAGCCCCGATGCCCAACACCGCCGCCGCGCCCGTTCAGTCCCTCACCCTGCTCCTGGCGGACGATCACCCCCTGGTCCTGGACAGCCTGCGCAGCCTGTTCGAGTACGTGCCCTGGATCGGCGCCATCAAGCTGGCCCGGGATGGCCTGGAACTCTGCGAACTAGCGCAAACCTGCGCCCCCGAGGCCGCCATCGTCGACCTTTCCATGCCGCGCCTGGATGGCCTGAGCAGCATCCGCCGCCTGCGTCATCGCGATCCCCACCTGGCCATCGTCGCCATCAGTGGCGCCACCCACTGGTTCCCAGCTGCGGATGTGCAAGCGGCCGGGGCCGACGAGTTCCTCGACAAGAACCAGCCGGGGGAAGCCGTGGTGGCCGCCCTGCGCCGGGCCCTGGCCCACCACGGCCACCGGATCGGGGCCCTGCCGGTCACACCAGCCCCGCCCCCGGCCCAGACGGAGGTGGCCCTGACCGAGCGCGAACGGGAAGTGCTCAAACTGCTGGCGGAAGGCTATGACGTGGAGACCTCCGCCAACCTGCTCGCCATCAGCCCGGGGACGGTGCGCAAGCACCGTGAACACCTGTTCGCCAAGCTTGAAACCAGCAACACCGCCCACCTGACCCTGATCGCGGTGCGCCGGGGGATCGTGGTGGGGTGAGGCCAAACGACCCTAGCCAGGCTTCCCGTCTCGGTATCCCCTCACTGACCTGCCGATGCACTTCATGCGATTGTTCTTCTGATCTTCCTGTCATCTCAATCCGTCCAAGCCGAAAAATACGCGCCTCAGCTAATGGACGTAATCCGGGTGGCATTCATACTTGCATACAAGATCTGAGGCGATGCGAAGAAGGTATCTCCAAAGCATCCTAAAGCCCCGGGTACCATAACTTGGTCCCATCTTCCGCCAGTGCCATGGCGGACACTTTGACGGCCTCATGACCTGAGTACTTGGATATCGATTGGCAATGGGTTTGGATCCAATGCCATTAACTTAAGGCTCAGCGGCAGCGCTTGTAGTTCCGGTGGAAACCCTGAAGTTTCGCGGGTTTCATCTTACGCGGAAAGGAGCGGTCCGG
>SACH01000748.1 GCA_009928645.1 Gammaproteobacteria bacterium | reverse complement strand
AACCCGCCTCAGCGGGTTGTCCCCGGCTTGTCCACACGTCCCGTAGGGCGCGGGCCGGTCCGGAGGACTCGTCCACAAATCCACAGGCCGATGGCCTGATGGTTTGACATGCAACCAACTTCTTCCTCCCTGTTCACCCTGGCCCTGGGTCTGCAAGCACCTTGGGCGGTCAGCGACGTCGCCTTTGATGCGGAGGCCGGGCGCCTCGACCTGCAGGTGTCGTTTCAACCCGGCGCCCGCTTCACCTGTCCCCACTGCGGTGCCGCGCAGCAACCGGTCCATGACACCCTGACGCGGGCCTGGCGTCATCTGAACTTCTTTCAGTATCAGGCTTATCTCTTGGCGAAGGTGCCGCGCGTGCGCTGTGGGGCGTGCGGCAAGACCACCCAGGTGCCGGTGCCGTGGGCGCGGGAGGGCAGTGGCTTCAGCCTGCTCATGGAGGCCTTGATCGTCACCCTGATCAAGGCCATGCCGGTGCGCCAGGTGGCGCAGTTGCTGGCGGTCAGTGATCAGCGCCTCTGGCGCATCCTCGATCACTACGTGGATAACGCTCGTGCCCGCGAGGACTTTTCCGCGGTGACGACCCTCGGCCTGGACGAGACCGCCGCGCGGCGCGGCCATCACTACATCAGCGTGTTCCACGATCTCGACGCTGGCCGGCTGTTGTTTGCCTGCGAAGGGCGCACCGCGGACGTGGTCGCCCAGTTCGCCGATGACCTGGAGGCCCATGGCGGCTGTGCGGAGAACCTCACCGCGGCCTGCATCGATATGTCCACCCGTTACCGCGCGGGTCTGGCGGAATACCTGCCCTGGGTCAACGTCACCTTCGATGAGTTTCACGTCATCCAGTTGGTGAACCGGGCGGTCGACGCGGTCCGGCGCCAGGAGATCAAGACCAACCCCCAGCTTAAACGTAGCCGCTATCTCTGGCTCAAGGACCGTCAGGCATGGACGGCGCGACAAATCCGCCAGTACGTCGACCTCAAGCGCTTGAACCTGAAGACTCATCGTGCCTTTCAGATCAAGGAGGCGTTGCGCGCTATTTTTCACCAGGCCCCGGACCGGGAGACGGCCGAGCCGCTGCTCAAGCAGTGGTATTCCTGGGCGCGGCGCTGCCGGATCGAACCGATCAAGCAGGTCGCCTTGAGCCTG
>SACH01000747.1 GCA_009928645.1 Gammaproteobacteria bacterium | reverse complement strand
ACCCTGCGGGTCTCCGGGGGCATCGGCCTCGCCGCCCCGCAGACCGGCGACCGCCGACAGGTCCTGGTCATCGACCTCTCCGGCGGCGAGTCGCCACCCGAGGTCTACGTCAACCCGGAACTCCACCCAGGGGCAACCCAGTGCCTGGTGGAGGAGAGTTGCCTCTCGGTCCCCGGGGTGGTGGGTAACGTCGTGCGGGCGATCAGCATCCGGGTCCGCGCCCAGGACCCCCAGGGCAATCCCTTCGAACAGGAACTGGAGGGCATGCCCGCCGTCTGCCTGCAACATGAGGTGGATCATCTGCGGGGCACGCTCTTCATCGACCGCTTGCCCTTGCTGCAGCGCCTGCGCCTCCGGCTGCGTCGCGGCCAGTCAGCCCAGGCACCAGCAGCGGCCACCGGCTGAAGGGTCCCGGCCGCGCGCATCCCCCTTCTTCACACCTCCCGGACCCGGCCGCCAACGTTACTGAATTTGGCATGGCCTTGATTATCGTTCCGGCCTAATGCTGTAACTTCAGCACGGTCCATCGCCAGGTAACTTGCCGTTTGGGAGTGATTGCGGCCTGGCTGGTCACGATCAGGTGGCCGAAATGCGATCAATGCCTCCGGCATAAAGCCCCGAGGGGGGGACGCTCACGCCTTACCGTCACGCGGTGGCTCGCCACGCATCTGAAAATGAAAGACTTTGCCGTGACTTTCGCGCTAAAGGGGGTATGATGCCGCCCTTTGCCGTTTTGCGATCGAACCCACCATGCTGTATGCGAGTGTTGCCCTGGTCCTGGGTCTGGTGCTCCTGGTCTGGAGCGCGGACCGTTTTGTCGATGGCGCCGCCGCCACGGCGAGACACTTCGGGATGCCCGCCCGCCTAGTCGGGATGGTCATCGTGGGTTTCGGAACCTCCACCCCGGAATTGGTGGTTTCCGCCCTGGCCGCCTGGGAGGGTAGTCCCGGCATCGCCCTGGGCAACGCCTATGGCTCCAATATCGCCAATATCGCCCTGATCCTGGGGATTACGGCGGTCATCAGTCCCATCGCCGTCCACTCCCAGGTCCTGCGTCGGGAGTTACCCATCCTGGCCGGCATCACCGCCCTGGCCGCCTGGCAAATCTGGAATGGCACCATCACCCGCCTGGATGCCTGGACCCTGCTGGCCGTC
>SACH01000152.1 GCA_009928645.1 Gammaproteobacteria bacterium | reverse complement strand
GTTGAACTCGATCTGCACCTTGACGTCCCCGGCGATGGTCTCCAGGGTCGAGGCCAGTTCATCCACCAGCACCTTGCGCGCCTCCTGCAGGGTGTCGATATAGGCATAGTTGCCATTGCCCTGGTCCGCCAGTTGCTCCATGAGCTGGTCGTTGTAATTGCCGCCGCCGAAGCCCAGGGTGGTGAGGCTGATGCCCTTGGCCCGCTGCTGCGCGATGAGCTGGATCAGGGCCTCATGGTTGACCGTGCCGACGTTAAAGTCGCCGTCGGTGGCGAGGATGACGCGGTTGCTGCCCTCCGGCAGGCGCGCCTGCTCGGCCAGGCGATAGGCGGTCTCGATGCCGGCGGCACCATGGGTGGAGCCACCCGCCCGCAAGTGCTCCAGGGCGCCCAGGATCTTGGCGCGCTGATCACCGGCGGTGGGCTCCAGCACCACCCCGGCGTTGCCGGCATAGGTCACCAGGCTGACCCGGTCACGGGCCTCCAGTTGCCCGGCCAGCAGCTTGAAGGCCGAGATCAGCAGGGGCAGCTTGTACGGCTGATCCATGGAGCCGGACACGTCGATGAGGAAGACCAGATTGGCCGCCGGCCGTTGCGCCGGGGCATAGCCCTGCAGACCGACGAGCAACAGATGGGTGTGGGGGTTCCAGGGCCTGGGGGCGAGTTCCGTGGTCAGGGCCAACGGCTGGGCGCGGTCACGGGGCTGGGGATAGGCATAATCAAAGTAGTTGATCAGCTCCTCGGTGCGCACTGCGTCCTTGGGGGGCAGCCGGCCCTGAGTGAGAAACCGCCGGACGTTGGCGTAACTGCCGGTGTCCACGTCGATGCTGAAGGTGGACACGGGCTGCTCCCGGGTCAGCATGACGCCGTTCTCGCTGAGCGTGGCGTAGCGCTCGCGGTCCTCGGGGTCAAGGGGGGCAGTGGGAGCGGGAGCGGGGGTGGCGGCAGGACCGCGCGATCAAATTCCGCCCGTGGGGCGATTGCCGTCGTCGCCACCACGCCGACAGTGGCCTGCTTTGCTATGAGGCTGGAATCAGCCAGGCTGCCGGAATCAGATAAAGGCATTGGGGCGGCAGACTGCTGCTTGGTCCTGGTGTCAGCGGGGGCAACCTCTTCTTTGGCTTCCTTAACCGAAGCGCCGGTTCTTTTCCCTGGGGCGCCTGGTTGCCCCGCCGCGGTTGGTTGCCCAGCTTGGGTTGTCGGGGGATTGGCCACGGTAGCCTTGGGGTCCGGTGCCTGGTTGCAGCCCACAAGCTGGGCGATAGACAGCGCCAGCACCAGCATGAAGAAGAAGGCGAAATTTAGGGAGCGGTACCGGGGTATGGCAAGGGTAACGGGCAGGATCAGCGGGGGCTTTTTTACGATGGCTCGCCTTTGAGGGTTGGGACATTCCTGTAAACGCGGCTAGGGGGGCCATGGGGTTAACGAGAAAGAATATGGGTCCATCAGACCCTCAACCCTGCTACCACAGTCCGCAATGCAAAACAGCGACTGTCGGTAGCCGAGGGCCTCCTTGCGCAGTGTCGCAGCGCCCGGTGGAGCCGCTGCAAGCGCCGGGGGTCGGCGATGTCGTAGGCAATCAGATACCACTCGGCCATCGGGAGCACCGCGTGCCGGGGGCTAGGCCGCCAGGATCAGGCCGGGGGTAAGGGCGGCGCGGCCCTTGCCGCGTGTCAGGATGGAGCGCTGGTGCTGGACCCAGGCGAACAGGAGGTCGTCGCTGGTGGCGTCCAGCTCCGATTGCAGTTGTCCGAACAGGATCTGAGCCTGGCCCGGTTCGAGCAGGCATTCGCGAACCGAAAGCTGGCCGTCCAGGCGCCACTCACGAAGGGTGCGCAGGGAGTGGCGGCGCAGACGGTTTTCGTGGATGTCATAGGCGAAGAGGGCGGTACGCGCGGTCATGGCATGGCTCCGGAGGCGGTGAACCCGGTGCAGCCGGTCCCACCCGGGGCGGGACCGGGCGCGCATTAAACGTCCTCATCTGCGTCGCGGCACCATCCGCAAACTTGCAGCCCGCCCATCCGGGGCTTGGCGCTGCCACGCGCTCCGTCACGTCTGCCCCGGGCGCTTAACGCCGCTTCTGATAGGGTGTGCAGTAGTTGCCCTCGATGAGATAGCCGCTCGGACAACCGTCCCCGCTGCGGGTAATGGCCCCCCGCTCCTCGTAGCCGGACATAGGCGTGCAATAGTCGCCATGGATCATGTAGCCCCCCGGGCAGCGGCTGCCGTGCTTTTGAATGGAGCCGCTGTTTTCATAGCCCGACATGGGCACGCAATAGCCGCTCTCGATCCGGTAACCTGTCGGACAACTGTCGCCGATTTTCCCCAGGGGCTGGGCGCCCGCCTGACGGGTGACGGCCACCAACAAAGCGACAAACAGGACTTTTTTCATGCTGATCCTCGATAAACAGTAAGTGGTCTTGACGCTCCACCCCGCGCCACCTCCGGACCCGCTCCCTGGCCCGCGTTGGTGGCACCCGGGGTGCCCCGGCCGCGCCGGGATGCCTATTACCCCCCCCACCCGGCTGCATCGCCGGGGTCACAAGCTTGCGGCCGGGCTGTTCGGGACGACGACCGCCTGACGCGCATCGGGGGGGCTTATCAGACCCGCAGGCAGGCGGGAGGCGTGTCTGCCGATAGCAGGCCCACCGTGCGGATGGGCGGCGCCACCCGGGATGAACGGGTCCCCTCAGCGCATCGTTCCGGCGCTGGACCCGTCCGCCGGGCGCGCCAGGGCCGCCGTGATCAGGGTGACCATGGCGCCGTAGAGCTTGCCGAACGAGGGCGCGTGGGGCTCCGCGCCGATGAAGGGCACTGGCCGGCATAACCGGATCGCCGCGCTGCCCAGCCGCCCCAGCATCAGCCCCACCCCCAGGCCCTGGGCCGCCTGCGCCGACAGGGTCGCCAGCACCCGGTCACCCAGCACCTGCCCCAGGGTGTCGGCGGCCTGTTGCGAGACCTCGGCGAAGACGAGGTTTTCCAGGCTCAGGCGGGCCAGTGTGAGCAACCCCAGGCGCCCTGGACGCCCGCCATAGAGGGTGGCGATTTCCCGCAGCAGGGACAAGCTGCGCCAGAACACGATCAGCAGATCGATCACGGCCAGGGGGGCGATCGCGGTCATCAGCGCCGCTTGCTGGGCCCGTTGCACCACCCGTTCCAGGGCCTGCCGGTCGGTTTCGGCATAGAGCCGTTGGGAAATGATCAGCATACCCTGCCGTCCCTCCAATTCGCCCCCGTGGTCGGCCTCGGCCAGTTCCCCCGCCAAGCGCGCCAGACAGTCGCGCCGGGCGGGATCATCCCGATAGTGGGCCGCCAGGTCCTGACAATAGTGGGTCAACCCCGCGACCAGCTCGGGGTCAGCCGGGTGCCGGGCCAGTGCCTCCCCCCGCGCCCGCAGCGCGCTGACGGCCCTGATCCGCCGCAGGTCCAGCAGCAGGCCCCGCACCCACCCGGCCAGGGTGAGCATGACCCCGGTGAGCAGCAGACTGAAGAGCACCCCCAGCGCCCGGGAGCGGGCGAACACCTCGGCCAGAAACAGCCCGGTGTCATAGGCGGTCAGGGCGGCCAGGAGGAGGACCAGGGCGGCCGCCAGCCACCGCCCGCGCGCGGGGCCGCGGGTGCGCCCGGGGGGTGACGGGTCCGGCCAGTCCGTGGGTGCCGCCGCCGGGTCCGTCCCGGTGACCATGACCGGTCCCCGCGGTTCCGGGGGAACGGCGGCCGCGGCCGGGGTGGGGTCAACCAACACGGGGCCACGGGGCCAGTCATCGGTCGCCATCAGAGCTTGTCTCCAATCAGTTGCCGCAGGACGCCATACATCCGCAGCTGGTCCAGGCGCTCGCCATGCTCATACCGGCCGGGGCGCGGACGGAACTGGGGGAAGGCATAGCCCTCCCAGTCCGCCGCGTGCGGTGGCAGGGAGGGTACCTGGCCGGGGAAGCAGGTGATGGGGTCACCGCCCGCGAGCGGGGTGCCCCGGATACAGGTCGCCGGCCGTCCCTGGAGGGTGCATTTCACGTCCTGGGTGCAGCACAGGGCGGACAGGGCCAGGTAGTGGATGGCGATGTCGTCGCCCTGATGGCGGATGTCCTCGTCAGGATCGCCGAGCATACTTTGGAGCAGATGCGCCAGGAGCGGTGCTTGGTCCCGGCTGACCCGGTCGGCCTGGGTGGCGGCGAAGATGACCCGATCGATCCGGGGGGCGAACAGGCGGTTGAACCAGGTGTTGTCCCCATAGCGGAACTGCCGCAGGAGGTCGGTCAGGGCCGCGCGGGTATCGGTGAAGGCGTGATAGCCGGTATTCAGGACCGAGAGCAGGTCCACCAGCACCACCTGGCGATCGAAGGTGGCGAAGTAGGTGCGGTAAAAGGGTTGCACCACCTGCTCAAGGTACGCCTGGTAGCGTTGTTCCAGTGCGGCGTGCAGGGAGCCGGGAGGCGCCGGTCCCGGGGTGGCGACCGGGAAAAATTCCAGCAGCGGGGTCCCGGCCAGTTCCCCGGGCAAGACGAAGCGTCCGGGTTGGAGGTAGTGCAGGCCCGCGCTCCGGCAGGCGCGCAGGTAGGCGTGATACCGCGCCGCGGCCTGACGGATCAGCGCCGGGTGGTCCGCGGCGGGGGCGTCGGGGTCGAGCCGCGCGACGCTGTCACGCCAGGCCGCGGCCAGGGTGGCGCGGGGTGGGGCCGCCATCAAGGCCAGGCTATGCGCGCTCCAGGCGCTGAAGGAGGTGCTCAGGAGGGGCAGGTCCATCAGCCATTCCCCCGGGTAATCGACCAGATCGAGCGTCAGTTGCTCGACACCGTTGCCCAGGGAGAAGAAGGCGGTCTTGACCGGGCGATAGCGCAACTGGATGCGCAGCGCGCTGACGCCGCCGGTACTCTCCGGCCATGAGGGGTGTGCCGTGGAGAGGGCGGCGATGCGGCTGTCGTAGGGGAAGCGGGTGGTGTCGGGGATGGGGGCCGGCGCGAGGCGCACCGATACCAGCTCTTTGATGCCCAGTTTGATCAGCAGCTCGGGATCGTCGCGGCTGTGTTTGAGCAGGTGCACCAGGGCCAGGGTGAACACCGTCTTGCCGCTGCCGCTGAGCCCGGTGACGGCCAGGCGCACCTGGGCATCACTCAGACGGGCGAGCTGGTCCTGCATCTGGGTCAGGACCTGGTTACCCAGTGCCCCGACCTGCTGCGCCAGGTCGCCGAGGCTCTCCTGCCATCCCAGCCAGGCAGGGGCATCCTCACCCGTGGTGCGGGGTGGGGGTTGCGCCTCGTCCTGGCCGGAGTGGTCGGAATCGCCCCCGGCTGCGGCCGCGGGCTGATCGGAGGGTGCCGTGGTCATGGGCGGATATCCTTGTTTGCCATCAAGGCATTGCGGCCCGCGTGGGGGCGGGTAGCCAGCACGAGAGCAGCGCCACAAGCCGGGTTGTCATGCGGGCTCATAATAGCTTCCACACCAGGTACAGGGTGACGAAAATCGCCAGGGGCCAGGCCAGGCCGCCCACCAGCGTGACGATCACCACCTTGAAGACGATGGGCATCGCCAGCCAGAACAGGATCAACATCAGCATGTGCATCGCGTTTTCCTCGTGAGGTTGGGCGCGGTTACCGGCGGTGGCGAGCGGGCTATATCAGCGTTTGAAGAGGTAAATGATGCCCACCAGGAGCGACAGCGCGATGAAGAAGCGCGCCAGGTCGAATAAGCCCAGGGTCAGGATGTTGATGACGGTGCTCATGTGCTTACTCCCGAGGTAGGAATGGGAACGGCTGGCGGCGGCTACACCAGCCACTTGAAGATAATGAAGAGGGTCAGCAGCACGCCGATCGGCTTGGCCAGGGCCACCAGAGCGCCCACCAGGGCGAACTTGATGACGACGACCGCGGCCACCACGGCGAGGATGAAAAGCAGATTGGCCCACATGATTGTTCTCCCGCGTGCTGGCGCGTTGCGTTGCCGATGGCGTGGGCGGGAAGATACCCTCCCCGGTGAAGGTGGGCGGGGCGCGCAAGCTTGCAACGCGGCGGCGGCTGGCGGCCAGGCCCGGATGCCCAGGGGAAGTGGCTTTGCTGATGAGCAGCGCCGGGTAACGGGGATAAGGGCGGCGGGGGGTGGGCGCCCCTGGCATCTGACCAGGGGGCCGGGCTGGGGCTGGCCAT
>SACH01000746.1 GCA_009928645.1 Gammaproteobacteria bacterium | reverse complement strand
CGCCGACATCCCCGAGGCCCTGGAAAACACCCTGGAGATCGCCAAGCGCTGCAATCTGGAACTGACCCTGGGCCAGAACTTCCTGCCCAACTTCCCGGTGCCCGCGGGTATGACCACCGAGGAGCACTTCGCGGATATTTCCCGCAAGGGGCTGGAGTGGCGCCTGGCCCGGCGCTTCGACCCGGCCGCCCCTGACTTTGCCGCCCGCCGCCGGGTCTATGACGAGCGCCTGGAGCTGGAACTCAACGTCATCAACCAGATGGGCTTCGCCGGCTACTTCCTGATCGTGGCCGACTTCATCCAGTGGGCCAAGGACAACGACATCCCGGTGGGGCCGGGGCGCGGCTCCGGGGCCGGCTCCCTGGTGGCCTACGCCCTCAAGATCACCGATCTCGACCCCATCGAGCACGACCTGCTGTTCGAGCGCTTCCTCAACCCGGAGCGCGTCTCCATGCCCGACTTCGACGTCGACTTCTGCATGGAGGGGCGCGATCGTGTCATCGAGTACGTGGCCGGGCGCTATGGCCGCGAGGCGGTGTCCCAGATCATCACCTTCGGCACCATGGCCGCCAAGGCGGTGGTGCGCGACGTGGGCCGGGTGCTGGGCCACCCCTATGGCATGGTGGACCGCATCGCCAAGATGGTGCCCTTCGAGCTGGGCATGACCCTGGACAAGGCCCTGGCGGAGGGGGAGGACCTGCGCAAGGCCTACGCCGAGGACGAGGAGGTGCGGGCCATCCTCGACATGGCGCGCAAGCTGGAGGGCCTGGCGCGCAACGCCGGCAAGCACGCCGGTGGCGTGGTCATTGCCCCGACCCGCCTGACGGACTTCGCCGCCCTCTACTGCGAACCGGGTGGCACCAATCTCATGACCCAGTTTGACAAGGATGACGTCGAACAGGTGGGCCTGGTCAAGTTCGACTTCCTCGGCCTGCGCACCCTGACCATCATCGACTGGGCCCTCAAGACTATCAACGCCGGCCGGGCCAAGGCCGGCGAACCGCCCATCGACATCACCCGCATCGACCCCAGGGACCCGGAGGCCTTCGCCCTGCTTAAGCGCTGCGAGACCACCGCCGTCTTCCAGCTTGAATCCCGGGGCATGAAGGAGCTGATCAAGAAGCTGCGCCCGGACTCCTTCGACGACATGACCGCCCT
>SACH01000039.1 GCA_009928645.1 Gammaproteobacteria bacterium | reverse complement strand
CTCAAGAAGCGCCCCCTTGCTCGACCAGGTGACCAGCTACCAGGCCCTGGAGGATTTGGCCGAGGCCATCATGGATTGTCCGGATAGCGAAGCCTGGATAAAGACGGTTAACGAGGCAGCCGGTTGACCAGCCGCGTTTAGCCAGCGTTTCATCTGCTGGACAAGGACCTGCCACCGCGCCTGACTACTCCCGAGCGGCCGCGCGTGGCCTTCCCCGCCGAGGATGGCAAGCAGGGCATCAGGTGGGTCCTGCCCAGCCGTCTTCAGGCGGTGGAGACCGTCTTCGCCCTCACCGTCCACAAGTCCCAGGGCTCGGAATTCACCCATACCGCCCTGGTCCTGCCGGACAGGCCGAGTCCGATCCTGACCCGGGAGCTGCTCTACACCGGCATCACCCGCGCCCGCCACTATTTCACTCTGGTCCGGCCGGGGGATGAGCGAGTGCTGGAGCAAAGCCGTGCAACGGCGCGTGCTGCGGGCGAGTGGCCTGTTGGCGGGTCAGCCGGGCGCAATCGGGCCAGGCCCAGGTGACGATTTGGGCACCCCCAATACCCGGCCCAGTGCTGGCGTTGTTGGCATGAGACATTGAGGAGGAGTGGGTGGCACGGGACCGGTCACCATCGATCCGGGTGCTGACCGGAGAGGCCAGAGTCCCATCAGTCGGAACTGGATGTTATGCTTGGAATAGCTATCATGAGGATTAAACTGGATGAAAACCTCCCCCATAGCTTGGCGGCGGAATTGCCGGCCCCGTGCCACCGATCATTCCCTCTTCGCCCAACCACAGAACGAGCATCGCCCATGGAACTCTCCACCCTCACCGCCGTTTCCCCCATCGATGGCCGTTACGGCAGCAAGACCGAGGACCTCCGGCCCATCTTCAGCGAGCTGGGGCTCATCCGCCACCGGGTGCTGGTGGAGGTACGCTGGCTGCTGGCCCTGGCGGAACACCCCGGCATCCCGGAGGTACCGCCCCTCTCGGTCCATGCCCGCCACCTGCTGGAGGCCATGGTGGACAACTTCGGCGAGGAGCAGGGGCATCGGGTCAAGAATATCGAGCGCACCACCAATCACGACGTCAAGGCCGTCGAGTACTTCATCAAGGAGCACATCGCCGGTAACGCCGAACTGGAGGCGGTCAGCGAGTTCATCCACTTCGCCTGTACTTCAGAGGACATCAACAATCTCGCCCATGCCCTGATGCTGCGCGAGGGGCGCGGCCAGGTGCTGCTGCCGCAAATGGACGAGGTCATCGCCGCCATCCGCGCCCTGGCCCACCGCTTGGCGGACCTGCCGATGCTAGCGCGCACCCATGGCCAGCCCGCCTCCCCCACCACCCTGGGCAAGGAGCTGGCGAACGTCGCCACCCGCCTGGCCCGCCAGCGCGACCAGGTGGCCGAGGTGCCCCTGCTGGGCAAGATCAACGGCGCGGTGGGCAACTACAACGCCCACCACGCTGCCTACCCAGAGGTGGACTGGCCGGCCTTCGCCCGCGGTTTCGTCGAATCCCTGGGCCTGACCTGGAATGCCTACACCACCCAGATCGAGCCCCACGACTACATGGCGGAGTTCTTCGACGCCACCGCCCGCTTCAACACCATCCTCCTGGACGCCTGCCGCGACCTCTGGGGCTATATCTCCCTGGGCTATTTTCGCCAGAAGACCGTCGCCGGCGAGGTCGGCTCCTCGACCATGCCCCACAAGGTCAATCCCATCGACTTCGAGAACGCCGAGGGCAACCTGGGCCTCGCCAACGCCATCCTGGAGCACCTGGCGCGCAAGCTGCCCATCTCCCGTTTTCAGCGCGACCTGACGGATTCCACCGTGCTGCGTAACCTGGGGGTGGGCCTGGCCCATACCAGCATCGCCCTCCAGTCCGCCCTCAAGGGCCTGGGCAAGCTGGAGGCGGACCCGGCGCGCCTCGCCGCCGACCTGGACGCCAACTGGGAGGTCCTGGCGGAGCCCATCCAGACGGTCATGCGCCGCCATGGGGTGGAAAAGCCCTACGAGAAGCTCAAGGAGTTGACCCGGGGCCAGCGCATCGGCCAGGAGGAACTGGCGCGCTTCATCGATACCCTGGAGATCCCGGAGCAGGCCAAGGACCGGCTGCGGGAACTGACGCCGGCGACCTATATCGGCAATGCCACCGCGCAGGCGCGGGGTATTTGAGCAAGACTCGGGCAAAGGAACCGCTGCGGAAATGAAAGCGCGGCGCCCGGCCCCAAGTTAGCCCAGGCGCGCGACGGCGCGGTTCAGCCACGCCGTCGCAATTGTCAATATCCGGGCCGCCGCCCACGCCACGGGGGTCACCAAGCGTGAGACGGCACGACTGCTCGACCCGGCATTGCTTGTCGTTGGTGAGATTGGGGCTACTTGCCCCGCGACCAGTTCAGCGCCGATGGGCTCCCCCCCAGTCCTCAAGGAGCGCCAGGGGGTCAGCCAGGGCTGGGGGCCGTTCGCTAAAGCCTTGCCGCAGAAAGCGGTTCCAGAGGGCAAACTGGACGATGGCCCAGAGCATGGCGCTGCCCTTGGGTACTTCCCGGCAACGGGCGATCAGTTCCCGCACCCCCTCCGGCCGGAACCAGGGGCGCAGGACCGGATGCTCGGGTAATACCCGGGATAAGCGGCTGAGCAAGTCCGCATCCTGCCAATCGCCCATAGGGACGTGAAAGCCGCGCTTGCGGGTAAAAAGGTAGTCCTCGGGGATGTCCCGCGCCGCCCAGCGCTTGAGGAACAGCTTGCCCACGCCGCCAGCGACCTTGAGCCGGTCTGGCAGGCCGAGGCCGAATTCCACCAGCCGGTGATCGAGAAAGGGCACCCGGCCCTCCAACGCCCAGGCCATGAGCATGCGGTCGGCCTTGACCAGCAGGTTGTCGGGCAGGGCCTGGGTGAGGTCGATGTACTGCATGCGTTGCAGGTCGCTCCAGGCGGTGGGGGCCTGGCGCCAGGCGTCGACCACGGGTTGCCGGACCGCAGGCAGTTGTGCCAACAGGGTTGGGGTGAAGAGCTTGCCTGGCCAGGGACCACGGAAGGTGCCGCGGGTGCGGAAGCCCTTGGAACCCGGCGCCAGCAGGCCCTTGAACCAGCGTTCCCAGGGAGAGCTGTGGTAGCGACCATAACCGGCGAAGACCTCGTCCCCGCCCTCGCCCGAGAACACCACCTTGAGTTCCTGACTGGCGGCCTGGGCGAGCAGGGCCGTGGGCAGATTGGCGTTGTCGCGCATCAGTTCATCCGCCGCCCAGATGGTGAGGGGCAGGCTGTGGAGGATGTCGCGGGCCTGGGGCTGGATCTCCCGGTGGCGGCTGCCGAAGCGCCGCGCCATTTGCTGGGCCAGGGGCAATTCATCCTTGACTGAGGTCCCCGGAAAACCGACGGAAAAGGTGCGGATGGGTTCATCCGTTCGCCGACTGAGCGCCGCCAGGAGCACGGCGGAGTCCACCCCGCCGGAGAGGAAGAGGCCAAAGGGGACATCGGCGCGCATGTGCTGGACGATGACCTGGTCCATCAGTTCGTCGAAGCGGGCGGCGGCCTCGGCGTAACCCAGGTCCAGGGGCTGGACCTGCTGGGGAGACCAGTAGCGCTGGCGGCGCACGACCTGCCCACGCTCAATCCACAGGGCCTCCCCGGGCAGGACGCGCTCGACCCCTTGGAGGAGGGTCCGGGATCCGGTCGCGAACTGGTTCTGCAGATAGGCTGCCAGCCCCAGGGGATCGATGGGCGGTTGCTCATTCAGGAGCTGCAGCAGGCCCTTGATCTCGGAAGCGAAGGCAATGCCGCTGGCCTGAGGGGCAAAGAACAGAGGCTTGATACCCAGCCGGTCCCGGGCGAGGATCAGCCGCTTCTGGACGGCGTCGTACAGGGCGAAGGCGAACATGCCCTGGATCTGGGTCAGAAACCCCTCGCCATATTCCCGGTAGGCGTGGAGGATGACCTCGGAGTCGGAATGGGTGAGAAAGCGATGCCCCCGGGCTTCGAGGTCAGCTCGCAGTTCGATGAAATTGTAGATCTCGCCGTTGGCGATCAGGGTCAGTTGACCATCCGCCGTCCGCAGCGGCTGATGCCCCCCGGCCAGGTCGATGATCGACAGCCGGGTATGCCCCATGCCGAAGCTGCCATCGATGAAGGTCCCCCGGTCATCGGGCCCGCGATGGGCGAGGCGCGCCACCCCCGCTTCCAGGGCCCTCCTATCCACCGGGGCCTGTCGGTTGTAGAGCCCGACGATACCGCACATGGCCTGATCTCGCGTGATACGGCAGAGGTTACTTAGCCCGCCACCCGATCTGGCCTAGCTGGCCTAGCTGGCCTAGCTGGCCTAGCTGGCCTACAGCCTGAGGCAATGCAATGCCCTTGCCCCCCTGCTTGGGACGAATTTTCATGAGGAATGGGGTCTCGCCGTAACCTAAGGATGAAATCATTCTCAGCATCATAGCTTTCAGTCAGAGACAAATGAAAACATTCTTGTCCGTTCTAAGGAGACATTTTCTGAGTTCCAATGCCCCTTAGCACTCCCCTGCTGGGCGCCGTGAAGGCAAGGCCAGGGCCTTGATGTAGGCGCTGGTGGCGCGCTCGATCTCGTAGGGGCGGGCCGCCGCTTGCAGGAAGGCCCGGGGCAGCGGGTGGCGTAGGGTGGCGAGCATGGCGGCCGCGAGGGCCTGGTGGTCGCCAACGGGGACCAGGGGGCCGTACTTCCCATCCTGGAGGATCTCCCGCGGGCCACTGGGGCAATTGGTGGAGACGGCGGGAACGCCGACGGCCAGGGCCTCGATGAGGGCGAAGCCCAGACCTTCCAGGGTGGAGGTGAAGGCAAAGAGGCTGGCCCGGGCCAGATAATCCAGGGGATTGGGGACGAATCCCGGCAGCGCCAGGTGGTCGGCGACCCCCAGTTCCCCGGCCAGGGCCAACAGGCGATCGCGGTCCTTGCCCCGGCCAAGGATCATGAGTCGCGCCGGTACCTCCCGTCGCAGCAGGGCGAAGGCGCGGATCAGGGTGGCGAAGTCCTTGCGCCCGCTCAGTTCCCCCAGGCCCATGATGAGCGCGGGACCATCCTCCTGGCACCAGGGATGGTCCGGCACCGGGAAGTCACCGGCGAAGACCTCAGCGGCCACCACCGGACAGGGGACCACCTCGATCAGGTTGCGATCCAGGCCAGTATAGGCGGCCATGTCCTCCGCCACACCGCGGGAGGTAACAATGACATTGTCAGCCAGGGGATAGAGTTGGCCGGTCGAGAAGCGGGTCTTGAGGGCATGCCACCAGCCTCGCTCCGCGCAGTCGATGGACAGGGTGGTCCCGGTGCCGACGGCGAGATAGGTGTCCGGCGCCTTGAGCCCCTGGGCCAGGGCCCGGGCGAGGATGGCGGTATGGTTAAGCCGGTCCTTGTCGCAATAGAGGCTGCGGGGCCGCTCTTGGCGCAGGTAACGGATCAGTGCCGGCGGGCTGGTGTAGGTGTGGGCGGTACCCAGATCGATGAGGCGTACGCCAGGGGGGACTTGGGTGAAATGGGGCCCATGGCCGCGCACCTGGAGCACATCCACCCCATAGCCCCGGCGCGCCAAGGCGGGCACCAGGTTATGGGCCAGGCGATCCACGCCACTGTGGCCGGAGGTAGCGAAGAAGATAGCGAGGTCCGGGTTCATCGCGCGTCACCGCTGGTTTTTCTCGCCATGGTATACCCTTCGCCCACTGCGTTCCGCCATTCCTTGGTCCAGCAAGCGCGACTTCTACCCATCGCCAGCCCTTTTTCGCCTGCCCAGGCCCGATGCAAAATAAGGGGGCTGTGGGCCTACCACGGCCATCAATCCTGTCAATTGTGATACTTGACCTTGTTGGGCTGGTGTCCACCCTTGACATGAAGGCGATAGAGATCCCCCAGCCAGCGAACCATGCCCGCCGGCAGCAGCAGGTACCAGAGTGGGGCCTGAGCGACCAGACGTGCCTGTTCGCGGAGACCGGTACCACTGTGCAGGGCATAGCGGATGAAGTCGATCATGCTCCGTCGCCGCTGACGCCGGCTCAACCAGGGGCGTAACAGGGTCACCTCTTCCAGACAACAGAGGCCGAAGCCCCGGGGGCTGCCCATGCGGATGGCGAAGCGGTTGGAGGTTAGCCCATCTGGCTGGTACTCGACCTGCTGGAAGGACTCGTTGACGCAGCGAAAAACGTAGCGCAAGGCCATGCGGTTCCAGGTCAGGGAGTCGCGGATGTTCTTCTCCCGGGGAAACAGGGGATAAGGATAGTCTTTGAGGATCTCGGTCAGGATGAAACGCTTCTTGTCCCCGCCCACCCCCAGCCGGTACTGGAGATCGAGGAAACTGACATCCAGGGGACTTTGCGGATAGGGGTGAGTCAGAAGCCGGTGCCCATCCAGGCTCTCGATCAGGCCCTCGACACCCGCAAAGCGCCGGCGCTCGGCCGGCGGGATCGTCTCCCAGTGGTATAGCAGACGCTCCAGGGTCCCAGGCAGCAGGCGGTCGTCCGAGTCGAGCAGGAAGAAAAAGCGCCCCCGCGCCAATTCGACCCCGAGGTTATGGGCGACATACTTGCCCTGATTTTCCTGCCAGCGATAGACAACGGGAAAATCCACCCGCGCCCGCCACTCCCGGATCAGGTCCGCGGTGCCATCCGTAGAGCCATCGTCGACGATGACCACCTCGAAATCCCGACAGGTCTGCGCCTCGATACTCGCCAAGGCGCGGGGCAGGAGATGGGCGCGATTGAAGGTGGGAATGAAGAGGGTGAACAGAGGCGGCTCGACCACCCTCTCCCCCAGGCGGGATGCGGAGAAGCTATCCTCCGCGACCAACTTGCCAGTCCCTTTTCCCTTGCCCGCCACGACGTCGATTTGCGCCTCGCGCATGGCCTCATCCAGGCAGCGCTCGATCCGTGCCATGATGTCCCAGAAGGCCAGCCGATCCTGGGCCTGGATCTCCCGCCGTGCCTTGAGGACCTGGGGCAAGAGCCCCAAGGCGCTGGCCAGGGCGCCGAAATAACGCCCGTCCAGCCGCAGGAGGCGCCCCAGGGCCTGGAGCATGTAGCCGGGCACCAGGGATCGCCAGAGGTCCCGGCTGGGTACATGGAGCCATTCCAGCAAGAAGCGGTTACGCAGGCGGATGCGCCGCACGAAGGCTTGAGCGACCTGGGTGCTGTTGGCGGAACCCGCGTGATCGTGGATAACGCGGCTCGCCGGTTCCAGGAGGCTGCGCCAACCCCGGCGCCAGGCGCGCAGGCCGAGATCGGCATCTTCTGAATAGAAGGGCTGGAAGAGCGGCAGAAAGCCGCCCAGTGCGTTGAAGCGGGCCTTGCGGACCGCCATGGAGCCGCCGGAGGCGAAGAGGGTCTCTACGGGCCGGGGTGGGATCCGCGCCCCCCAGTCCCGCAGCCGCAGTCGGCCGCGCCGCAGACGATAGCAGCGCCAGGATTCTTCCCCGGGCCGTTCCTCGCCGTCCACCACCAGCGGTGTAACGCTGAAGACCTGCGGGTCGGCCAGATGCTGGACCAGTGGCCGGATGAAGTCGGGATCAGGCCGCACGTCGGAATTGAGCAGGATCAGGCAGTCATGGGCCGCCGCCGCCACACCGGAATGCACCGCCGCGGCGAAGCCCTGGTTACGTTCATGGACGATCGGGGTCACTGCGGGAAATTCCGCCACCAGCACCTGGAGGCTGGCATCCCGGGAGGCATCATCCACCACCAGGACCTCCCAAGGCCCACCATACTGCTGCGCCGCGGCCAGAACCGCTGGCAGGTTCTTGCACAACAGGTCCGCCCCGTTGAAATTGGGGATGATGAGGCTGACCGGCGGCAAGGACTCTTCAGTCATGTTTCTCTCTGGCGGCCAGATAGCGCAGACTGATCCCCAGTAGCACGCTGACCGGGAACAAGTTGTGCCGGGCGAAAAAGGGCATGGTAAAGAAACCCAGCACGCATTGCGCGGTGACCAGGCTCAGAAGCAGCATGCCTTGCCGTCGTTGGTCCACCGTACCGCTGGTGTTGATCCCCCTGACCAGCCCCCCCAGCCACAAGCCATAACCCAGGCATAGGAGCAGGACGCCAATGAAGCCATGGCTGTAGAGCAACTCCAGAAAATAATTATGCGGTGAGGCAAAGTCGAAATAGGGTTCCACCCGCTGGGCATGGAAGCTGGATACCGGCATGTAGTCGTTGAGGAACTGGCCGAAGCCATGCCCAAGGAGCCACTGCCACCCGGTACTCTCCTGTTGCAGGATCCAGAATTCACGCCACAGGACCCAACGTTCATCGCTGGCGAGGTAGATCAGGGCGGTTTTGATACCGACGGACAGGTCAAACCATCCAGACAGGTGGACGCCCGCCAACAACAAAAGGAAAAGCGCCAGGGTCATCACCGCCCTCCAGCGCGGCGCATAAGGCAGCAGCACCAGGGTGCCAGCCACCAGGCCGAGCCAGGCGGGCAGGGAGCGGGAGAGGATCAGGAGCAGGACATCCAGCACCAGGACCACCCCCAACAGCCAGCCCCGCCAACCCCGGTAAAAATCGATCAGATAGATCAGCAAACCCAAGGCCAACAGCGTGTAGAGCGCCAGATAATGAGGATTGCTGAAGACCCCCAGCAAGCGCCCATCCATGTAGGGTTGGGGCCGCCAGAACCAGGCGCCGACCTGGGCCAGGACAAACACCACCGTGATGACCGCCAGCAGTGATCGATGGTCACCGCGCGGGCCTACCTGCGCGGGGAGCAGGGTGATCAGGATCGCAGCGAACAGGCTCCAGCCCAGGACCTCATGGTGCCCCCCCTCGATCGGGCCAGTCGCCATCGCCAGGCCCTGCAGGAGAAAGACGCCCCCCAGACCCAGCAGCCACCAGAGGGGTTTCGACCAGGGCAAAGTGCCCCGCCCCTGGAACAGCATCCAGGCGAAGGGCAGCAGGCTGGCATGCAGAAAGCTCCGGTAGCCCCCCAACTGAAAGGCCAGGGAAATAGCAAAGCCGTATATGCCCAACAACAGGATCACCGGGCTCAAGCGATGCAGCGACAGGTCTCGCAAGTACTTTGTCATCAGTCGGCAAGATGCCATCCAGGGGCTTTGACCAGGAAGCCTATTGTCCCATCGAGTGGCTGCTTAGGGCGTAATTTTCCAGCTTTGCCGGTAAACAGTTCAGCGCCGTGGGGGATGATTGCCATGTCATTCAAGCCAAGATTTGTCATCCCACCCGGCTGCGCGCGGATGGCTGACCCGGGGTTTTGGTTTGGCACCTGATGCACTCGCAGGGGGCCGTCAGGAACCCCAGGCATCTTTATTCCGGGTTCTTTTCCCCTCTCCCCCTCGACCAGACCAGGCCGTTCTGTCACCCTATGTCGCCAGACCTAAGACCTGCCCACCGGATCGGGCCGCCTCACCCCCTGCCCGCCCGTATGAACATTTCACACTTCACCAACCTCAATCTCGAGACCTTGGATCAGGCCGTGGACCTGATCCGCGTTAACAAGCTGGCCACCGGCTCGCGGGAAACCGCCTTTCTGCGTGCTTACCCTGCCCTGTTGGCGGCGATCAGAGCGACCGACCGGGACGCCGATGCCTTCCTGCTGGCGGCCACCTTCGCCTACGGCTGGTTGCCCGGTCGGTTGCACATCGAACCGCAAAGCCTGGATGCGGCGGTGCGCGCCTTCGGCCGGACCCGCGCCCCCGACGCCACCTTTGCCGAGGCGGACGCGATGGCGGTGGCAACCTGCCTCCAGTCCTTGGTCGCCGCATCCCAGGTGCTGCATTTCGCCAATCCCGCCGTCTACCCCACCTGGGACGCCCGGATCGAAGGCTTCCGTCGTGGCCAGAAGCCATCGCCTTATCACATGGCCCAGACTGTCAACTACGCTGCCTATGTCATGGATATCCAGGGCGTTAAGCGTCAGGAAGGCTTTCCGGGTTTCCACTTCGACTTCTGCATGAACTACCAGGAGCGCCTGCGCCATCTGTCCATCCCCCCCTTCCCGCTGACCGACATGAAGGTTATCGAATCGGCGGTCGGTGAGATTCTCCTGGCCCAGGGGGGGCGTTTCTGATCCGTTCGCAGCCACCGGCCGGATGCGCTCCCGGGATGTCTTCGTCTTGATTCCCTGCCCAGCCCGGGATCCCCAGATGTCGAGCGAACCTGACTTTCATGAGTGGTCTCGTCACACCCCTGATGATGAAACAAACTGCTGGTGTCTTTTGCCCTAAGGTACCGACGATGGATTCGACCTTCACCCCGTCAGAAAGCGAGCCGCTACTCCAGCTGCTCGAAGAGCTTAGAACTGCCCGCAATTCCAGCCTCCGGCAAAGCCGGCGGCTGAGGCTGTTATCCCTGATACTAGGGCTGATGGCGGCTCTGACCGGCTGGTTCGCTTACCAGGCACGCTCCAGCGCCCAAACGCCGCCCCTGGCCCCATCAGCACCCCTGGCGCAGACACTGCCGCTGGCGCAATCGCAGCCACTGGCCCAGGCCCAGCTTCCGCCCCAAGCGCAGACCCAGCCCCAGTCTCCATCCCTATCGCCGTTTTCATCCCCGGCCCAGCCTCAGCCCGACGCCCAGGAACTGGCCCGACAACGCGCGCATCTCCTGGCCCAACTTCCGGAAGGCAGCCGCCGCGAACTGGAGCAGTTTGCCCGGGAGGCGGAGTGGCTGGGCCAGTATCTGCGCACCCTGGGTCCGGACGAGGCCGGCGCCCTGGTCGCGCTCATGCTCTTTCGCATGGCCAAGACCATGGAAAACATGGACGCCATGGAACAACACATGCGCACCATGAGTACGCAGATGACCGCTCTCCCCGCCATCGTGGCCGAACTGAATCAGATCAATGGCAAGATGAGCGTCATCACCCATGACATGGATTCAACCATGGGCCGTGCCGGCCGCATGATGCCCTGGATGCCCTTCGGCCCCTGACCCGCAGTCGGCCACATCCCTGACAGCGAAAGCGCCCAGCAAATGTTGGCCGATCCAGGATGCTGGCCTTATTGTCCGGACCAGATCCAGATTGTTCGCCTCCCGTGTCGGGATATCCACCAGCCTCATTCGGCCAATGTGATCAGTGTACGACAGGCGGTAGCTGACGGGACCCGATTGTCTGGATGCCGGGTATACATGAAATGCTCAACAACCCCCCCCCGGGCCGCGCCCCGCCCCTGTAGGCGCAGAAACTCGTTCAGCTATGTCCTCGAACCGGCACCGGTGGCCGAAGTTTCTTAGGAAGCTCGATAAGCTTGGCATGTATTAGCCGCTGAGAACGGTGATTCGGCAGGTGGTTGGCTAGCTAGCCATGGTCCTCATCATCCTGCCTTCCCAGCCGCGGCAGTTGTAGATGCAGGCCGGTCTTGCCCAGCAGATGACCGGAGACGGGGGCGGTAATGAAGAGAAACAGGGTGACGAGGACCTCGTGGAGGCTCAGGCCCTCGCCCTGGGTGCTGAAATGGATGGCGGAGGCGACCAGGAGGCAGCCGACACCTAAAGTGGTCGCCTTGGTCGGGGCATGAAGGCGGGTGAAGAAATCCGGCAGGCGCGCCAGGCCCAGGGAGCCGATGAAGGTAAAAATCGCCCCGGCGAGGATGAGCAGAGACAGCAGGGCCTCCAGCATGATGGCGGTCTCCGGAGCAGGACTATTCAATGATATCGCCGCGCAGCAGGTACTTGCACAGGGCCAGGGTACCCACGAAGCCGATGACGGCGATCAGCAGCGCCGCCTCGAAGTAGAGGGCGGAATCCAGGCGCAGCCCCAGCAGGATGAGCAGGGCAATGGTGTTGATGTACAAGGTATCCAGGGCCAGGATGCGGTCTGGCGCGCTGGGGCCGATCAGCAGCCGCCAAAAACTGAGTGCGGCGGCGGCGGCTACCAGGGCTAGGGCAAGATCCACGGCCAGGGCCATCATGGTTCCAACACCTCCTTCAGGGGGGCCTCGTAGCGCCTCTTGATCTCGGCGCGGGCCGCGTCCGGGTCCGGGACATCCAGGCCATGGACGAAGAGGGTGTGGCGATCTCGGCTGAGTTCCACGGACAGCGTGCCCGGCGTAAGGCTGACGGTATTGGCGAGCAGGCCAATGGCCAGTTCTGACTTCAGATCGAGGGGGACCGCGAAGAAGGCCGGCCGGAGTCGTTCCGGTTTGCCAAGGATCAGTTGGGCGACGTTCAGGTTGGCCGCCAGGATGTCCCACAGGACCCGTCCGACGAACCTCAGCAAGGTCAGGGGCCGGTGGAAGTGGACGGTGTCCGGCCATAACCGCCAGGTCAGGAGGGGGATGAGCCAGCCCAGCAGGAGCCCAAGCAGGATATGCCCCGGGGCCAGGCTGTTGTTGAGTAACAACCAGACCAGGGTGAGGACCGGCGTCAGCCAGGGATGGGGCAGCAAGCGCCAGATCGGGCTCATGGCATCTCTCCCAGGACGGCACGGATATAGGCGTGGGGCTGTAGCAACTGGTCCGCAATGGCCGTCGTCAGTTCCAGCCAGTCGCCCGCCCAGAGGGTCAGTCCCAGGGTGAGCAGAAGCAGGACCGCGGCGGGCAGTAGGGCGCGATACCCACTGGCGGGTGACCCGTTCCGGACGGGAGGCACGACGGCCGCAGGGGCGTAACTCACACCTTCGGGGCAGGCACTCTCCGCGGAAACGGGCGCTACACCAGGTACAGGTGCCTCGCCGGTCAGGGTCCGCGTCGCGGCAAACTCCTGCCCTTGACTAGGGGCGGCGGAGCGAAAAAACAGCAGGCTCCCGGAACGGGCCAGGGCGACCAGGCCCAGCAGGCCCGCCGTCAGCACCGTGGCGAGGATCCAGGGCCAGCCGGGCTGGTCGAGGGCGGCCTGCAACAGCAGGACCTTACCGAGAAAACCGGACAGGGGGGGCAGGCCCGCCAGCAAGATGGCGCAGAGAAAGAACAGGGTACCGACCAGGGGCGCCCGGGGAATATCCGGTCCGGGGACGAAGCGGTCCGTGAGGGTGCCCCGCCCCCGGGCGATGGGCACCGCCAGCATAAAGAGGGCCGCGGCGGCAAAGGATGAGTGGGGCAGGTAATAGAGCCCGGCGGCGAGGGCTTCCCGGTCGCCCAGACCAAAGGCGATCAGCAGGGTGCCCACCGAGGCGACGACCAGCCAGGCGGTCTGCCGGCCCAGGGAAGGGGCAGCCAGGGCGCCCAGCATCCCGGCGACCAGGGTCGCTTGGGCCAGGGACAGCAGCCAGGCCTCGTAGAGACCGGCCAGGCCGTCGCCGGCCTGGGCCCCCAGCAGCAGGGTCGCGACCCGCAGGATGGCATAGGCGCCAACCTTGGTCATAATGGCGAAGAGGGCGGCAACCGGGGCGAGGGCGCTGGCGTAGGTCGCCGGCAGCCAAAGGTGCAGGGGCAGAAGGGCCGCCTTGAGGGCGAAGACCCCCAGCAGCAGCAGCAGGGCCGTGCGCGCCGGCCCTAGGTTCTCAGCAGGCATCGCAGTCATCAACCGGGCCAGGTGAGCCAGGTTTAAGGTACCGAAAATCCCATACAGCAGCCCGGCGGCAATCAGGAACAAGGCGGAACCGGCGAGGTTGACCACCACGTAATGCAGCCCGGCCCGGGTACGCGCCGGGCCCCCGCCGTGGAGGACCAGGCCATAAGAGGCCAGCAACAGCACCTCGAAGAAGACGAAGAGGTTGAAGAGATCCCCGGTGAGGAAGGCGCCGTTGAGCCCAAACAACTGCCACTGGAAGAGGACGTGAAAATGCCGCCCGCGACGGTCCAGGCCCTGGCAGGCCTGCCACAGGGCGAAGCCGGCCAGCAGGGCCGTGATCAGCAGTAGCCAGGCCGCCAGCCGGTCCGCCACCAGGACGATACCGTAGGGTGCCGGCCAGTTGCCCAGATGGTAAGTCAGGATGTCGCCATGGTGAGTGGCGGCCATCAAGCCCAGGGCCAACGCTATCTGGACCGCCACCGCCAGCAGACTGAAGGCCCGCCGCCCGCGCAGTTCCCGCGCACGGAAGAGGAGCAGGAGGATACCCGCCACCAGCGGGACGAGAACCGGGGCAATGACCAGGGTCGACGAGGGCATGTCAGGTCTCGCCGACGCGCAGGAGCCACCGGCAGCCAGCTAGGGGCCTGTCGGACTTAGCGTGAAAGTCACGGCAAAGGCTTTCATTTTCAGGGGGGTGGCGCGCCGCCTCATGATAGTTAGCGTGGATCTGGATCACCGCCCTTCTCCCTCTGCTTCCGTTCGACCCTCGGCCTGCCCGTCCACTTCATCGGTACCCAGTTCCGCCCGGGCCTTGAGGGCGAGCATGATGACGAAGGCCGTCATGGCAAAGCCGATGACGATGGCCGTCAGCACCAGGGCCTGGGGCAAGGGATCGGCATAGCCGGTCTGACCGGCGACAATGATCGGCGGGCGACCCTCCACCAGGCGGCCGCTAGCGAAGAGGAAGAGGTTGACGGCATAGGATAGGAGGGTCAGGCCGAGGACCACCGGAAAGGTCTGGGCGCGCAACAGGAGATAGACCCCGCAGGCGGTCAGGACGCCAATGACCAGACTGAGGAGGATCTCCATCAGCGGCCCCTTCCTGGGGAAGAGGTCCCGGAGGACCTCTGAGCGCCGGAATCCCTCGCGGTTGTGGCATCGTGCATCAGCCCGAGGTGGATGAGGATCAGGAGAGTCGAACCCACCACCACCAGCCAGACGCCGAGATCGAAGACCATGGCGGATGCCAGTTCGAATTCGCCTACCAGGGGCCAGTGGACATGGCCGAAGGTCGTGGTGAGGAAGGGGTGACCGAAGAGCAGGCTCGCCAGCCCGGTGAGGGTGGCCAGGAGCAGGCCGAGGCCGATGCTGGGATGCATCTTGTCCGGCAACCGCTCATGGGTCCAGGCCACGCCGTTGGCCAGATATTGCATGATGAGGGCGATAGCGGTGATGAGGCCGGCAATGAAGCCTCCTCCAGGGAGGTTATGGCCCCGCAACAGGATGAAGACGGCCACCAGCAGGGCCAGGGGCAGGAGGAGACGGACCAGGGAGGAGACGATGATGGGATGCCGATCCCAGTGCCAGGGCCGACCCAGACCGTCCGCCGTGGGGCTGGTCAGCCGGAGTTGCTCAAGCAGGGCGAAGATCGCCAGGCCTGCCAGGGCCAACACCGTGATCTCGCCCAGGGTATCGAAGCCACGGAAATCCACCAGGATGACATTGACCACGTTCGTGCCACCCCCACCCGGCACGCTGTTCTCCAGGAAGAACCCGGCGATGCTCGCGTAGGGCCGGGTGAGGATGGCCCAGGTCAGGAGGCTCATGCCCAGGCCGGCGAGGACCGCGAGGAGGGCATCCCGCCACCGGCGCGGCGAGGGGGGCTCGACCGGCGTGGTCTGCGGCAGGAAGTAGAGGGCCAGCAGCAGCAGGATGACCGTGACCACCTCCACGGACAACTGGGTGAGAGCCAGATCGGGGGCGGAGAACATGACGAAGATCAGCGCGACCATCAGGCCCACGGCCCCCACCAGGACCAGGGCAAGATAGCGTTGGCGGTGCCAGATCAGGGTGGCGATGGCAGCCAGGCCCAGGGCAAGCCCAACGGCAAGGCTGACGGCATCCAGGGGCAGGACATTCAAGGGCCCAGTCACGGGCGAGCCCGAACCCAGCCAGCCCGCCACGCCCAGAACCAGGGCCGTGGACACGAACAGCCGCAACAGGCGTGGCAGTGAGCCCGTGTCCAGCCAGGCCGTCACGCTCCCGGCCAGGGTCAGCAGGGCCTGGAGCAGGCGCTCATAGCCGCGGCGGAAATCGAGACGACCACCTTGGCTGTCCCACCAGCGATAGAGGGGCTGGCGCACGGCATAGAGGAGCACACCACCGCCCAGGGCCAGGATGCTCATCAGGACGGCGGGGCTGAAGCCATGCCAGATGGCCAGGTCGTGAACCGGCGGTGGCCCCTGGAGGACGGCGCTCACCGCCAAATGCAGGATAGGTTCCACCGTCAGGGCGGGGAGGATGCCGACCAACAGGCAGATGACCACCAGAATCTCCACCGGCACCCGCATCCAGCGCGGCGGTTCGTGGGGGTGCTTGGGCAGATCGATAGGCTCGCCGTTGAAGAAGACATCATGGACGAAGCGCAGGGAGTAGGCCACGGCAAAGGCCCCGGCGATGGTCGCCGCCACCGGCAGCAGCCAGCCCAAGGCCATGGCGTTGGCCACGCCGACGGCCTCACCGAAGAACATTTCCTTAGAAAGGAAGCCGTTGAACAGGGGTACCCCGGCCATCGCCGAGGCCGCCACCATGGCCAGGGTGCCGGTGTAGGGCATGGCCTTCCAGAGTCCGTTGATGCGGCGCATATCGCGGGTGCCGGTCTCATGGTCGATGATGCCCGCGGCCATGAACAGACCGGCCTTGAAGGTGGCGTGGTTGATGATGTGGAAGATACCCGCCACCGCAGCCAGAGGGGTACCGATGCCGAAGAGGACGGTGATCAGGCCCAGGTGGCTGATGGTCGAGTAGGCCAGCAGGCCCTTGAGGTCATGCTGGAAGAGGGCGATCACCGCTCCGGTGAGCAGGGTCAGCATGCCAAAGCCTGCCACCAGATGGTTCCATTCCCAGGTACCGGCCAGGGCCGGGAAGAGACGCGCCAGCAGGAAGACCCCCGCCTTGACCATGGTGGCGGAATGCAGGTAGCTCGACACCGGGGTCGGTGCCGCCATGGCATGAGGCAGCCAGAAATGAAAGGGGAACTGGGCGGACTTGGTGAAGATGCCGAGCAAGATCAACAGCAGCGTGGGGACATAGAGAGGATGGGCACGAATCAGATCCCCGGAGGCCAGAACAACGCTCAGATCATAGCTGCCGGTCATCCGGCCCAGAAGCAGGATGCCGCCCAACAGGGCCAGGCCGCCAGCGCCGGTGACCGCCAGGGCCATACGCGCCCCGGTACGGGCGTCCTCCCGCTGGCGCCAATAGCCGATGAGCAGGAAGGAGGTCAGACTGGTCAGTTCCCAGAACATCAACATCTGGATCAGGTTTTCGGACAGCACCACCCCCAGCATGGCGCCCATGAAAAGCAGCAGATAGGCGTAGAGCCGCCCCAGATTGTCCTCCGCGGCGAGATAGTAGCGGGCATAAAGGATGACCAGGGCGCCGATACCCAGGATAAGCCCGGCGAAGAGGAGCCCCAGTCCGTCCAGGCGGAAGGCAATGTTCAGACCCGCCGCCGGCAGCCAGGCGAAACGCTCGATGCGCGTCTCCCCCGCCGCCAGGGGGTCCAGGAGGGAGAGCACGAGGATGACCGGCATCAGCACGACCAGCAGGGCGAGCAGAATCGCCGAGCTGCGGCCCAAGCGACTGCCCCAGGCCACCGCCGCGGCGCCCAGGAAAGGCAACAGGACGACCAGGGTTAGGGTCAAGACGCGGTTCCTACCCTGGTAACCGGGATGGACTGGCGACGTTCATGCGTTCAGGGCCGGGCAGGCGGGGTCGGAGGGGCCGGCATGGCCGGGGGCATGGCCGCGCCTGGGGAGGGGGGATAGACATAGCCCGCGAAATCCGGATTGCGCCAGTCCGGTGGACCCAAGCGCTCGGCGGGGGGACGCAACCGCGAGGTGTAATCCAGGACGGCCAGTTCTTCCCGGGGTGAAAATCCCTTGATCTGATCGACCATCTTGGGATCGGAGTTCTTGCGCCGCCCGTCGCGAATAGCCTGGAACTGGCGTACCAGATAGTTGAAATGCTGACCCGCGATGGCGGGCAGGTGTTCCTGCTCGTCACCCAGACCCTGGTCCCCATGGCATTTCACGCAATTATCCTTATAAACCTTGGCACCCAATTCCAGATCGGTCCCCGGCCCCACCCCGTTCTGGGGATTCATGGGCAGTTGTGCCAGGTAAGCCGCCACATCGGCGACATTCTGGGGACCGCCGAGAATCCTCGGCAGTGAGAAGGGATACATCAAGGGATTGTCGCGATTACGCGCCCGGATATCGGCCAACTGCTTGATGATGACCGTCCGCAATTGCCCCGCGATCTGGGGATAGGTCCCATCGGGGGTACCCCAACCCTCGGGCCGATGACAGACGGCGCAGGTGATGTAGACCTTCCGTCCGTTGGCCACATCCGGGGTGAGGGCCATGACCTCCTCGTACTCGGCCTGGGCCATCTCGGCAGGGCTGGCCGCCAGCGCCAGGCCCATGCCCTGGGGTAGGCAGAGGCTGAGCCCCACCCAGGCAAGGCCAAGCCTGGTGCCCCTGGGAGCAAACCGCGTCTTCATGTATGCCTCCTTTGTTGGCAGGGATCCGGCCCGGGGGAGAATGAAGGTCCGGATGCCGATCACCCCAGCGGCCATCAACTGGAAATTTGCTACCCGACGCGCATCAAGTCGCGGGCAGGCACCGGTTTCGGGGTGACAGCGGTTGACGGGCAAGAGTTCCCTTTCGGCCCTGCCCGCACCCGGCTATCACCCTGGGCAAACGGCGGCCCGGATCATCCGGCAGCCTTATTGTTTTTTCAGCGTACCCGCCACGTTGGCATGGTAGATGGCCTTGTGCACATCACCCAGGCTCAGGACGCCGACCAGGATGCCATTCTCGGCCACGGGAATGCGCCGGAAGCGGTTGCGCACCATGATGGTGGTCGCCCGTAGCACATGCATGTCCGGGGTCACGGCGATAGGATTGCGGGTCATGAGGTCTGACACCGTGAGACTGAGCACCTCCGCGTACCGCCCCATCTCCATGTCCAGATCCACGTTACCCAGGCCCTCCTCCATGAGACGCTCGAAGGTGGGAAAGAGGCAATGCAGCAGGTCCTTCTCGGCGATGAAGCCCACGAGGGTCCCGTCTTCCTCGGTGACCGGGAGGCCGTGATAGCGGTAAAGGCACATCAGGGAGGCGACTTCCAACACCTTGGTGTCCGGGCGCACCGTACGCACCGACTGGTTCATGACGTCTCTGACTTGCATGGCTCAATTCTCCGTTGTTTTTTAGACGCTCGCGCGAGTGGGTGACGGTCGCCTGCGATCCGCCGCCCGCCATCGACTTGTGCCGGATTATACCCATGCCGTGGGCATTGTGCGTCGTTGCGCACGCGCTCACCTCACCGCCTCCTTCCCGCCGACATACCAGCCAGCTCCACGGATTTCGTCTGAAAGATATCCACAGGGGATGGCGACCGCCAAGGCGCGCCGGATGGCGCTTGCCAGCCGGTAGCGAGGCCTGAGGACGGTGATCATCCACCCGTCGGTCACAGCCCTTTCCACAGCCTTATCCACAGACAACCCGGCTAAACCACAATATCTAGTGGTTGATGTGCCGGTTGAACCCCGGATATTGTGCCCACCCTGTTTGCCGGTTGGCCGGGTTACTCCTTTGACGGCGACCCTGGCGGCTCCCTTTCCCGGTCCGACCACCCTGCCCACTCCCCAGCTAGAGGTAGCACCATGGCCCCCACCAAGCTCCCTGACGAGGCCCTTTCCGCCGCCGACCCGGTGGGCCATCTCCCCCCCCACAGCGCCCAGGCCGAGGGCGAGGCCAACCCCCCAGCGGCCGCAGCGGCCCCGACCACCGGCAAGGTCCAGGTCATTCGTCGCAACGGCCAGCTGACCAGGTTTGACGCCACCAAGATCATGGTGGCCATGACCAAGGCCTTCCTCGCCGTGGAAGGTGGCACCGCCGCCACCTCCAGCCGGGTCCACGAGCGGGTGCGGGAGCTCACCGACCAGGTGGTCGCCGCCCTGCTCCGCCGTGCGCCCGCGGGGGGCACGGTGCATATTGAGGATATCCAGGATCAGGTCGAGCTGGCCCTGATGCGCGCCGGGGAGCACAAGGTGGCCCGCGACTATGTCCTCTACCGCGAGGAGCGCGCCCGGGAGCGCGCCGCGGCCGCGGCCGCCGCCGCCCTGCCCCCGGAATCCGCCCCCGCCGGGCTCAGCGTCACCCTCGCCGATGGCAGCCGTCGCCCCCTGGACATTGCCCGCCTGCGCCGCCTCCTGGCGGAGGCCTGCGGGGACTTGGACGGCGTCGACAGCGAGGTCATCCTCAGCGACGCCTGCCGCACCCTCTTCGACGGCGTGCGGGAGACCGAGGTCGCCCAGGCCCTGGTGATGAGCGCCCGCGCCCGCATCGAGAAGGAGCCCGACTACAGCCGCGCCGCGGCGCGCCTGCTGCTCGATATCTCGCGCCGGGAGGCCCTGGGCTTCCTCGGCCTGGGCCTGGGGGTGGAGACCCAGGCCGACCTGGCCGAGCGCTATCCGGAATATTTCACCGCCTACATCCGCCAGGCCGGAGAACTGGAACTGGTCGACCGCCGCCTCGCCCAGTTCGATCTGGAGCGCCTGGGCGCCGCCCTCAAGTCCGAGCGCGACCTCCAGTTCACCTACCTGGGTCTCCAGACCCTCTACGACCGCTACTTCATCCATACCGCCGCGGGCACGCGCTTCGAGCTGCCCCAGGCCTTCTTCATGCGCGTCGCTATGGGCCTGGCCATCAACGAGATTGACCGCGAGGAGCGGGCCATTCAGTTCTACGATCTCCTCTCCAGCTTCGACTTCATGAGCTCGACGCCGACCCTGTTCAACTCCGGGACCCTGCGGCCCCAGCTCTCCTCCTGCTACCTGACCACGGTCCCCGACGACCTGGACGGCATCTATGGCGCCATCAAGGACAACGCCCTCCTATCCAAATTCGCCGGCGGCCTGGGCAACGACTGGTCCCGGGTGCGTGGCATGGGCGCCCATATCAAAGGCACCAACGGCAAAAGCCAGGGCGTGGTGCCCTTCCTCAAGGTCGCCAACGACACTGCCGTGGCGGTCAACCAGTGCTTCGCCCCCCACACCACCGTCTTCACCGCCGACGGTCCCCGACCCATCGCCGCCATCCAGCCCGGCGACCTGGTCTTGGGTCAGCGGGGCCGCTACCGGGAGGTCCTGGAGCACTTCGTTTATGACCAGAAGGGCGCGCCCATGGTTGAGGTGCGCGTCAAGCACGCCATCCAGGATCTCCAGGTCACCGCCGGCCATCCCTTCTGGGCGATTCAGGGCGTTCGCCAGGAACAATCCCTGGAGCGGACGCTGCGCCAGCTTGAACAGGGCCGTTTCGCCCCCGCCTGGGTGGAGGCGGGCCAGCTCCAGCCGGGTGACTACGTCGCCCAGACCATTCCCGCCGAGGTCATCCCCGTCCCCGGCCTGACCCAGGACGACGCCCGCCTCTATGGCATCCTCCTCGGGGATGGCCACCTGACGCGCGATGCCGAGTTCGGCGTCTCCGGCAACCCGGAGCGCGATGGCGGCCACCTCCAGTTCGTACGCGACTACCTTGACGCCCGGGGCATCCACTATTGGGAGAATGCCCGGGGTACGACCTACCTGCAGATCAAATGGAGTATCGGTAAGGGTCTGGCCCGCTGTGGCACCACCGGCCAGTTCATCGGCCTCGGCCAACATCGCTTGCCCTTCGCCCACGCGGACCTGTACGACGACCGGGGCCGCAAACGCATCGCCCGGCGTTTTGCCCACCTGCCCCATGACCAGGCCCTGGCCCTGGTTCAGGGCCTGGTCGAGACCGACGGCGGGGTGAGCCGCGGCAAGGAGATCTATTTCACCTCCAGTTCCGCCCCCCTGGCCGAGGGCTTGCGCTACCAGCTCCTGCGCCTGGGCATCCCCTGCGCCGGTCAGTACCGGGAACGGGTCAATGACCATCAGGGGACCCGCAACGATGGCTCGGTGATCGCCTTCACCGGTACCAGCCGCGCCTTCGACCTGCGCATCCCCGCCGTTCCTTCCATCGCCAGCCTTATCGGCGTACCGGCGGTCACCAAGCGCAACTGGTTCCGCCTCGGCAACTGGATCTTCACCCGGGTCAAGGCCGTCAGGCCCCTGCCTCCTCTCCCCGAGGTCCATGACCTCAAGGTCGAAGGTGACGAGACCTACATGACCAGCGCCGCCCTGGTGCACAACGGTGGAAAACGGAAGGGAGCCGTCTGCGCCTACCTGGAGAGCTGGCACATCGACATCGAGGAGTTTCTGGAGCTGCGCAAGAACGTGGGCGACGAGCGCCGGCGCACCCACGACATGAACACCGCCAACTGGGTGCCGGACCTGTTCATGAAGCGGGTCGCCGAGGAAGGGGACTGGACCCTCTTCTCCCCGGACGAAACCCCGGACCTGCATGACCTCACCGGTCAGGCCTTCGAGGACGCCTATGTCGCCTATGAGGAACGCGCCGCCCGTGGCGAGCTCAAGGTGCATAAGAAGCTCAAGGCCGTGGACCTGTGGCGCAAGATGCTGGCCATGCTCTTCGAGACCGGCCACCCCTGGATCGCCTTCAAGGACCCCTGCAACCTGCGCTACACCAACCAGCACGCTGGCCGGGTGCACAGCTCCAACCTTTGCACCGAGATCACCCTGCACACCAACGACCAGGAGATCGCCGTCTGCAACCTGGGTTCGGTCAACCTGGCCGCCCATGTCACGGACCAGGGTCTGGACCTGGCCAAGCTCCAGCGCACCGTGGCCACCGCCATGCGCATGCTGGACAACGTCATCGACTACAACTTCTACAACGTGCCCCAGGCGCGGCGCTCCAACCTGCGCCATCGCCCGGTGGGCCTGGGTCTGATGGGCTTCCAGGACGCCCTCTACCAGCTGCGCCTGCCCTACGCCAGCCAGGCGGCGGTACAGTTCGCCGACCAGAGCATGGAGGCCATCGCCTACCACGCCATCCAGGCCTCCACCGACCTGGCCCAGGAGCGCGGCCGCTACGCCAGCTTCGAGGGCAGCCTGTGGAGCCAGGGCATCCTGCCCCTGGATTCCATCGCCCTGCTGGAAAAGGGCCGCGGCGGCTTCCTGCAGATGGACCAGGGCAGCACCCTGGACTGGGACGCCCTGCGCGCCCGGGTGCAAGCGGTGGGCATGCGCAACTCCAACTGCATGGCCATCGCCCCCACCGCGACCATCTCCAATATCGTCGGCGTCAGCCAGTCCATCGAGCCGACCTACCAGAACCTGTTCGTCAAATCCAACCTCTCCGGCGAGTTCACCGTGGTCAACCCCTACCTGGTGCGCGACCTCAAGGCCCTGGGCCTGTGGGACCCGGTCATGGTCAACGACCTCAAGTACTTCGATGGCTCGGTCCAGCCCATCGAGCGCGTCCCCCAGGAGCTCAAGGACCTCTACGCCACCGCCTTCGAGATCGACCCCCGCTGGCTGGTAGAGGCCGGCAGCCGCCGCCAGAAGTGGCTCGACCAGGCCCAGAGCCTCAACCTCTACCTGAAGGAGCCCAACGGCAAGAAGCTGGACAACCTCTACAAGCTGGCCTGGGTGCGGGGGCTCAAGACCACCTACTATCTACGCTCCATGGGCGCCACCCATGTCGAGAAATCGACCATGGCCGACCCTGGCAAGGGCCAACGCTCCGGTCCCATCGCCGGCATCCAGTTGGCGAATAAGGCGGTCGCCCAACTTGCCGGCCAGCTTAACGGCCAGCAGGCGCGCTTGACCGCTGCCCAGGATGATGAACCCTACGCCAGCATCCCCGCCCCGCCCAAGGCCTGCTCCCTCCTCGACCCCGAATGCGAGGCCTGCCAGTAAGGCATTAGCCCCGTCAACCTCTCAGCCCCTGCACGAGCGCCAGCTCCAAGGGGGGCTGAGGTGTCAGCCCTGTGCCAGAGAGACAGCCCTTAGTTGACGATATCGATCTGGAAGCCGGGCGCATTCTGGACGTACTTCTTGACCGCGCACAGGTCGATGGCCTTGATGATGCTGGTCCGGTACTTGTCCGGGAAGCCATCCGGCAGGCGCAGCAGATAGCGCACGCTGGCGTTGGCCGGGTTGGTCGGGTCCACCTCCCAGTCCATGTTCAGGGCCAGGCCCGCCGTGGGCAGATCCCGGGAGGTGCAGAAGTTGAGGGCGAAGATGCCGGCGCAAGCCGCCATGGAACTCAGGAAGAGATCGAAGGGCTCCGGGGCGCTGGCCTCACCCCCCCGTTTGACGGACTGATCGGTATGGATGACAAAGTCCCCGATCCGGACATCGATCCGCTTACCACCGGGAAACAACACCTCGTAACGCTCGCTCATAAGACCTCCTAGGATGGGTGATAAAAGGACAGCGCCGCCGCAGGCTTTCATTGCGGAGCACCTCAGTGCGGGATGAGGCTGATCAGCCCGACCACGGCGCCGGTGAAGGCGGTGGCCAGGGTGCCGGCGACGATGGACCTGGGGCCCAGGGCGGTGATCTCCGCCCGGCGCTCGGGGGCCATGGCCCCCATGCCCCCGATGAGGATGCCCAGGCTGCCGAGGTTGGCGAAGCCGCACAGGGCATAGGTCATGATCAGCCGGGAACGCTCGCTCAGGGCCTCCGCCGGCAGGGCGGCCAATTGCAGATAGGCCAGGAACTCGTTGAGGATGGTCTTGACGCCCATCAGGCTACCCGCCGTCACTGCCTCGCTGGCGGGGATACCCATGAGCCAGGTCAGGGGGGCCATGACCCAGCCGAGCAGACGCTCCAGGCTCAGCGCCACCCCACCCCAGGGGGGGAGCAGACCCAGGAACTGGTTGATGAGGGACACCAGGGCCACCAGCACCACCAGCATGGCGACGATGTTGACCAGCAGGGTCACCCCGTCCCGGGTGCCCCGGGCGATGGCGTCCAGACTGCCGGTGGCCTGCCGGGGGGGCTCCCAGTGTCCATCGGGATCATCCGGCTCGGTCACCGGCACCATGACACGCGCCACCATGACCGCCGCCGGGGCGCTGATCAGTGAGGCGGTCAGCAGTTGCCCCAGGGCATCGGGGATGACCCTTGCCAGGATGCTGGCGTAGATGACCATGACCGTGCCCGCCACGGTTGCCATGCCGGCCGTCATGACGAGAAAGAGGTCGCTGCGCGAGAGTCGTGCAAGATAAGGCCGTATCAGCAGGGGCGACTCGATATGGCCCAGGAAGACATTGGCCGCCACCCCGACCCCGGCGGGCCCGCCCAGACCCAGGGTCTTGCGCAGCAGCCAGGCGAAGGCACGCACCACCGCGGGCAGCACCCGCCAATGGAAGAGCAGGGCCGAGAGGGCGCTGATCACCAGCACCATGGGCAGGGCTTGCAGGGCGAAGACAAAGGTGCTCCCCTCGGGCTTGACCGTGAAGGGCAGGTCACCGCCACCCAGATAGCCGAAGACGAAGCTGGTCCCCGCCCGCGTCGCCGTCTCCAGGCTGGTGACCATCTGGTTCAGCAGCGCGAAGAAGTGCCGGAACAGGGGAACCTCCAGCAAGACCAGGGCGATCAGCAGTTGCAGGCCGAGGGCGACCAGGGCCGGGCCGGGACGCACCGCCCGGCGCTTTTCACTTAAGAGCCAGGCCAGCAGGAAGAGGCCCAGCAATCCGCTCAGGCTTTGCCACCACATCGCTCGCTACCCCCCGGAAGTTCAGGTCCAGAGAGACCGGCCTTCCCCTTGCCAGCGGACCAGGTCCCGCAGGAAAGGCTCAGGACCGTGACCGAACCAGCGTTGCTGACCCTGGAACCGCCCCCCTTCGACGACCTGCTCGGTGTGGATCAGCGGGCGGCGCTGGGTCTCGGCAAAGTTGCGCAGCCAGACCAGGGCCCGCGGAGGGACGCGCCGGCCCACCGGCACGGCGAGATCGACGGGGGCGCCCTGCCAGTGGAATTTGGCGAAAAGGACGATCACCCGGGCATTGTCTGGCTTCATCCAATCCGGGAGAGGACTCTGGGGAATGATCCAGCCACAGGCAAAATTGACGCAGGGATCGACGGGACGATTGGCATAATTGTCACACCCCTGGGGAGTGCTATGGGGACAGGGGTGACCTGGCGAGACCGGAACCCCCTCGATGGCCATTTTTACCCAGCCATCGCAACAGGCGGTGCAGGGCTGACAGGTACGACGCTTCATGCCGGGTGCGCAGCGCAAGTCTCTCCGGCCCGGGCGCATCCCGCCCCAGGCCAGAAGAGAAGGGACGCCTCAGTCCTTCTTACCCCCGAACATGTTCATGGGATTGGGCATCTTGTTCATCATATTCATAGGGTTGAATCCCCCCTTACCCTTATCGCCTTCACCCTTGGTGTCCTCACCCGGTGGTCCGGGAGGGGGCGGATAGCCGGGAGGGGCGCCATAGGCGCCACCCGGAGGTGGGTAGCCACCGGGACCGGGCGCGGCGCCAGGCGCGGGCGGGGCTACCCCGGCCTGAGGCGCACCCGGGGCCACGGCAGGCGGTGGATAGCCAGCGGGCGCGGCGGGATAACCGGGGCCAGTGGATGGATAAGGGGCTGATCCTGGGGGATAGGCACCGGGGGCAGGAGGCTGGCCGGGCCCAACGCCATAGCCGGGCGGAGGGGCCGCGGGAGGCGCGGCTGCCGGGGCCTGAGCAGGCATCGGCGGCGCATAGCCCTGCGCTGGAGGCGGCGCATACTGAGCTGGAGGAGGAGCATACTGAGCCGGAGGAGGCGTATAACCCTGAGCGGGGGGAGAGGCATAGCCCGGCGCCGAGGGAGCGGCGTAGCCCGGGGCACTTGGCCTTGCCGACCCCGGACTGGGGGGAGGTCCGCCCCAACCGCCACCAGGGAAATTCATCCCCGGTGGACCGAAGCCAGGCATCTGAGGCATCTCGGGCATCGGGGGATAGGGAGAAGAGCCACCGGAACCACCGGCGGCGCTGACGGTTCCGGCACAGAGCATGGCGAGCAGGCTGGCCGCCGACATACCGTAGATAGACTTCATCGTTGTCCTCTCGTGGTTATGGTAACCCGCAACCGGGGCAGGCCCTTGCCATACTACACCAGACGTCCCTCGGTTTCCGGCAGGGCGGGATGGATGAGGTGGCGTCTGACGGGGGTGTCGCTAGCAGGCATTTGGACGGCAAGGCTGCCACGGGTTTTCCGTCGTAGTTTTCCTGTGGTGATTTTGCTGCGCTGGCTTGCCTATCGGGGGTATTCCCGTTGTGATTTTCCTGCGGTGGCTTGCCTGTTGGGGGTATTCCCGTTGTGATTGTCAGGTGGACCCTCCCCCGACTCACCCCAGTCCCAAGAAGTCTCGCACCCGTTGCAGGTCCGCCGCCGTATCCACCCCGGGACCGGGGACCTGAGCGGCGATGTCGACCTGGATGGCTCCCCCCTGCCAGAGGACGCGCAACTGCTCCAGGGATTCCGCCCGTTCCGGGGGGGCCGGAGGCCAGGCGACATAGCGCTGGAGAAATTCCGCCCGGTAGGCATAGAGCCCGATGTGCCGCAGATAGGTCACCCCCGCCGGCAAGCAGGGCTGGCCACCGGCGAAGGCCTCCCGATGCCAGGGGATGGGAGCGCGGGAGAAGTAGAGGGCCCGGCCCCGGGCATCGGTCACAACCTTGACCACCTGGGGGTCGAAGAGGGTCTTGGCGTCGGTGATCGGATAGGCCAGGGTCGCCATACCAACCCCAGGGTGAGCGGCCAGGCTAGCGGCTACCTGATCGACCAGGGCCGGGGGCATACAGGGCTCGTCGCCCTGGAGGTTCACCACCAGGGTGTCGCCGGGCCAGCCCAAGTGGCGAATGACCTCCGCCAGCCGGTCGCTGCCGCTGGGATGATCGGCGCGGGTCATGACGACTGGCGCCCCAAAGCCACGGCAGGCGGCGGCGATGCGCTCATCGTCGGTAGCGACCAGGATCTCCGTGGCCGCCGTCCGGCTAGCCTGTTCGAAGACCATCTGGATCAGTGGCTTGCCCTCGATGGTCAATAAGGGCTTACCCGGCAGGCGGGTAGCGCCATAGCGCGCCGGGATGATGATGCGGAACTTCGGGCTAAGGGGCGCCATGGGACCCCGACTCCGACAGATGGCTGGCCGGGAACGAAAACTCGCCAATGAATCCCAAGCCGATAATGACCGTGACCGGGACTTTCAGCACCTGAGAGGGCTTAGCTTTGCCCCGGCCCCTTGGGCCTGCCCCGCTCATGCCTTGGGCACCTCTTCGTCCGGCGGCAGGACCCGCGCCTCTTCCTCCAGCATCACCGGGATGTCGTCGCGGATCGGATAGGCCAGGCGATCCGCCCGGCAGATCAGCTCGGCGGCGGCCTTATCGTAATAGAGGGGGCCCTTGCACAGAGGGCAGACGAGGATTTCGAGGAGTTTCTTATCCATGGCTCAGCGCGGAAATGGCTTGGGACAGTTGATGTTGGAAGGCCTCGCTGGGAACCGCTGTCACTGGCAGATACCAATGGTTGTCACCAGCGAAGGTCAGACACTTGACCGCATCCTTTTCGGTCATGATCAGGGGCCCCGGCGGCCAGGCGGCGGCCTCCGCGGCGGTATAGGCATGATGATCCGGATAGGGGCGCGCGTCCACATAGAGTCCGGCCTGGCGCAGCAGGGCAAAAAAGCGCTCGGGATTACCGATTCCGGCGACGGCCGTCACCCGCTGCCCCCTGAGGCTGGACAGGGGCCGGGTGCGCCCGGGGGCAGGCAGACTGACCAGATCACCGGCGCTTAGGGTCAAAGGCTCGGCACCCGGGCACCGCCCCCCGGTACAGACCCGCAAAGGGATCCGCCGCGCCCGGGCGCGGGGTTCACGTAAGGGCCCGGCGGGCAGGCAGAAGCCGTTGCCAAAGCCGCGGCTGCCGTCGATGACCAGGATCTCCACATCGCGCTGAAGCCGGTAGTGCTGGAGACCGTCGTCGCTGACCAAAATATCGCAGGGGTTGCGCGCCAGCAGCAACCGGCCCGCCGCGACCCGATCCGGTCCCGCCACCACCGGGCCATCGGTCTTGCGCGCCAATAGCACCGCCTCGTCTCCCACTTGGCGCGGATCACTGCTGGCCGTCACCACCTGGGGCCAGTCCCGGGCCTGGCCAGCGTAGCCGCGCAGGATGATGCCCGGCTGCCAGCCCTGGGCCCGCAGCCAGTCCACCAGCCACAGCACCAGTGGGGTCTTGCCGGTACCGCCGACGCTGAGGTTGCCCACCACGATCACCGGCACCGGCAGCCGTTCGCTGGCCAGCCAGCCCCGGTCAAAGGCCAGCCGGCGCGCCATCACCCCCAGCCGGTAGAGGCCGGCCAGGGGCGCCAGGAGCCAGAAAAGCCAGGAGAGCCGGTGGCCACCGTACCAGAGGTCCTCGATCTTCATGCGCGGCACTTTGCCCTGCCCTGGGGCATCACGCTCAAGGCGACGTCTCCGCCGGGGCCTCGTTGAACTGCATGCGGTGCAGCCGGGCGTAAGGGCCATCCCGGGCGAGCAGTTCGGCGTGGGTACCTAACTCGACCATCTGTCCCCGGTCCAGGACCAGGATGCGGTTCGCCCCCTCGATGGTGGAGAGACGATGGGCGATGACCAGGGTGGTGCGGTTACTCATCAGCCGCTCCAGGGCCGCCTGGAT
>SACH01000745.1 GCA_009928645.1 Gammaproteobacteria bacterium | reverse complement strand
TGATGTCATAGCAATAGTCGATGATGGGCGGGGAGGCATGAATCTGGCTGACGGCCCGTTGCAGGGCCCGGATCTCCGCCTTGGCCAGGGCTGGCCTCATGCGGGCGAGCATCTCCCGCCGGTCCTCACCCGCCAGCAAGGCCTTCTCGGCGGCCTCCACGGGATAGCCGATCCTCAGGCGCATCAGAAAGCGATCAAGCTGGGACTCCGGCAAGGGGAAGGTGCCGATCTGAAAGCTCGGGTTCTGGGTGGCGATGACGAAGAAGGGTTCGGGCAGGGGATGGGTCTCCCCCTCCACGGTAACCTGCCGCTCCTCCATGGCCTCAAGCAGGGCGCTCTGGGCCTTGGGGGTCGCGCGGTTGATCTCATCCGCCAGGACCAGCTCGGCGAAGATCGGGCCGGGGTGAAAGCGAAACCGTTCCGTGGCCCGCTCATAGATGGACGCCCCGATGATGTCCGCCGGCAACAGATCGCTGGTGAACTGGATGCGCGCGTACTCCAGGCCCAGCAGCCGGGCCAGAAGGTGGGCAAGGGTCGTCTTGCCGACCCCGGGGAGGTCCTCGATCAGCAGATGCCCCCGCGCCAGCAGGCAGGCGACGGCCAGGCGTAATTGCCGCTCCTTGCCGAGGATGATCTCTCCGGCCGCTCGCAAGGCCGAGTCCAATTGTCCCGTCAGGGCCTTATCCATGGCCAACCCGTACCAGGCCGCGCCCGGCCGCGTGAGATGAAAATTTCAGCTTGCTCGTTCCCGGCGGAAGAGAGGTCATGACGGACCCGAGATGGTTGGAGCGACGGCGCTGAGGGGCCAAATCGCCACCACCACCGCCACGGAACGGCTACTATACCCTTTCACGAGCGGATCGCCCCCAAGTCATCGGACTTCCGGGGCCCCGCGCCGCGCCCTAACTTTCATGGGGCGCCAGCCACACCCCAGACGATGAAAGTCTCCACTGGAGTGTTTCACGCCAACCCTGTCCAGCCACCCGCGTCCGCCACCCCTGATCGCGCCCATGAGTAATTACCGGTCAATCCCCTGCCATGGCCACTGAGTCCGGTTACGACGTCATCGTCGTCGGTGGTGGCCACGCCGGGACAGAAGCCGCCCTGGCCGCGGCCCGCGTGGGCGTGCGCACCCTGTTGCTGACGCACAATATCGAGACC
>SACH01000744.1 GCA_009928645.1 Gammaproteobacteria bacterium | reverse complement strand
TCCATCATCTCCAGGGCGTAAATGATCTCCACCAGCCGGGCATAGTGATAGTGGAAGCTGCTGGCGATGGGGCCGGATTCCTGCAGCATGTGGAACTCGGCCAGGGCCACGTCGGCGTAGGGCGTCCCGCAGGCATTGGCATTGTTGAGCCGCGCCAGGGGCCCGACCCGATAGACGCCGGCGGGGTAACCCTGGGCTTTGTAGTAGGGGAACTTCATGTAGCTGAAGTCCTCCACCGCCTCGCCGACCAGGCGCTCGTACTCCCAGGTGGGCACCTTGTCCTCGAGAAGGTGGCCGCGGGCGTCCTTAAGGCGCAGAAAGCCGTCGTAATGCTCCAGGTTGCCCTCCGGGCTGACCAGGCTCAGGAAGAGGGTGTCCCGGGTGCCGAAGTTTGCGGCCTCGTCCTTGAACTTGGGCACCAGGGTCTTGAAGAAGGCATAGGTGCGCTTGGCGATCTCCAGCCCCTCCGGGAGCAGCTTGAGCATGGCCTCGCGCTTCTCCGGCGTCAGGGCCTCGCTGACCCCGCCCGGGACCACCCAGGTCGGGTGGATCTTCTTGCCGCCCAGGGTCTCGATGATGGTCTGGCCGATCTGGCGCAGCCGGATGCCGTCCTTGGCGAGGGCCGGGGCCTGGCGCATGACGCCAAAGATATTGCGGGTGGCGGGGTCCGAGTCCCAACCCAGCAGCAGATCGGGGGAGGAGAGGTGGAAAAAGGACAGGGCGTGGGACTGGGTGAGCTGGGCCAGATTGATGATGCGTCGCAGCTTCTCGGCCGTAGGCGGGATGCTGACCGCCAGCAGGTGGTCGCAGGCCTTGTTGGCGGCCAGGATGTGGCTCACCGGGCAGATGCCACAGGTGCGGGCGGTCAGCGCCGGCATTTCGCGGTAGGGGCGGCCTTCGCAAAACTTCTCGAAGCCGCGGAACTGGGTGAGGTGGAAGCGGGCGTCCTGGACCTCGCCCTCATCGCCGAGTTGCAGGCTGATGCGGGCGTGGCCCTCGATGCGGGTGACCGGTTCGATGGTGATGGTGCGGCTCATGGATGCGGTCCCCGGGTTGGGTCGTTGGTTGGGCTGGGCGAGGCGAGGCGGGACGAGGTGCCAGGTCCCTCAGGCCCCAAAGCGGGTGACCTTGCTGGGGTCCGGGGTGCGCCCCTCGATCAGCT
>SACH01000038.1 GCA_009928645.1 Gammaproteobacteria bacterium | reverse complement strand
GAGCAGGCATGAGCAAAGGCGCAAGGATATTGAGCGATGTTATAAAAGGAACGTATCAAATGAACTCGGCTCAACAACCAAGGTAACAAAGTAGTATTACTATTGTTGAAGCTTCAGGTGGCAATCCAGAAGCAGCGGAACGTAGGCTCGCTGTACTACGGGAAATACCAGAACTAAAAATCGATGAAGAAGTGCAGCAGCTTGCCGAGCTGCTAATCTCCATGGGAGGGATACCACCTTTTGCGGAAGCCGATGCATTGCATGTGGCTGTAGCGGCAGTCCATCGGATGGATTACCTTCTGACATGGAATTGTCGTCATATTGACAACGCGACCAAGAAACCAATTATCCGATCAATTTGTATTGGTGCTGGCTATCCGTATCCAGAGATTTGCACGCCGATGGAGTTGCTCCCGGAGAAAGATAAAGATGTATGAAGATGAAATTCTGAATGAGGTCTGGAAGAATCGCGATGCATATACTTCCAAGCACCATCATGATTTGTCAGAAATGGTCAAAGAGCTGAAAAACAGGCAAGAGAGGTCAGGTTGCGCGCTAGTGGACAGAAGAGATCGAACCAGACAGTCAACCGGGAATCTCTATGATGAGATCGACTTCGGCCGGCCCGAGGGAGGATGACGATGACCCAACTGACCCTGGAAGTGCCGGATGAAACTCACAATGACCACTGACCCGCACACCAATCATGACCACGGCGGTCCAGGCAACTCTGATCGCCAGGCGGAACTGGTGGCCGGCCTGCTGGCGATCCTGCCGGCGGCCCAGGTTCTTCATGAGACCGAGGACCTGCGCCCTTACGAGTGCGATGGCCTCTCCGCCTACCGCCAGTTGCCCCTGGCGGTGGCCTTGCCGGACAGCGCCGACCAGGTCCAGGCCATCCTGAAGCTGTGCCATCGCCTCCAGGTCCCCGTGGTCGCCCGCGGGGCGGGTACCGGCCTCTCCGCCGGGGCCCTGCCGCACCCGGAGGGCCTGCTGCTGTCCCTGGCACGGCTCAAGGCCATCTTGCACATCGACCCCCTGGCACGCACCGCCCGGGTCCAGCCGGGGGTGCGCAACCTGGCCATCTCCGAGGCGGCGCGGGCCCATGGTCTCTACTATGCCCCGGACCCTTCCTCCCAGATTGCCTGCACCATTGGCGGCAACGTAGCCGAGAACTCCGGCGGGGTGCACTGCCTCAAGTACGGCCTCACGGTGCATAACCTGCTGCGCCTGGAGGTCATCACCATGGACGGTGAGCGCCTCACCCTCGGCGCTGAGGCCCTGGACGCACCAGGTTACGATTTGATGGCCCTGATGACCGGCTCCGAGGGCCTGCTCGGGGTGGTGGTGGAGATCACCGTCCGTCTGCTGCCCCTGCCGGAGCGGGCCCAAGTGTTGCTCGCCGCTTACGACGATATCGGCCAGGCCGGGGCGGCGGTGGGGGCCATCATCGCCGCCGGCATCATCCCCGCTGGCCTGGAGATGATGGACAATCCCGCCATCCGCGCCGCTGAGGCCTTCGTTCACGCCGGCTACCCCACCCAGGCGGCCGCCATCCTGCTCTGCGAGTTGGACGGCGCCAACGAGGAGGTTTCCCAGGAGATCCTGCGGGTGCGCCAGATCCTGCTCGACAGCGGCGCCACGGAGGTGCGCACCGCCCGCGACGAGGCCGAACGCCTGCTGTTCTGGAAGGGCCGCAAGGCCGCCTTCCCTGCCGTCGGCCGCCTGTCGCCGGATTATTACTGCATGGACGGCACCATCCCCCGTCGCCGCCTGCCGGAGGTGCTGGCGCGCATCGCCGAGATGTCCGCGGCCTATGGCTTGCCGGTGGCCAACGTCTTCCACGCCGGGGACGGCAATCTCCACCCCCTGATCCTCTACGACGCCAATCGCCCCGGCGAACTGGAGCGTACCGAGGAACTGGGCGGCAAGATCCTGGAGTTGTGCGTCGAGGTCGGCGGCACCATTACCGGGGAACACGGGGTGGGCACGGAGAAGATCGATCAGATGTGCGTCCAGTTCCACCCCCTGGAGTTGACCCAGTTCCACGCCGTCAAGGCCGCCTTCGACCCGGCGGGGCTCTTGAATCCCGCCAAGGCCGTGCCGACCTTGCATCGGTGCGCCGAGTTCGGGGCCATGCATGTCCACGCCAACCAGCTCAAGTTTCCCGATCTACCACGGTTTTGAGCGCAATGACGAAACCCAAGAGGGGCATCCCGGACAGGGGAGAAGCATGAATCAGGACCTTACCCAAACGTTGGCGGCGCAGGTGGCGTCGGCCCAGGCCGAGGGCCGTGCCTTGCGCATCCAGGGCGGTGGTTCCAAGACCTGGCTGGGGCGGGCGGTATGCGGCGAGCCCCTGACGGTTGGCGGCCACCGCGGCATCCTCAGTTATGAGCCCACCGAATTGGTGATCACCGCCCGCGCTGGCACCCCCCTGGGGGAGATTCAGGCCGCCCTGGCGGAGCGGGGCCAGTGGCTGGCCTTCGAGCCACCCCATTTCAGCCCCGCTGGCGGCCTGGGGGATGAGCCATTCAAGGCCGATCCCGACGATCGGCCCAGCATCCCTGACAGCCAGAGGCACCATCAGGGCTTCGCCGCTTTCAAGGCCGATCCTGACAATCGGCCCAGCACCGCCACCCTGGGCGGCACCATCGCCTGCGGTCTTTCCGGTCCCGCCCGCCCCTACAGCGGGGCGGCGCGAGACTTTGTCCTCGGCGTGCGCCTCATCAACGGCAAGGGTGAGGTGCTGCGCTTCGGCGGAGAGGTGATGAAGAACGTCGCCGGTTACGACCTGTCGCGCCTCATGGCCGGGGCCCAGGGTACCCTGGGCGTCCTGCTGGATGTCAGTCTCAAGGTGCTGCCCCGCCCGGCGGTCGAGCTGACCCTGGTCTTTGACCTGTCCCCCGCGGAGGCGATTCGTCGCTTCAACCAGTGGGCGGGCCAGCCCCTGCCGATCAGCGCTGCCTGTCATGACGGTGAGCGGGCCTATGTCCGCCTTGCCGGCAATGAGGCGGCGGTGCGGGCCGCCCAGGCCCGGCTGGGGGGCGAGGTCTTCGCGGGCGATGCGGAGAGCTTCTGGCGGGCGGTGCGCGAATTGAGACACCCCTTCTTTCGGCAAGGATCGGCCCACCAGCCAGGACTGGCCTGCCAGACCGGAACGGCCTATCAGCCAGGAGCAGCGCCCCTCTGGCGCCTCTCCCTGCCACCCGCGGCACCCCATGATCCCGCCCTGGGTCCCCAGTTCATCGATTGGGGCGGTGCCCTGCGCTGGGTGCATAGCGAAGATTCGCTCTGGTCGCTGGCCCGGGCCGCCGGCGGGCATGCGAGTCGCTATGGCCTCGCTTTTGTCAGCCAGGATGCTGGAGCGGCGGGGGGGGGTGAAGCGGACGCCGCAGGTGCCGCGGGTGCCGCAAGTCCCGCAAGTGCCTCAGGTGCCCCTGACGTGCCTGGCACCCAGGGACCTGGCGCGGGGCCTGATCGGACAAAGGCGCGAGAGACAGTCGAGATGACGGACAGCGCCGTCTTCCAGCCGCTGCCGCCCGCGCTACTCGCCCTGCACCGGCGCCTCAAGGCCGCCCTCGATCCGCGCGGTATCCTCAATCCCGGCCGGATCTACCCGGAGCTGTAGCCATGCAGACCCAACTGGCCGATTTCATTCGCGACAGTCACGAGGGCCGGGAGGCCGATGCCATCCTGCGCACCTGCGTCCATTGTGGCTTCTGCACCGCCACCTGCCCCACCTATCAGCTCCTTGGCGACGAACTGGATGGCCCCCGGGGGCGCATCTACCTCATCAAACAGGTGCTGGAAGGCCAGGCTCCCAGCCGCAAGACCCAGCTCCATCTGGACCGCTGCCTGACCTGTCGCTCCTGCGAGACCACCTGCCCCTCTGGGGTGCGTTATGGCCGGCTGGTGGATATCGGTCGCGCCACGGTCGAGGAGAGGGTCCCGCGCCCCACGGGGGAGCGGCTGGTCCGCCGCCTGCTGCGCTGGGTGGTGCCATACCCGCGCCGCTTCGGCCCCCTGCTGCGGCTGGGACAGGCGTTTCGCCCCTTGCTCCCCGAAACCCTGCGGGCCAAGGTCCCGCCGCGCCGCGCCGCCGGTCCCTGGCCCGATCGCCAGCATCCACGCACCCTGGTCGCCCTGGCCGGTTGCGCCCAAGCGGCGATGACGCCGGACACCAACGCTGCCAGTGCGCGCATCCTCGACCGGCTGGGTATCCGTCTGGTCGAGGCGCCCCAGGCGGGCTGCTGCGGCGCCCTGCCGCACCATCTGGCCGCCGAGGACGAGGCCCTGGCCATGGTCCGGCGCAATATCGACGCCTGGTGGCCCCTGGTCGCCGGCGGCGCCGAGGCCATCTTGGTCACCGCCAGCGGTTGCGGCACCATGGTCAAGGACTACGGCACCCTGCTCGCCCATGATCCGGCCTACGCCGCCAAAGCAGCGCGCATCGCCGCCCTGACCCGGGACCCCGGCGAGATGCTGGCGGAGGAACTGGCTAGACCGGAGGCGGCCATGCTCCTGGCGGCGATACGGGCCCGGGTTCTGGCCCAGGGCGGCGTCGGGGGCCAGCCGGGGCCCTTAGCACCCACCAGTGGCCAGCGCATCGCCTTCCATTCCCCATGCAGCCTGCAACATGGCCAGAAACTGCCCGGCCTGGTCGAGGGCATCCTGGTCAAGCTGGGCTTCGATCTGACCCCGGTGGCGGACGGCCACCTCTGCTGCGGTTCGGCGGGCAGTTACTCCCTGCTGCAACCGGAACTCTCCCGTCGTCTGCGCGACAACAAACTGGCCAGCCTCACCGCTGGTGGCCCCACCTGTATCGCCACCGCTAACATTGGCTGCCAGTTGCATCTGGAAGCGGGCTCCTCCATCCCGGTGCGGCACTGGGTCGAATTGGTCGATGAGGCGTTGCCGATCGACAAGATTTGACCGGGCCAAGCAGACCTGAGAGTAGGCCCTTGCGACCCTGTTACGCCCTCTCGACGGAGGATAGGACTGATGCCCTTGCCCGGGGGGGGCATCGCCGTGGCGAAGCGCGCTACCGGGGCGCTAACCGGATCTCAATCCGGCACCCCAGCGCATCAGCATACTTACGCAGGGTTGCCAATGACGGGGTATGGGTGCGGGAGGTTAGGGAGGTCTCGATGCGCGCGAGGGCGGATTGTTTCACCCCCATGCGTTCGGCTACCTGCGACTGGCTCAATCCGGCGCGGCGACGTGCTTCGAGCAGGCGATCAAGCGCTGCGAACTCGTCAGCGATGGCATCCCACTCTGAGCGAAAGGCGGGATCGGCCAGATCCCGCTCGATCTCCGCGCGCGGATCGGCCGGGATCGGTTGGTATTCCGTGGCGTTAGCCTCATGGACGGCGTTCTTGTTCATGTTTCATAACCTCTTTGATGCGATGGCGGGCAAGGGCCAGATCGTGACTCGGGGTCTTGTCGGTCTTTTTTACCAAGGCGTGAAGGATCAGAATCCGTTGGCCGACCAGGGTGCAGTAGAGTGCCCGTCCTATCCCTTCCGCTGCCTTGGCACGGATTTCGTAGAGGCCACCGCCCATCGCCCGGGTATGGGGCATTCCGAGGTCGGGGCCATATTCCAGCATCCGCAAAAGGAGTGCGCGGTAGCGCGCCCGCAGCCCAGGCGGCCAGCCGTCGAGATCGGCTCGCACGGACAGGTTGTAGTACTCAATGGTGTATGACATTGTTTGACTATAACAATTGTGTTATGGGCGGACAAGTCGGCACCGAACACGCCCAGCGGGTCCCTGTCCTTGAACAAGCCGGTCCCTGACACGATCTTGGCGCTGATGAGGTTGCCAAAAGGTTGGCCCTCAGTCTGGCGCGCAGCCAGATACACCCCTCACTCTCTTCTCCATGCACTCAACCGACATCACTCGCAGAGGTTAGCCAATGGACGTTCTTGAACGTATCGATCAGCAGGTCAAGGGCAATCCCATCGTCATCTTCATGAAGGGCACGCCCCAGTTCCCCCAGTGCGGCTTTTCCATGCGCGCCGCCCAGGCCCTCAAGGAGTGCGGCGTGCCCTTTGCCTATGTCAACGTCCTTCAGGACCCGGAGATCTTCCAGAACCTGCCGCGCTATGCCGACTGGCCGACCTTTCCCCAGATCTATATCGATGGCGAATTGGTGGGTGGTTGCGATATCACCCTGGAACTGCACGCCGCGGGTGAACTTAAGCCCATGATGGAGCAGGCGGCGGCCAAGGCCGGTGGCGACTGATACCCCCCAGCCGGGAACAACTCAGAGTGATTTGCGACCAGGTGTAACTACAGCCATGCCGAAGGGTGGGAGAGACCATGACCGCGACCGGCCGCTATAGATTGGCGCAGCGTCTGCTGCACTGGCTCATCGCCTTGTTGGCCCTTCCGGCCTTGGGGGTGGGGATGACCCTCGGTTGGCTCGGGTTCGAGGGGGCGAGGGACAGCTTCGGTACCGACATCACCAACGCCCTCTATCTCGGCCATAAATCGGCCGGGGTCCTGATCCTGCTCCTCATGACCCTGCGGCTGGTTCTGCGCCTGACCCTGGGTACCCCGCCGCCTGTGCCTACTCTGACCCGCTTCGAGCGCATCGCCAGTCGGGCGGTGCATGATCTCTTGTATCTGGTCCTGCTGGCCTTGCCGGTTGTCGGCTGGCTGGCGACGGCGGCCGGGGGCTATCCGGTCCAGTTCTTCGCTTGGAATCTGCCCGGCTTGATTGCCAAGGACCCCGCCCTGAGCGAGACCCTGTTCCAGCTTCACGGCATCCTGGGCTGGGCCTTGCTCGCCCTGTTGGCCCTGCATATCGCCGGCGCCCTCATGCATTGGCTGATCAAGCGGGATGGCGTCATGCGGCGCATGAGCCTTTTCAGATGACCAGCGCAGGAGTCCCGCGACCAGCCGCTCCGACGATCCCCCTGTGAATCCCGCCCCCAGCCGTCAGCACCCGGCCGATCGGGTATCCACCAACCTGAGTCCGGAGGCGGCAGGAGCCTGGTCCGCCCTCCTGGAAGCCCGGCGGTTGGTCCACGCAGGCCACTTGCCGCCCCCTCCCAGAACCCAGAGGGCCGGCGAGGGGCTTATCACCTGGTCATTTTCGGCGGGCTGGGAATTGACTCCGGCCGCCCAGGCCCAGGCCCAGGCAGAGTCTGAGGCCCGCGCCCTGCTGGACCTTTACCTGCCGTTGCTGCCGCCCGAGCCGACCGCCACCCTGACCCTGGCCCACCTGGGCCAGAGTCTGGACGGTTTCATCGCCACTACGCGTGGGGAGTCCTGTTACATCAACGGGCCGGCGAATATCCGCCATCTGCACTGTCTGCGTGCCCTGGCGGATGCCGTGCTGGTCGGCGCCGAGACGGTGGCCGCCGACGACCCGCGCCTGACCACGCGCCTGGTGCCGGGTGACAATCCCGTGCGGGTGGTCCTCGACCCTCGGCGACGGTTGCCGCTGGAACGTCAGGTCTTTCAGGACGGGGCGGCACCGACCCTGCTGGTATGCGCCGCCGGGCCGGCAACACCCCGGAACTGGGGGCAGGCCGAGGTGGTGACGGTCGCGGCGACCGCGGAGGGCCATTTGCGCCTGGATGCCCTGGTGGCGGAACTGCATCGACGTGGCCTCCGTCACCTCTTCATCGAGGGCGGCGGACTGACGGTATCGCGCTTCCTGGCCGCCGGTCTGCTTGATCGCCTGCATCTGGCGGTGGCGCCGCTGGTGATCGGTGAAGGGCGTCGTGGTCTGAGTCTTCCCGCCAGCCCCGCCTTGGGTGAGTGTCTTCGTCCCGGCTGCCGGGTCTTTCGCATGGGCGCGGATATCCTCTTCGATTGCGACGTCAGGGCTAGCCTTGGCGTTGCAACAACACGGGCTGGTGCTGAAGTTGGCGTATCCGTTCAGACCCCCGCTCCCCAACCCTTCCCCGCCAGGGGTGAGGGAGTAAGAGAACCAGCGGCTTGCTCTACCGAAGCCCCCTTGGTGCGCAAGAGGGCTGAACGTAGACAAGTTGGCACGACCTCAGGCGCTGGTGTTGACGATTTACTGGTTGGCGTTGGCACCAGCGCTGGCGCGGAGCCAGCCAAAGCGATGACTGAGCGACGACGCGACGATAGCGGCGTGATCCCTGACTTGTTCCGTATCTATTGAGTGGCCTTGCGTCCACCGACTACCCGCCATTGCCTCCCCCCATGGGCACCCCGCATCCAGATTCGCCCCAAGTTACCGGCCCACTCCTTGGGCCAGTCTTTAGAATGTCCCTTGACCCGGGCATCAACCCGGGCCTTGACTCGGCCCTGCGACGCAGTGCCCGCGCCAATGGTCTTGTCGGTCTGGCGCTCACCCTCCTGCTCGGTCTGGGGCTGGTCGCGGGCCTGGGGCTGGGATGGGCCTATATCCTCATGGCCTTGGCCGCCTATGGTCTCATCCTGCTCATCCTCAGTCGGTTTCTGCCCCTTCACCGGCCCAGGAGCCGGCTGGGTCCCGCCAATCAGGTGACCCTGGGGCGGGGGGTGCTGACGGCCCTGGTCATCGCCCTGAGTGGCGAGGCGGTGGGGATCGCAGGGGGGATCAATATGGGGATTGGGATGGGAGCGGGGGTAGGAATCGAGGTGGGGACCTGCGTGGGAACCTGCATGGGGACCGGGGTGGTAACCGGGGTGGCGACGGGCGCTGCCTTGGCATGGACCGCCCTGGCCCTAGCCCTGCTGGCGACCCTCCTGGATGGGGTCGACGGCCAGTTGGCCCGGCGCCTGGGTTGGGCCAGCCCCCTAGGGGCGCGCTTCGATATGGAGGTGGACGCCCTGCTCATTGCCGGGCTAGCGCTGCTGCTGTGGACCCTGGATCGCGCCGGAGCCTGGGTGCTGGCCGCCGGGGCACTGCGCTATCTCTTCGTGGCCGCGGGCGCCTTCTGGCCCTGGCTGGGACGGCCCCTGCCGCCGAGCAAGCGCCGCCAGACGGTGTGCGTCATCCAGATCCTGACCCTGATCCTAGCCCTGGTCCCCCTCTTGCCCCGGACCTGGGCCAGCCTGGTGGCGGCCATCGGCCTGGGTTTCCTGGTCTGGTCCTTCGCCCTGGATATCGGCTGGCTGGCTCGCCAGAGCAGCCAGAGCAGCCAGAGCAGCCAGAGCAGCCAGAGCAGCCAGAGCAGTCAGGTCAGTCAGGTCAGTCAGGTCAGCCGGGGCGGCCTGGATAGCAAGGATGGCCAGGATGGCCAGCACGGTCGGCATGGCCAGGGGGATCAGGGGCCCACAGGAGGGGGACTGGACGCCCGGCTGGAACCTCTGGGAATACGGGGCACCCTGGGGCTCCTCGCCGCGCTGGCACTGCTCAACGTCGCCCTGAGCTTTCACGCCCGCTGGCCGACCCTGGGGGTGGAATGGCGCTGGGAGCTCTCGCCTGAATTCGCCCTGCTGGTCCTGGTGCTCGGTCTGGTGGCCGCGATCCGGGGCCGCCCCTCACTAGCGCTGGACAACCTCCTCGCTGGCCTGCTGACCCTGCTGGTCCTGGGGCGTTACTTCGCGGTAATGGCGTCGGCCCTCTATGGTCGCCCGGTGAATCTGGCGGCGGATGCCGCCTTTCTGCCCGACGTGCTCGCCATGATCCTGGCATCGGCGCCCTGGTACGGGCTGCTGGGTCTACCCTTGGCCCTGCTGGTCCTGCTGGGACTGGTCTTTGCCGCCCTGCGCTGGGCCTTGGGACGGATCATAGGCGCCCTGGACGCGTCCGGACCCCGGCGGCTGTTAACCCTGGCTGCCGGAGCGGCCTGCGCGGTCTATCTGGTCGGGGCGGTCAGTCCGGGTCTGGCGTGGGAAGGGGGCTTCGCGCGTCCCCTGACCTTGGACTTGGCCGGGCAGATCCAGCGGGCCGCCCCCCTCCTGACTTCGAAGTTCCCCGCGGCGGTCGCGGAGAAGCAGGCCGGGGCCCCGGAGATACCTCCGTTACCAACGCCGACATCTACGTCGACATCTACGTCGACATCTACGTCGACATCCACGCCGATGCCAACGTCGATGCCGACGTCGATGCCGACAGCGGTGCATACCGCAACGCCGACGCAGGCTGCGACAACGACGCCTAGGGTGTCGCCGGTGGTGGCGCCGACGGTGACGGAGACAGCGCTCGATGGGGTACTGGGCGCCCAGGTGATCATCCTTTTCGCCGAGGCTTATGGCGCCGTGACCTTCGACCGGCCAGCGTTGGCGGCAGCCCTGGCGCCAGCGCGGGAGGAACTTGCGGCCGCCCTGGCGGCCACCGGTCGCGGGGTGGTTTCGGCCCGAGTGCGCTCGCCCACCTTCGCCGGCGTCTCCAAGCTCGCCCATGCCAGCTTCCTCACCGGGATCGAGGTCAGGGACTACGACGCTTACTCACAACTCCTGGATGAGCAGGGCGAGACCCTGGTCCACCGTTTCGCCCGGGCCGGTTACCGGACCCTGGCGGTGATGCCAGGGCTGAAGTACGAGGGCTGGCCAGAGGCCGCCTATTACGGTTTCGACGTCGTCCTGGACGCCCAGACCCTCGACTACCATGGCCCGGACTTCGGCTGGTGGCGCATCCCGGACCAGTTCACCCTGGCCCGGCTGGACGCGATCGAGTTTGCCAAAGTGAACGGAGCTGGCATTGCTACCGCCGCTAGCCCAGGCACAGGCGTTGGCCATAGCCTCGGCCCTGGCCCTGGCATTGTTACTGCTACCGGTACTGGTACTGGCGCCGGAAGGGGCGCTGACGCTGGCGCTGGCAACCTCATCAATCCCCCGCGCCTGATCGTGCTGGGCAACATCAGCACGCATGCGCCCTTCCACCCCCCACCCCCCTACCAGCCGGACTGGAACCGGCTCCTCACGGTCGAGCCCTTCGGCCCGGTCCCGCCCATCACGGACCAGGAAGACGAAGCCCCGGTCCGGCAGGCTCTGCTGGCGGACCCCGCTGGCGCCTATGCCAGGACCTTCGATTACTTCCTGCGGGTCCTGGCCGGTTGGCTGCGGCTGCGGGACGACCTGGACCTGGTGCTGTTGATCATCGGCGATCACCAGCCCCTGGCCGCCGTCAGCGGTGAGGGGGCGAACTGGGAGGTGCCGGTCCACCTGATCACGGCGCGGCCGGCGCTGCGCGAGGCCTTTCTGGCGGCGGGTTTCGTCCCCGGGCTGGAACCCGGGACCCAGGTGCTGGGTGGCATGGCTGAGCTTAACCGGCTGGTGCTGCGAGCCTTCGATTCAACCCGCGACTCAGCCAACGACTCACTCCACCATTCGGGCGACATCGGCCCGCCAGGCATAGACGTCGCCGGAGCCCGGGAGTGATGCATGGCCGCTGAGGACGTTGCGCATCCCGGGGTCGCCGGGGATGATGGCCCCCAGTGGGCCCAGGCCTACTGGCTCTTGGAGCCCGGCCGCGGGGAGATCCGCGCCGAGCCCTTGGCCCCGCCCCACGCCGGGGAGGTCCTGGTGCGCACCCTTTACAGCGGGATCAGCCGCGGCACCGAGTCCCTGATCTTCCGTGGTGAGGTGCCGACCAGCGAGTACCCCACCATGCGCGCCCCCTTTCAGGCGGGGGACTTTCCGGGGCCGGTCAAATATGGCTACTGCAACGTGGGACGGGTGGAGGAGGGGCCGGAGGACCTGCGGGGGCGGCTGGTGTTCTGTCTCTACCCCCACCAGACCTGGTATCGGGTCCCACTGGGGGTCCCGTGCCTCCTGCCGGAGGGGGTGCCGCCGGGGCGGGCGGTCCTGGCCGCCAATCTGGAGACCGCCATCAACGGCCTCTGGGACGCCGCGCCCCGGATCGGTGACCGCATCGCCGTTATCGGCGCTGGGGTGCTGGGCGCCCTGACCGCCTGGCTGGCGGGCCGCATCCCCGGGTGCCAGGTCGAGCTGATCGACATCAATCCGCGGCGGGCCGGCCTGGCCGCCGCCCTGGGGGTGGGCTTCGCCCTCCCCGAGGCGGCGACGCCGGAGGCCGACCGGGTGATCCATGCCAGTGGCAGCCCCGCCGGGCTGGCCCTGGGCCTGGGCCTGGCGGGCTTCGAGGCGACCCTGGTGGAGCTATCCTGGTACGGGACCCGCGAGGTGGCGCTGCCCCTGGGACAGGCCTTCCATCAGCGCCGGCTCACCCTGCGCTCGTCCCAGGTCGGGAGCGTCGCCAGCGCTCAGCGAGCCCGCTGGGACCACTGCCGGCGGCTGGCCCTGGCCCTGTCCCTGCTGGGCGACCCGGTCTTGGACATCCTGATCACCGGCGAGGACGCCTTCGCCGAGCTACCGCGGGTCCAGGCCCGGCTGGCCCAAGACCCGGGTGATGCCCTGATGCACCGCATCCGTTATGACTGAAAGGCAGTCAACAACCGCTCACGGCGAATCTGAAGATTTTGACCAACATTGGGATGGCACGTCGTAGTCTGCGCAAGACAGCAAACCGTAGGCCGTGAAAAATACCCCGTCGCTTCACCCGCTCTGAGGAACCGACCATGTTTAGCCTCTGCGTCCGTGACCACGTCATGATCGCCCACAGCTTCCGCGGGGAGGTCTTCGGGCCGGCCCAGCGCCTGCATGGGGCCACCTACGTGGTCGATCTGGAATTCCGCCGTCCCAGCCTCGACGCCGACAACCTGGTGGTGGACATCGGTCTGGCCAGCAAGGCCCTGCGCGCCGTCCTGGCGGAGCTCGATTACCGCAATCTGGACGAGCATCCCGCCCTGCACGGCCAGAACACCACCACCGAATTCCTGGCGCGCTGGGTCTTCGACCAGATGGCGGTGCGTATCCGCGCCGGGGAACTGGGTGGTGCGGCCCAGGGTATCCAGTCTCTGCGGGTGGTATTGCATGAGTCCCATATTGCCTGGGCCGCCTTCGAGGCTGATCTGGCCCCGGGTGCCGCATGAAACCTAGCTCGCGGGTGGCGACCAAGTGCGGAGGTTGGTCACGGGGCCAGGGGTCGCAAGTTGTCACCTGACATGCAGACCGCTGACGACCTTGCCGGGGAGGAGGGCCAAATAACCCACCCTGCTCGTGAAGAGAAAGACCAACCTGCCCGCGCTGTTCCTAATGAGCATGAAAGGTCTTCAGCCCCTCCGACTGATGAAAGTGGTGGGTACTTTCACGTTACAGGTGAGGACCAACCACGGCTCTGGGCGCTGATCCCGGGGGATCTGGATAGCCCGACGGGGGGCTACCGTTACGATCGCCGCATCCTGGCGGGGCTGACTGACCTGGGCTGGCGGGTCAAGCATTGTCCCCTGGATGCCAGTTTCCCTCTGCCCACCCTGGCGGCTCTGCATCAGGCGTGCCAGGTTCTGGCGGCGATTCCTGACGGGGGGCTGGTGTTGGTGGACGGTCTGGCCTACGGCGCCATGCCCGAGCTGGCGGAGGTCGAGGGCCAGCGGCTGCGCCTGGTGGCCCTGGTCCATCATCCCCTGGCCCTGGAAACCGGCTTATCCACGGAACTGGCCGCGACCCTGCGGCACAGCGAGATGCGGGCCCTGGCCCAGGCGCGGCTGATTCTGGTGACCAGTCCCTTCACCGCCCGTCTGCTCACCGAAGCCGGGGACTGGGGGGTGGCCCCTGACCGGGTGCGAGTGGTGGAGCCCGGGGTAGAGCCGATCCCTGTTACCGGAGGGACGGTCTCTGCACGCGGGGAGCAGCTCTCACCATGGGGTGGAGTGCCAGCGACAGTCTCCTCCCTGCCTGTCGACATCAACGGGGTTTCGGGAGCGTCGCGGTCCTTGCTCCTGTTGTGCGTGGCCTCACTCACCCCCCGGAAGGGGCACGACCTTCTGCTGCGGGCCTTGGCGGGGTTGACGGCCTTCCCCTGGCATCTGGACTGCATCGGTTCTCCCGACCTGGATCCAGCCTGGGCCCGGGAGCTGTTCGGCTGGCGCGACGCTTGGGGACTGGCAGAGCGGGTGACCTTCCTTGGCTCCCTCCCCGCCGAGGCGTTGGGCCGGCACTATGCCGCCGCCGATCTCTTCATCCTGCCCTCCCGCTTCGAGGGCTACGGCATGGTCTGTGCTGAGGCCCTGGCCCATGGCTTGCCGATCCTCACCACCCGTGCCGGCGCCCTGGTGGATACGGTGCCGCCCGAGGCCGGTCTCCTGGTGCCCCCGGACGATCTGCCAGCCCTGCAGCAGGCCCTGCGACGGTTGATCGCGGATGAGGCCCTGCGCCGTCGCCTGACCGCGGGGGCGCGAAGCGCCGGCTTGTGTCTTCCTACCTGGCAGCAAAGTGCCGCCGCTTTCTCCAGCGCCCTGAAGGGGGTATAGGGCCATGGGAAGGTATGATGGTGATGCCTGGATGCGGGAGGACGGCGACGGAAGGGCATGCTGATGTCGTGATGAAAAAATGGGCGACGGGAAGACAGGGTGATGCCTGGATGAGGGTAGATAGTGATGGGAAGGTACGGTGATGGGTGATTTCAGCGCTGACTGGCTGGCGTTGCGGGAACCGGCGGACAGGCGTGCGCGGGACGGCCACTTGGTGGACCTGCTCCGGTCCTATGGCGCGCGGCTTAGTACCGGCACCGCTGAGGACGCTGGGGTGGGTGGCGTTAACCGGAAACCACCCGCTTTCATCACTGGACCGGGGGGCGTGGAAGCAGCCACCAGCGTCAGCCCTGACGCGGATCAGTCCAGGCGTTGGCCGGACGACAGGGCCTTGGCTGGCCAGCTTGATCCGACCCGGGCCGTACCCTGCTCACCCTGGCGCATCCTCGATCTGGGCTGCGGCACGGGCAGCAATCTCCGCTATCTCGCCCCCCGTCTGGGTGCCGCCCCGGTTGCGATGGCCTGGCGACAACAGGAATGGTGGTGCCTCGACCGGGATCCCCGGCTGCTGGCCGAACTGGAGCGTCGTATCCCGCCAACGGCCACCAGGGCAAGTGACCTGGATCTGGTGGTGAAGACTCTGCGGCAGGATCTGGCCCGGGGGGTCGGGTCTCTACTCCCACTCCCCCTGGACGCCCGCACCCTGGTGACCGCCTCCGCCCTCTTGGATCTGGTCTCGGCGGACTGGCTGGCCGGTTTGCTGTGGGCTTGCGCCGCGTCCGCTTCGCCCCTCTTGCTGGTCCTGACCTACGACGGTCGGGTGGAACTCTCCCCTGCTCATCCCCTGGATGGGACCCTGGTCGATCTCTTCAATGCCCACCAGCGCCGTGATAAGGGGCTGGGTCCGGCCCTGGGGCCTACCGCCCCTGAGCGGTTAGCCCTCCTGGCGGATGAATGGGGTTTTGCCCGTGAGGTCAGCCCCAGCGACTGGGTGCTGGGTCCGGGGGACGCGGAACTGGTTACGGCACTGATCGAGGGGTGGGCTGCCGCCGCATGGGAGCAGGCCGAGGGAGAACCGGAGGCCGCGCGCCTGGCGGTGGCGATCGGGTCCTGGCGCGAGGCGCGTCTGGCGCAGAACGCGTCTGGCTGGCTGCGACTGCGTGTCGGTCACCAGGATGCCCTCCTGCTACCAGCGCTTAGATCTGACCGATAACATACGGGGTTTCCGGGTCGGGTGGCGCCTGGCGGGGGACGCCGTGAATACGTCCTTGTAGGCTTGCCAACCGCATCCTTGCGGTTGACACCCCCGCCAGGCACCACCCGACCCTCCCTCTTCGGCTCTGAAAACGATAGCTCGTCTGGAATAGAAGATTGAGTCCACTCCGAAAAGCCATTTCCGGGGCTATATCAATGAATGCTTATAAATACTTTCATATTTTTATCAGCATGTTAGAACCATAAGTTTTCACTAATATACCCGATTTTTGACTCTTCGGAGTGGACTCAAGATTGGTCTTTGCTGTGTGAGGATGGACGGCTCGATGCGATACGTCTCACGCGGCCTGCGGCTGCTTTTGCACCAACAGCAGGTAGTTCACCCCCAGGTAGGGGGTGAAATGGAAGCTGCGATCGAAGGGATTGACGCGCACGCCGGTGCGGTGGACCAGGTGGAAGGTGTCGCCAAGACCGGCCAGGACCTCGGCCGGCTTGACCAGTTTGCGCCAATGATGGGTTCCCTTAGGCAGCCAACGGAGGACGTATTCGGCGCCGAAGATGGCGATCACCAGGGCCGCCAGGGTGCGGTTGATGGTGGCCACCGCCATGACCCCGCCGGGACGCACCAGCACGCCGCAGGCGGCGAGAAAGGCGGGCAGGTTTTCCACATGCTCCACTACCTCCATGTTGAGCACCACGTCGAATTGGGCACCGTCTTGAGCCAGGGCCTCGGCGCTGGTCAGCCGGTAGTCCAGGTCCAGTCCGCAGCCCTGGGCGTGAAGCTCGGCGACGCGGATGTTCTTGGGGGCGACGTCGATGCCCATGACCCGGGCGCCGAGGTGTGTCAGGGACTCGCTGAGGATGCCGCCACCGCAGCCGATGTCCAGCAGCCGCAGCCCCTTCAGGGGCAGGTCCGCGGTGGGATCGCGGCCCAAGGCCTGGCAGAGTCGCTCCCGCAGGTAGACGACGCGGAAGGCGTTGAGCTTGTGCAGGGGCCAGAAGGGGCCCTCCGTATCCCACCAGCGGTGGGCCAGGGCCTCAAAGTAGGCCACCTCGGCGGGATCGATGCTAGGTGCGCTAGGGATGTTAGAGGTGTTAGGGGCGCTGGGAGCCTCTTTACGAGCGGCTGGAGACGAGGTGTCGCCCGGGGTGACGGTGGGCAGGGATGACGGGATCCTGGGCGGTGGCGGGACCGGTGACGGGGAAGCGAGGCTCAAACGCGGAACTCCTCTGGCTCATCCCGGGTGTCCGGAGGCGTACCCTCCCAGATGCGCAACGGGTCCAGTTCCCGCCAGCGGTTGACGATCTGGCAGAAGAGCCGGGCCGTCTGCTCCACGTCATAGAGGGCGCTGTGGGCCTCGTTGCTGTTCCAGCCCAGTCCGGCCATCTGGGCGGCGCGGGCCAGTACCGTCTGGCCATAGACCAGTCCAGCCAGGGAAACGGTGTCGAAGACGCTGAAGGAGTGGAAGGGGCTGTTCTTGAAAGCCGTCCGCTCCACGGCGGCCTTGAGAAAGCCCAGATCGAAAGCGGCGTTATGCCCCACCAGGATGGCCCGATTGCAGCCGCAGCTTTTGACCGCCTTGCGGATCGGCACCAGTATCCGGGAAAGGGCCTCCTTTTCCGGCAGGGCGTCGCGGAAGGGGTGATGGGGGTCGATGCCGGTGAAGGCCAGGGCCCGGGGATCGATCTCCGCGCCGAGGAAGGGCAGTACGTGGCAGTGCAGGGTGGCACCGGGGAAGACCCGGCCCTGCTCGTCCATACGGATGATGCTGGCGGCGACTTCCAGCAAGGCATGGCGCTGGGGGTCGAAGCCGGCGGTTTCCACGTCCACCACCACCGGCAAGAAGCCGCGGAAGCGCCGGGCGATATAAGGTGTTTGGGCAGGTTCCATCATGGGCACAGGATAAGAGCCGCGTTCCCAATTGCAAAGCGATTTGCCAATGCCCAGGCCGTTCTGTTCCGGCCTGCCGGTTGTACCAGCGGCGGCGATTGGGGCCAGCTAGCCAGGGCTGATATAGTGCTGGCCAGACCGGCCTCCTGAAAGGTGAGGCGGGCAGTGAGGAGTGGAGTGAGCATGCGCATGATGACACCGGTCACCAAGCGGTTGGCCAGGTTTGTTTTTTGGCTGACTGTTGGCCTGGCCTCGGCGGCTGCCGTCGCCAAGCCGGGACTTCTGTTCGAAATTGACGCCACTGAGTCGGGTGCGCCACCCTGCTATCTCTTCGGCACCATCCATAGTGAGGACCCCCGGGTGCTGTCGCTTACCACGCCAGCCCAGGCGGCCTTCGATCAGAGCACTGTCTTTATCATGGAGACCATCCCGGATACCCAGGCGGTGATCCGGGCCATGATGGCCATGGTCTACACGGATGGCCGGGGGCTGGCGCAGGTCGCCGGCCGGCCCCTCTATGAGCAGACGGTCCAGGCTCTGGCTGAACGGGGGATGGCCGAGGAGGCGATCAAGGATTACAAGCCCTGGGCGGCCGCCACCCTGCTGGGCATGCCCGAGGCGGGCACCGGTGAATTCCTCGATATCCGGCTGTATAAGGCGGCCCTGGCGGCGGGGAAGCAGGTTCAGGGTCTGGAATCGATCGAGGAGCAACTGGCGGTGTTCGATACCCTCACCGAGGAGGACCAGATCGCCCTGCTACGGGAAACCCTCGAAGCCCGTCCGACACTGCCGGAGGTCTTCGCACGCCTGCTTGAGGCCTATCTGAGCCAGGATCTGGCCCGTCTCGAACGACTGGGCGACGAGTACCTGCGCCGGGGCGATCCCCAATTGGCCGCACGGTTCCGTCATGCCGCCCTGGAGGTGCGCAATCAGCACATGACGGCACGAATGCTGGCCTATCTGCGCAGCGGGGGCTGTTTCATCGCCATCGGTGCCCTGCATCTTCCCGGTGAGGACGGGGTGCTGGCACGGTTGGTGCAAGCTGGATTTACTCCGCGGGCACTCGACTGATAAGCCAGGCCGAATCCTCCGGGAGGGCCTGGTTCGCTTGTGCTAGTATCCCACCCATCCGACGCGGTCGGCGGAACATGGTGCATCAAGGTTATGCAAAGACGTACCGACATGACGAGAAGTATGTTTCGGGCGGGGGGCCTGGCCCTCGTCGCCCTTGTCCTGGGTTGTTCCTCCATCCCGGAGGATCAGCGAAATCCCAAGGATCCCCTCGAGCCCTACAATCGGGCGATGTACAAGTTCAACACGGACTTTGACAATGCCTTTATCAAGCCCATCGCCAAGGGCTACAAGGCGGTCGTTCCCGAACCCGTGGATCAGGGCGTAACGAACTTCTTCAATAATATCAATGATGTGAATTCGGCGGTCAACAACCTGTTACAGGTCAAGGTGTCCCGCTTTGGCACGGATGTCGGGCGCGTGGTGGTCAATACCACGGTCGGCGTGGGCGGCCTGATCGACGTCGCCACCAACATGGGCCTGCCGAGCTACAAGGAAGACTTCGGTCAGACCTTTGGCTATTGGGGCGACGTGGACAGCCCCTACTTGGTCCTGCCCATCCTCGGGCCCAGCACCCTGCGGGACACCATGGGGATACCGGGAAATATCGTGACCAATCCCTTCTTCCACGTCTGGAATACCAACAAGCCCGCCAACTGGACCATGATCGGCCTGGATGTCATCGACACCCGTGCCGACCTGCTGGGGGCCACGGACCTGTTGGACACGGCGGCCACCGATCCCTACGCCTTTGTCCGCGATGCCTTTCTCCAGAAGCGGCGCAACGCCATTTTCGACGGCAATCCCCCGCCGACGGCGGAAGAGGAGGATATCTGGGCTGAAGAGGACTCCAAGGCCCCGGTGCCCGCCAAGAAATCCTGACGCTGGGGTGGTACCGATCACAAAGGAACCTTGCCACAACGGGTACGCCTTAGCCCCGCTCACCTCGTTGAAGCGGGGTTGAAAAGAGGGGCGGGTCTGGGCGATAGGATCAATTTGTGGTTGAACATTTACCAGGCGGCTGAGGCGTCCGCCGACGCCAGCAACCGCCAGCCGATGGTCTCCCCGGCGCGTAGGGGCCTGACCTGGGTGGTACCAAAGGCGTAGCTTTCCGGGACCGTCCAGGGCTCGCGCCGCAGACGGATCTGGTCGGTGTTGCGGGGCAGACCATAGAAGTCCGCGCCATGAAAACTGGCGAACCCCTCCAGTTTGTCCAGGGCCCCTGCCTGGTCGAAGACCTCCGCGTAGAGCTCGATGGCGGCGTGGGCGCTGTAGATGCCGGCGCAGCCGCAGGCGCTCTCCTTGGCGCCGATGGCATGGGGGGCGCTGTCCGTACCGAGAAAGAAGCGGGGATGGCCGCTGGTGGCCGCCGCCACCAGGGCCTGGCGGTGGCGCTCGCGTTTGAGGACGGGGAGGCAGTAGAAGTGAGGATGAATGCCGCCGACTAGGATGGCGTTGCGGTTGTAGAGCAGGTGCTGGGGGGTGATGGTGGCGGCTAGGGTCGGCGGCCCCTCCCGGACCAGGTCGGCGGCATCCGCCGTGGTGATGTGTTCGAAGACCAGGCGCAGCCCGGGAAAGTCCCGCAGCAGGGGCAACAGGGCGTCGTCGATGAAGCGCCGCTCGCGGTCGAAGACGTCGATCTCCGCCGCTGTCGCCTCGCCATGCACCAGCAGGGGCAACCCCGCCTGCTCCATGGCGGCCAGGACGGGATAGATGTTCTCCAGCCGGGTGACCCCATTCTCGGCGTTGGTCGTGGCCCCGGCCGGGTAGAGCTTGGCGGCAAACACGATGCCCGAGTCCTGGGCCCGGCGGATCTCTGCCGGTGCCAGGCTGTGCGTCAGATAGAGGGCCATGAGGGGAGTGAAGTCCAGGCCCGCCGGCAGGGCCGCCAGGATCCGCTCCCGGTAGGCCTGAGCCTGGGTCGTGGTCATCACCGGCGGTTTGAGATTGGGCATGACGATCGCCCGGGCGAAACAGCGGGCCGTGTGGGGTAGCACCGCGGCCATCTCGGCCCCATCACGCAGGTGCAGGTGCCAGTCGTCCGGGCGGGTGAGGGAGAGGATGTCAGTCATGGGGTTGGCAGGGTAGCAGGGCGGTGATGAATGTTTGGGCGGCTGAGCGTGCAGCTCTCTGGGCGGTTCTGGGGGATGGGTGGAGGGGGACAAAAAGGCCGGGGCGGCCAGTGGCCGCCCCGGGATGCGTTGGTGAAACCTCAGGTGGAACCGCGTGTCGCCTGGTCGGGTCGGCTGGTGTCTGAGGGAACCCTGAAGAGGCCCCTCCTCAGAGGGTGAAGAACGGCCAGGCCCTCAGCAACCTCGCCAGCAGTCTACTCAGTCCTCTCCTGGTCCTCTCTGATACCACCGCAAGACGCGGCCCGGCATTCCGACCAGGGGTCAACCGCGACCGAAATGCCCCTCGCTGGGATAGACAAAGCGTAACGGAGAAAGCTTTATTTGGGCGATTCTGCCGGGGCGCTTGCCGGTGCCGCGGTGGCGGCGTCGGCATTGGCCTTGTTGCCCGCCTTGGCCTTACAGTAAGCGGCCACGGCCTTGCCGTCAGAACGGGTATAGCCCTTGGTCCAGGTGCAGGCCGGGTTGCCGGTACAAGCGGATTCTTCGAGTCCTTTACAATCCGCTGCTGCCTGGATCGTCATGGAAGAGAGCGCGAGAACAGTGGCCAGAACAGCGGAGCAAGACGTGTGCATCATGACATAAATCTCCAAAAAATAAGTAGATACAACTCGATGCGGTGAGTACAACCTTTTCCCACCTCGCGAAGCTTAAGTGAAGATCACCGCCATTCGCCAATAATTAATATTTATCCAGGCCGATGCCGGTGGTCTCCCGCGCCGCTGACAGGTGCAGATAGTCGCGGTGCAGACGGTCCGTTTGCCACCGCAACGCCTCCAGGTTGCCACTGTTCTCGATGAGATCGTCCGCCCCGGCGCGCCGGGTGGCGGCACTCGCCTGGCTGGCGATAATCTGGCGCACCTCGGTCTCGCTGAGAGCATTGCGCCGCATGACGCGGGCGATCTGCTGGTCCTCCGGCAGGTCCACCACCAGGATGCGGTCGGCGATATCCGTCCAGCCGGTCTCGAACAGCAGCGGAATCACCAGCACGGCATAAGCGGCCTCGACCTGGCGCAGTTCCTCGGCTAGGCGGGCGCGGATGAGGGGGTGAAGAATGGCCTCCAGCTTTCGTCGCGTCTGGGGATCGGCGAATGCCCGGCGGCGCATGGCGGGTCGGTCCAGGCTGCCGTCCGTGGCGATCACCTCGGGACCAAAGGCGGCGGCGATGGCGGGCATGGCCTCGCCACCCGACCGGGTGAGGGCATGGGCGAGCAGGTCGGTGTCGATGACGGCGGCACCCAGTTCCGCCAGGCGGGTGGCTACGCTGGTCTTGCCGCTGCCGATACCGCCGGTCAGGGCCACCACCAGGGCGGGACGGCCAGGGCCAGGCATCGCTCAGCCCAGTCCCGACCAGTGCAGGTAGACCCCGCTGATGGATTCGCCCCAGAGCAAGGCGATCCAGCCGGCGGCGGCCAGATAGGGGCCGAAGGGCAGGGGGGTGTGGCGATCCCTGCCGCTGCGGGCCAGCAGGATCACCCCGATCACGGCACCGACGACGCTGGACAGAATCAGGATCAGGGGCAGGGCCTGCCAGCCGAGCCAGGCGCCAAAGACGGCGAAGAGCTTGAAGTCGCCGTAGCCCATGCCCTCCCGGCCGGTCGTCAGTTTGAAGAGTTGGTAGACGGTCCAGAGGAAAAGGTAGGCCAGGACGGCCCCCAGAATCGACTCGCTGGGGGTGACGTACCAGTGGTCCAGACTGATCAGCAGCCCCAGCCAGAGCAGGGGTAGGGTGATACTGTCCGGCAGAAGCTGGGTGTCGAGGTCGATAAAGGCCAAGGCGATCAGGCCCCAGGTCAGCAGGAGCGCGGCCGCCGCCTCCCAGGTGAGGCCCAGGCGCCACACGACCAGCACCGAGAGCAGGGCGGTGAGGGCCTCGACCAGGGGGTAGCGCGGGTTTATGGGCTGCTGACACGCCGAGCAGCGCCCGCGTAGCAGGAGATAGCTCAGCAGGGGGATGTTTTCGCCAGCCCGGATCCGGTGGCCGCAGTGGGGGCAATGTGAGCCGGGCCGGGACAAGGAAAGCAATGCCGAGGGTGCCGCCGACGAGGCCGGAGCAGAGGCCGAAGAAAGGGCCGCAGGAGGAGCCGCAGGAGAGACCGGAGAAGGGACGGGGCCAGTGGCCGCATGGCTCGCAGCCGCCGCCTCGGCATCGGCCTGGGCTAGGTGCGCGCATTCCCGCCGCCATTCCTCCTCCATCATGAGGGGCAGGCGATGAATGACGACATTGAGGAAACTGCCTACTGCCAGGGCGAAGAGGGCGATGATGGCATAGAGCAGGGCCGGGGTCTGGGTGAGAAGGTCGAGGGCTGACATGGGGTGTCCTCAGGGGCTAACCGTCATCAGACAGGGCGTGGTGGCCGGTAAGGGCTCGGTACCGGCGCGGTACCGGCGCGGTGGCGAAGCCGGCCGGTCTAACTGTCATGAGGGGATGCATCACGCCCCGGAAAATGAAAGACGTTGCCGTGGCTTTCACGCTAACTGTCATGATGGGCGCGCCACACTCCTGAAAATAAAAGTCTTTACCGTGACTTTCACGCTAACCGGGGGTAAGTGACGCCGGGCGGAGAGCGGGACCGCAGGGCTCATTCCTTGGTCACGCGGTTGATTTCCTCAAGACTGGTGATACCCGACTTGACCTTGCGCAGCCCGGATTGCCGCAGGTCGAGGATGCCCTCCAGCCGCGCTTGCTCGGCCAACTGGATGGCGTTGCCACCCTCCATGATGAGGCGTCCCATGGCATCGGATACCGGCATCACCTGATAGATACCAATTCGCCCGCGATAGCCCTGGTGGCAGTGCTCGCAGCCCACCGGCTTGTAGATCGTGAGTCCCGCTTCGACCTCTGCCGGGGTGAAACCCTCCTCCAGCAAGGCACTGCGCGGGATCTTGTCCGGTTTGCGGCATTTGCGGCAGAGGCGCCGCACCAGGCGCTGGGCCATGATCAGTAGCACCGAGGAGGCGATGTTGAAGGGTGGCACGCCCATGTTGGCCAGGCGGGTCAGGGTCTGGGGGGCGTCGTTGGTGTGCAGGGTGGACAGCACCAGGTGGCCGGTCTGGGCCGCCTTGACCGCGATCTCCGCCGTCTCCAGGTCACGGATCTCACCCACCATGATGATGTCCGGGTCCTGGCGCAGGAAGGCGCGCAGGGCGGCGGCGAAGGTGAGGCCCGCCTTGGGATTCATGTTGACCTGGTTGATCCCCGGCACCTGGATTTCCACCGGGTCCTCGACGGTGGAGATATTCACGTCCGGCTGGTTGAGGATGTTCAGGCCGGTGTAGAGGGAGACGGTCTTGCCCGAGCCCGTGGGACCCGTGACCAGGATCATGCCATAGGGTTTGTGGATGGCTTTGAGAAAGGCCGTCTTTTGTTCTTCGTCGAAGCCGAGTTCCTCGACGCCCACCAGGGTGGCCCCGGTCTCGAGGATACGCAGCACCACCTTCTCGCCATAGAGGGTGGGGAGGGTGTTGACGCGGAAGTCGATGTCCCGGGTCCGGCTGAGTTTGAGCTTGATGCGCCCGTCCTGGGGCACCCGGCGCTCGGCGATGTTCATCCGCGACATGACCTTGAGCCGCGCCACCAGGCGATGGGAGATGTTGACCGGCGGCGAGGCCACCTCGTGCAGCATGCCATCCTGGCGGAAGCGAATGCGGAAGGTCTTCTCGTAGGGCTCGAAATGGATGTCTGAGGCGCCGCCGGAGATAGCATCGACGAGGATCTTGTTGATGTAGCGCACTACTGGCGCCTCATCCACATTGAGCTCCTCTTCCGTGCCCTGGTGCTCTTCGGAAGCGACCTGTTCGAGGTTGACCAGATCGGAGGCCATGATCTGGCCCATGACCGAATGTTCGGATTCGTGGAGGCGATTGATGGCCTTCTCCATGGCCAGCGCCAGCTTGTCCTCCTCCACCAGCACCGCCTCGGTGGTCAGGCCGGTGTTGAAGCGGATCTCGTCCAGGGCCTCGTGGTTGGTCGGATCGGAGAGGGCGACGAAGAGGCGGGTCCCGCGGCGGTGGATCGGCAGGGCCCGGTGCTTGAGCACCAGCTTCTCGTTGACCAGGTCCAGGGGCAGGGTGGCGACGTCGATGGCGCTCAGGTCCAGGAGGGGAACGCCCAACTCCTCGCAGGTCACCAGGGCAATGCGCCGGCTGTCAAGGATCTTTTCCTCCACCAGGTGCTGCACGAAGGGCTTGCCCCGTCGGGCGGCGTCGGCAAAGGCGCCCTGGGCGCGCGCCTCCGTCAGCAACTTTTCACGGACAAGGCTGGAAGCGAGACCGGACAGGGGCGGGGGGGCGGGGCTGGCCATGGGGTCAAGAACAGCGGAAACGCGAGCGAGGCGCGACTTCGCCGCCAACCGCCCCAGGCCGGGTCAGGCTCTGGGAGGGGTGGCCGGGGGGTGAGCCCCTTAGCGATTGACCGAAAAGGCCAGACGCACGTTATTGGCTACCAGGCCGTTGTCCTTTTGCTCGCTTTCGTTAAGGTAAAACTCCAGGACCGTCTCCCGGTTCATGAGCATGTCCTCGGTCACCTCGTCCGCCACCTCGTTGGCATGGCAAAAGACGCTGGTGAAGGGCGAGCCTTCGTCCCGGGGATCGGTGATCCACAGGTTGGAGGAGATCTGGTTCATGAAGCGCAGGAAGCCGTAACCTTTCTCCGGGAACCATTTGGTGCAGACGCCGCGCACGCAGGAGCCGGGCTTGCCCCACTCGTTGCGGGGTTCATAGGAGATGGGCAGCAGGTCCGGGATCATGTAACCGGAGTAGTAGGCATCCACCTCCTGCTGGAGCTGACGGGAGACGTTCTTGAAGCCCACCAGCTCGACGCGGCAGCCGTTGTTCTGCAGGGCATTGACCACCTGCAGAAAGTCGCCGTCTCCGGTGACTAGCAGAACCTGATCGAGCTTGCCAGCCTGGAGCATGGCGTCTACCGCCATGTCGAGATCGGCATTGGCCTTGGTGGTGACATTGCCGCTGTCGTCGGTATAGCGGCGTACGTACTTGACGGTAATCTTCCAGCCAAAATCGCGCACCATCTGCTGATAGGCACGGGACTTCTTGGCGTATTCCGGGTCTTCGCGGGCGCGTTCCAGATCGAAGGCCAGGTAGGTGTTGAGGCGCTGGATGATGCCCCCATCGCGCGCGGCGAAGCGGCGCAGGACGTCGTAGCGCATCTGGTAGCCGCCGTTGTAGCGGACGTTCTCGGCGTCGACGAAGACGCCAATTCGCATCTGTGCGTTCAAATTAAGCCTCTTGAAACAAAAGCGACGGGGAGCCGGAGGCATCCCCGTCGATAGGACATTAAAGACATCTTCCCTGGTCAAGCGTTGATTCGCAACGGGGCCGCCGGATGCTCCCTCTGACTGTCGATCAACCGGCGCCCATGATGGGCCGCGAACCAGGGCGGATCAAGGGCCACCCTGGTCCAAGCGGTCCGGTCAGCGGTTGGCCCGGTTCTCGATCAGCTCGTTGACCACCGTCGGATCGGCCAGGGTCGAGGTATCACCCAGACTGTCGATCTCGTTGGCGGCGATCTTGCGCAGGATACGGCGCATGATCTTGCCGGAGCGGGTCTTGGGCAGGCCGGGAGACCACTGGATGAGATCGACAATGGCGATGGGGCCGATCTCGCCGCGCACCAGGGCCACCAGTTCCTTCTTCAGCTCGTCGGTGCCCTCGATCCCGGCCATGGGCGTGACATAGGCGTAGATGCCCTGGCCCTTGATGTCATGGGGGTAACCAACCACCGCCGCCTCGGCGACCTGCGGGTGCAGGACCAGGGCGGACTCGATCTCGGCGGTTCCCAGGCGGTGACCGGAGACGTTGAGCACGTCGTCGATGCGCCCGGTGATCCAGTAGTAACCGTCCTCGTCGCGGCGGGCGCCGTCACCGGTAAAGTACTTGCCGGGATACTGCTTGAAGTAGGTGTCGATGTAGCGCTGATGATCGCCATAGACGGTACGCATCTGCGCCGGCCAGGGCTGGGTGATGACCAAGGCGCCCTCGCCGGCACCATTGACCGGGGTGCCCTCCGCCGGGTCCACCAGGGCCGGGACCACGCCGAAGAAGGGGCGGGTGGCCGAACCGGGCTTCAAGGGGGTGGCACCGGGCAGGGGGGTGATCAGATGGCCACCGGTCTCGGTCTGCCACCAGGTGTCGACGATGGGGCAGCGCTCGTCGCCGACCACGCGGTGATACCACTCCCAGGCCTCGGGGTTGATGGGCTCGCCCACGGAACCCAGGATGCGCAGGCTCTTACGGGAGGTGGCCTTCACCGGGCCCTCGCCGGCGCGCATCAGCGAGCGGATGGCGGTGGGGGCGGTGTAGAAGATGTTGACCTGATGCTTGTCCACCACCTGCCAGAAGCGGGACATGTCCGGGTAGTTGGGGATGCCCTCGAACATGATCGAGGTGGCGCCGTTGGCCAGGGGGCCATAGACGATGTAGGTGTGGCCCGTGACCCAGCCGACGTCGGCGGTGCACCAGTAGATCTCGCCTTCCTGGTAGTCGAAGACGTACTTGTGGGTGGCGGCGGCATAGACCAAGTAGCCACCCGTGGTGTGCAGGGCACCCTTGGGCTTGCCGGTGGAGCCGGAGGTGTAGAGGATGAACAGCGGGTCCTCGGCGTCCATGGCCTCGGGGGCGCACACCGGATCGGCGGCGGCCATGGCCTCGTGATACCAGACATCGCGGCCCTCGGTCCAGGCGACGTTACCGCCGGTGCGCTGGACGACGATCAGGGTGTGGACGTTGGGGCACTCGTTGAGGGCGGTATCGGCGTTCTTCTTCAGGGGCACGTTACGGCCGCCGCGGACGCTCTCGTCGGCAGTGATGATGACGCGGCAGTCGGCGTCGAGGACGCGGTCGCGCAGGGAGTCGGGGGAGAAGCCACCAAAGACGATGGAGTGGACGGCGCCGATGCGGGTACAGGCGAGCATGGCCACCGCCGCCTCGGGGATCATGGGCAGATAGATGCAGACCCGGTCACCCTTCTTGACACCCTTGGCCTTGAGGACATTGGCCAGTTTGCAGACATCGGCGTGCAGTTCGCGGTAGGTGATCTTCCTGTCGACGTTGGGATCGTCGGCCTCCCAAATGATGGCGACCTGGTCGCCACGGCTGTCCAGGTGCCGGTCCAGGCAGTTGTAGGAGACGTTGAGCTGGCCACCCTCGAACCACTTGATATAGAAGTTGTCGGGGTTGTAACTGTAGTCCATCACCTTATCGAAGGGCTTGCTCCAGGTGACGAACTGGTTTGCCTGCTCGGCCCAGAAGCCATTGGGATCATCGATCGACCGCTGGTACATGGCCGCGTATTGTTCGGCGTTGATGTGGGCCTTGGCGGCGATGTCCGCGGGAACTGGGTAGGTCTTGATCTCCGACATGGGTACCAATCTCCTGATCTGAGGGGTGAGTGAAGACCGCCCGAGTGGGGAGGCACTGGGCGGAAGAGCCAAGCCCAGTAACCGGCTGTTTGGCAGCGGGTCAACCGGGAATCGTGAGGCGTCGTGCGCCTCTTGTTCTGGTCTGCATGGGGCGGCGGTCAGGCCGACCGGATGGTCCTCGTCTCCTCCGAATCCTGGCGGATCGGCGCTAAGGTCGGGATTGTCCACCGCTCACGGCGGAGGCAGGGGCAAATAACGTACCTCGGAACGAAACGGATCAAGTCTAACCCCTCGCCACTGCCTTCGCTAGCACTTCACCGGCCTGGCGGCGGGGCGCGGTCAGGAACGGGATCACACCAGGAATTCCCGTAGGGGGACGCCCTGGCCGGCATCGCGATGGGCGGCCTGGGCGAGGAAGAGTTCCCCGGCGGCCAGGGCGTCACTGAGGGCATTGTGGGCGCCGTAGCGGGGCAGGTTGTAGCGGGCACCCAAGGCGTAGAGGCGCAGATCCCCCCCTTTGAAGGGGATCTGACGTCGCTGGAAGTGGCGCAGGGCGATGGCCTGGGTATCGACGATGGGCGCCAGTAGGGGACCACCAAACAGACGCCGGCAGGCCAAGTCAATGAAGGTCTCCTCGATCAGGGAATGGTGGGCAAGCAGGACCTTGCCCTTGAGGGCGATGAGGAATTCCGCCAGGACCTCTTCCAGGGGCGCCCCGGTGGCGGCCTGGTCATCGGTGATCTGATGAATGACGGCGCTGGCCTCAGGGATCGCCTGCTTGGTGTGGACCAGACGGTGGCGGGCGCTGGTCAGGTCCAGGTGATCGCCGCTCAGGGTCAGGTAGCCAAAGCTGAGGATGTGGTCCTTCTTGCTGTCCAGGCCGGTGGTCTCCAGATCGACGGCCAGGAACTCCACCTGGCGGTAGTTCGTCACCGGGTCCGGAAAGGGGGTCGCCAGATAATCGCGCAAGGGCCCCGGGGGCAGCCGCCGAAGGTACCAGCGCCGGCGAAATTCAAGAGTGAAGGGCCAGGCCATGGTGGCTTAACCGAAACGCCCGGCCTGGTAGCGCTGTTCCAGGGTGTCCTGGAGGGAATTGATCATGGCGAAGGCATCCTTGAGGTGACCGCGCTCCAGACGGGACAGGGAATCCGGCGACAGGTAGTTGTCGGCCTGACGACCCTGGCGTAGTTGCTCGGCCTGATGGCGCAGGCGCAGGGCGCCGATGAATTCGAAGGCGTCAATCAGATTGTCGGCGCCCTCCTGGCTCACGGCCTTGGACTTGGCGGCCTGTTCCAGCCGTTCCAGGGTGTTGACCGCCGGCTGGCCGGTGCTCAGGGCGTAGACCCGGGCCAGGTCGATGATGGGGACGATGCCGCGGTGCTTGATGTCCAGGGTGTGGTC
>SACH01000151.1 GCA_009928645.1 Gammaproteobacteria bacterium | reverse complement strand
CGGCGATGGCCAACCACGCCAGCACCCGCACCACCCAACTCTACGACCGGCGGCGCGGCGACATGACCCTGGACGAGATCGAGAAGATCCGGATTTGAGACGGCCGCCCCGACGGCGCCGCACTGCGTAAGGCCGTTCTCGGACGGTGCCGGCCATCCCGATCGCGCACGCCAGGTGTCCTTTCCGGCCATAATGGGCCGAGCGATCGACTCGCCGCGTTCCTCGACGCGATCGCTCGGCGCATCGCGGATGCAGAGGATGCCTTTGGAGATTGCAGATGGAACACGACACGAAGCACCCCTTGGTCCCCCGCACCGGTACGGACATCACCACGCCGGGCCGCCGCACCAGTCGCGTCATGGCGGTTGTAACCGAGGACATCCTGGCGCGCGCCAGGACGCAGGATCTCGACGCGGCCCGCGTTCCCCTCGGGGAATATCGGCTGCGCGCGCCCGATTACCGGCAGATCCTGCGCTGGGCCGAAGCCGCGGGCTTGGCGCCGGAGGCGGTCCTGGAACGGCTCGCCTGGAGTTCGGTGGAACCGGAGCGGTGGATGCTGGGGGAGCCCATCGGCTTGTGCGTGGAGGACGGTGCCATCGTCTGCCTTGCATGGGACTTCGCGGTCTTCCCGTTCGTCCCCGGCGACTGGGAGTCGGGGTTGCTGATCCGGGACTTGGGCCTCAAGGGACGCTGGCCGAACGTCGCCGCCGCCCTCCGTCCGGTTCTGCCGCGACTGCAGACCCTCATCTGCAATTCGCTCGGACTGCAGTTGCTCGACCTCGCCCCGGTGCCGCGCCTGACCACGCTTGGGTGCAGCTACAACCACCTCGCCGAGCTCGACCTCGCCCCGGTGCCGCGCCTGACCACGCTTGGGTGCAGCTACAACCACCTCGCCGAGCTCGACCTCGCCCCGGTGCCGCGCCTGACCGAGCTTGGTTGCTGGAACAACCACCTCGCCGAGCTCGACCTCGCCCCGGTGCCGCGCCTGACCAGGCTTATTTGCGAGACCAACCACCTCGCCGAGCTCGACCTCGCCCCGGTGCCGGGCTTGACCAAGCTTGATTGCAGCTTCAACTACCTCGCCGAGCTCGACCTCGCCCCGGTGCCGGGCTTGACCGAGCTTGATTGCAGCTTCAACAACCTCGCCGAGCTTGACCTCGCCCCGGTGCCGGGCCTGTTCTCGCTTCATTGCAACGACAACCACCTCACCGAGCTCGACCTCGCCCCGGTGCCGGGCTTGACCACGCTTGCTTGCGAGGGCAACCCCCTCGTCGAGCTGGACCTCACACCGATGCCGGACCTGATCAAATTTAATAGCGACGCAGGCCTGCGACTTCGCGTCGGGGAGTATCTGCTGCGCGCGCCCGATTACCGGCAGATCCAGCGCTGGGCCGCGGTATCAGGCCTAGCGCCGGAGGCGGTCCTGAAACGGCTCGCCGGGAGTTCGGTGGAACATTGGGGCTTGGGGTCCATCGGCCTTTGCGTGGAGGACGGCACGATGGTCAGTCTTGTATGGGACTTCGAGGTCTTCCCTTTCGTCCCCGACAGCTGGGAGTCGGGGTTGCTGATTCGTGACTTGGGTCTTGTCTGTGACCTCTGGTCGGATGCTGCCGTTTTCCGCCCGATTCTGCCGCAGCTGCAGACGCTATGCTGTGATTCGCTCGGACTGCAATTGCTCGACCTCTCCTCGGTACCGGGCCTGACCACGCTTGTGTGCGGGAACAACTTCCTCGCCGAGCTGGATCTCTCCCCGGTGCCGGGACTGACCACGCTTGATTGCAGCTGGAACAACCTCGCCGAGCTGGACCTCTCCCCGGTGCCGGACCTGACCACGCTTGATTGCAGCGGCGGCTCACTCACCGAGCTGGACCTCTCCCCGGTGCCGCGACTGACCACACTTGATTGCAGCAGGAATCGCCTCGCCAAGCTGGACCTCTCCCGGGTGACGGGACTGACCACACTTGATTGCAGCAGGAATCCCCTCGCCAAGCTGGACCTCTCCCGGGTGACGGGACTGACCACGCTTGATTGCAGCGGCAGCTCACTCACCGAGCTGGACCTCTCCCCGGTGCCGGACCTGACCACGCTTGTGTGCGGATGGCACAACCTCGCCGAGCTGGACCTCTCCCCGGTGCCGGACCTGACCACGCTTGATTGCAGCAGGAACCCCCTCGCCAAGCTGGACCTCTCCCAGGTGCCGGGACTGACCACACTTGATTACAGCGGTAGCTCACTCACCGAGCTGGACCTCTCCCCGGTACCGGACCTGACCAAGCTTATTTGCCGTTGGAACAATCTCGCCAAGCTGGACCTCTCCCAGGTGCCGGGACTGACCACACTTGATTGCAGCGGCAGCTCACTCACCGAGCTGGACCTCTCCCCGGTACCGGACCTGACCAAGCTTATTTGCCGTTGGAACAATCTCGCCGAGTTGGACCTCTCCCAGGTGCCGGACCTGACCTCGCTTGATTGCAGCGGCAGCTCACTCACCGAGCTGGACCTCACGCCGGTGCCCGGACTGACCGAGCTGAGATGCGATGCAGGTCTGCTACTTCGCAATGCCCCGGCCGGGCTTAACCGCATTGAGGACGACGACTATCCGTTTTGAGTGGCCGATGCACCGCCCCCCTGGATTCTCATCGCCTCCGAAACCACCGGTATCAAGGCGTCGCTCTCCGTGGTGGAACTGGCCGCCCAGCGCATGCGTGGCTGGACCCCGGAAGGGGCGTCTTTTCGGCGCCTGTTCAACCACAACGCCGATATTCCACCCGAGGACTCTCGCGCCAACGGCTACACCTAGGCGGTAATCTTAAGTTCAAGCCCGTGCGCTCGCTTGGATCCTGGAACGGTAAGGTGGGTAGCGCCGTACTTGGCAACGCTTTTCGTATACAACGGACCTAGAGGAAATGCATTGTTTATTAGCGCAGCCTTATTAAGGGGCTTTCGAGAATCAAAGGGGCACTATTTACACATTTTGAACTTGAACAGGCTGTTGCATTTTCATAAAACCAGCGTTCTGAGAACTCGACCAGTCTTTTACTGCTATTTCTCATCTATTCTCTTAGATTTAAGCCAAGCCTCAATCTGGCTAAGCTTGGCATCTTCGCCGCCCAGAGTTCTTAGCCGCGATCCGCTGATACGTCCCAGCAGGGCGATATCCTCCGTAGGATTCTCGAAATGTTCGTCTTGTATGGCGCGAACATCGGCCGCCAAGCGCTTCAGTGCAGGCATTAAATTTTGCATGCTGTGGGCTCGGTCGATAAGCGCGTCCCACCGGGCGAGCTTTTGTCTCCCTATCTCGCTTTTCATCAGCCTGGACCTGCGCTCGTCAAGGATCTCAACGAGCTGATGATCTGTCATGCCGGCGGCCAGAAGCGCAGCAGCTCCGGTCTGCTCATGATCAACAAAACCATTGCATTTTTTTTCTGCTTCTTTTGAAATCTGCAAGTCCGCTTCATATCGGTTCCTGCCAAGATAGAGAACCCTCGGCCGAATGCGCCCTGTTCGATCGGCGTTCTCTAATGAGTCTATTCGAACGAAAGCGACCGGCTCGCCACGTTTTCGGGCGCAGAAGGTTGCATAATAGGGCCCTTCTCCATAATCATGCGCAGCCCACGCCATTGTATTTCCTCGATCATTAATCGATTTGCGCTTCGCCAATATTGTGACATTCCCAACGCCTGTCCGAACAAGATTTTCTATGTCCCCTAGAGACATGCTTCCGTCTGGAAAAGTCCTGCCCTCCAGTGCTAACAGCGGAACTGACGGAAATTCGATATCGGTGCGTACCGCTTCCTCTTCCCTGATGTTCGCCTCGTTTTCCAGCGTACAAAACTGTACTTGTCGTGTCCCGCAAGCTGTGGGCTTTCCTGTGACTTTAGCGACAACCTTACCGTTGTTGGCTGTCACGATGAGAGTCATGGTGTCTACAGCCCCAGAAACTGCTTTTTTCTTGGCGTTCTCGAAATGATGAATCGTTAGATAGGCGACGCCTTTCGCTCCGGAGCGATCGTAGGATTCTTCCAAATAGAATCTACCCTTCGATCCATCGTATTTGTAGCGACCGGATACGAGATGATAGGACGAGAGTCGATTGCCGTTGGCGTCCCACGCGTCAATACTTTCCTTTGCTGTTGGACCCTGGCGTCCTGTTTCAGCGCTCGTCGGTTCTCGGGATTTCTCCATTTGCATCAATGCTCGCTCGCGGCCCCCGGTTCTTTGAGATTTTATTGCCGAATTAAGATGGATGCCAAGCACCCGCACGCCATGCTCGGTACTCGCGCAGTTTATCCTGCGGCCCGACGTAACGGCACAGGGTCGCTCGCGTGACGCCGATTTCGGCGACAGGCGTGTCTCGGCTCGACATGGTCGCCTGGGCGAGGCGTACTTGATGCCGCGCCTATGCGTGCTTGTGCCCTCGCCATTTCGTCCACAGGCGTGCGCGGAAGCAAGCTCCCGCCAGCGTTTGTTCACGTATCAATGCCCGCGCTTATTCCGCCAGCACAGCAATGATGACAAACACGAGTCAGCCTCCGTCGTAGTCGCGATATCGGTGCCAAGACCGATCAGTGTTCTGAACCCCACCCCCGCGTGTTTAGCTCCTGCGCCCCCGCGACATGATCGCGTAGATTGCTCCCGAGGCGATCAGCCCTCGTACAGGTTGATGTAACCGCCAGATCAGCGGTGCTTGTGTCCACTTGAACCAACCAAAGCCAAGATCTTTCCTCGGATTTGTCTTAATCTTGCATCCGCAACGCAACCGACCTAGTCGATCAGGGCAAGTTCTCATAACGATGCTTTGCCGGTTGCAGGATTCCGCTGAACGAACGGCTACGGTCGGTTCTCTTTCGGTACAGGAAGGAAGCCTTTGGAGAGGGCACATGACGGACGACACGATGCACCCCTTGGTCCCCCGGCCCGGCGCGGACCTCGCCGCGCCGGGGCGGCGCACCCGTCGCGTCGTGGCGGCGGTGACCGGGGACATCCTGGCGCGCGCCCGGGCGCAGGGTCTCGACGCGGCACGCGTTCCCGTCGGGGAGTATCGGCTGCGCGCGCCCGATTACCGGCAGATCCTGCATTGGGCCGATGCCTCGGGCCTGGCGCCGGAGGAGGTCATGAGACGACTCGCCGACAGTTCGTGGAAGTCGGAGTCGGAGTCGGATTTTGACTGGTGGATGCCTCAAGATATGGAGCCCATCGGCTTGTGTGTGGAGAACGACGCCATCGTCAGCCTTGCATGGGACTTCGACGTCTTCCCGTTCGTCCCCGGCGATTGGGAGTCGGGGTTGCTGATTCGTGGGTTGCTGATTCGTGACTTGGGTCATGTCGGAAACTGGCTGAACGTCGCCGCCGCCATCCGTCCGATTCTGCCGCGTCTGCGAACCTTATGCTGCGAGTTTATCAGACTAGAATCGCTCGACCTCTCCCTGGTGCCGGGCTTGACCACGCTTCGGTGCGTGTGCAACCAGCTCGCCGAACTCGACCTCTCCCCGGTGCCGGACCTGAACACGCTTGTTTTAGCCAGCAACCACCTCGCCAAACTCGACCTCTCCCCGGTGCCGGGACTGACCACGCTTGTTTTAGAAAGCAACGACCTCGCCGAACTCGACCTCTCCCCGGTGCCGGGACTGACCTGGCTTGTTTACAACAGCAACCGCCTCGCCAAACTCGACCTCTCCCCGGTGCCGGGACTGACCACGCTTTTTTTCAACAGGAACTCCCTCGCCGAACTCGACCTCTCCCCGGTGCCGGGACTGACCGGGCTTCATTGCCAGAACAACTCTCTTACCGAGCTGGACCTCGCCCCGGTGCCTGGACTGACCACGCTTTTCTGCAACAGCAACCGCCTCGCCGAACTCGACCTCTCCCCGGTGCCGGACCTGACCAGACTTGTTTGCAGTAGCAACTCCCTCGCCGAACTCGACCTCGCCCCGGTGTCGGGTCTGACCATGCTTGTGTGCAACAGCAACTCCCTCGCCGAGCTCGACCTCGCCCCGGTGCCGGGCCTGACCACGCTTCGTTGCGGGGGCAACCACCTCGCCGAGCTGGACCTCGCCCCGGTGCCGGGCCTGACCGAGCTTGATTGCTCGGGCAACCAGCTCGCCGAACTCGAACTCGCCACGGTGCCGGGACTGACCGAGCTTGATTGCTCGGGCAACCAGCTCGCCGAACTCGAACTCGCCACGGTGCC
>SACH01000743.1 GCA_009928645.1 Gammaproteobacteria bacterium | reverse complement strand
ATGGCCGCCTTCGGGGCCTACCTTGGACCAACCGCCACGCTCCACGCCTTTCTGATCTACATCTTGGTCGCCTTGGCCTGGGCGGCTGTTTACGGGCTTTATGCCTGGCACTTCAAAGGGGCTGCCTTACCCTTCCAACGCTATTGGCCCATGGTGCGCACCCTGTTTCGCACCGGCCAGTTTGCCTATGTCCGACCCACCTCGCGCGAGGTCATGGGTCAGCGGGCGCCCATGGCCCCCGCCATCGCCTTTGGCGCCATCGCCGCCGCAGGGCTCATCCCCGGCTAAACCGTCCCCCTTCTGTTTGTCCCCCTTCTATTTGGCTAAGGTGACGGGACTACGCTAAACTCCAATCGCATGGAACTCCGAACTTAGGGGGAACACCCTCCTCCTCGCCAAGGGCCCCATGCGGCCAGAACGCGAAGGGGGCTGAGATGGGAACGCTACTGGAATTTGACCCGCCAGGCGAAACGCGAGTAGCCAGCAGCCAATAACACCCAAAAAAATTTCCCTCTCCTAACGGATCTGCGTTGATGAGCAAGAGCAATTGGATCCCCCTGCTGCTTTCCCTGGTCCTGGCGGCCTTCGTCGCCTGGCTGGGCAACGCCTGGATCGAGCAACGCTATGGCCAACAGGAAAAGCCCCCGGAGATGGTCAAGGTCCTTGTCGCCGCCAAGGACATCCCCATCGACACCAAGATCGACCAGACCCATCTCAAGCTCGTCGAAATGCCCCCGGCCAGCGCCCCGGCCGGGCACCTGACCTCCGCCGACCAGATCCTGGGCAAGCGGCTGAAAGAGGCGGTCTATAAGGGTGAGGTCATCCTTGGCCGCCGCCTGCTGGACGACTCGGCGGCCAGCATGCTCTCGGTCACCCTCACCCCCGGCAAGCGCGCGGTCGCGGTCCGGGTGGATGACATTATCGGCGTCTCCGGTTTCATCCTCCCCGGCAGTCATGTGGACATCATCTCCACCAAGGGTGAACAGGGGGCCCAGACCGTGCTCCAGGACATCAAGGTCCTGACCGTCGGCCAGACCATGACCGCCGAGGGGGGCACCCTCAAGGCCGGGTCCGTCACCCTGGAGTTGGACCCCCGCCAGGCGGAAATCCTCATGGAGACCACCGAGCGAGGCAGCATCCGCCTGGCCCTCCGGCACCAACTGGAC
>SACH01000742.1 GCA_009928645.1 Gammaproteobacteria bacterium | reverse complement strand
TCGGTGGTGGAGGTCATCGACGCCGGGCAACTCTGGATCGACACCCGCTTCGACCAACTCGGCGCCGGCGGTCTGGCGGCCGGACTTCCGGCGCGGATCAGCCTGCGCTCCCAGCCCCTGGCGACCCTGGCCGGGGTGGTGGTCCGGGTCGAGCCCCGGGCGGATGCCGTCACCGAGGAGTTGCTCGCCAAGGTCGGTTTCACCCCGCTGCCTGAGCCGCTGCCCCGCCTGGGCGAGCTGGCCGAGGTCACCGTGGACCTGAAGCCCCAGCCGCCCACGCCTTGGGTGCCCAACGCCGCCCTGCACCGCCGCGATGGCCAGCTTGGCGTCTGGCGGCTGCAGGGGAACGACGAGCCCCGCTTCGTCCCCGTGGAGCGTGGCCTGTCCGACCTGGACGGCCGGGTCCAGGTCCTGGCCGGGCTGAAGGCCGGCGACCGGGTGGTCGTGCATAGCCGTTCGCCCCTGAGCCCCGGCAGCCGGGTTGAGATTCGGGACGCCATTCCCGGCGTCCCCACTGCCCCCGAGACCCAAGCCACCCCGGCGCCCGGTACACCCCAATGATCAGCCTGGCCGGCCGCGACATCCTCCAAGCCTGGGGCAAGTTCGTCTTCACCGGCCTGGGGCTGGGGCTGCTGATCGGCGTCACCCTCTCCATGGCCGGCATCTACCGCGGCATGGTAGACGACGCCGAGGTGCTGCTGGATACCAGTGGGGCGGACCTCTGGGTGGTGCAGCGGGACACCCTGGGGCCCTATGCCGAATCCTCCAGCCTCCAGGACGACCTCTACCGTGGCATCCTCACCCTGCCCGGGGTGGCGGGGGCGGCCAACGTCACCTACCTCACCATGCAGGTCGGCCAGGGGGACCGGGAGCGTCGGGCCATGGTGGTCGGCGTGGTCCCCGGCGGACCGGGCGAGCCGGGACAGCCACGCTTCCTGGTCGCCGGGCGCCATCTGACCCGTGGCCATTACGAGGCGGTGGCGGACCTGGCCACCGGCTTCCAGGTGGGCGAGCGGGTCCGCATCCGCCGCAATCTCTACACCATCGTTGGACTGACGCGCCGGGCGGTCTCCTCCGGGGGCGATCCCATGGTCTTCATCCCCCTCAAGGATGCCCAGGAGGCCCAGTTCCTCAAGGACAACGACGCCATCGTCCACCAGCGCCAG
>SACH01000741.1 GCA_009928645.1 Gammaproteobacteria bacterium | reverse complement strand
TGGCCGCATCGCCATCAATCGTCAGAACGAGCGCTTCGCGGACGTCTTGCGCTTCTGCCGCCTGCTGCTGGCGGGCCGGAGCCCCACCATCCAGGCCGGCGCCACCCCGACCTTTTCCCTGCTGTTCGACATGAACAAGGTCTTCGAGCGTTTCGTGGCCGCCTTTCTGCGCCGCCATGTCGCCCCGGGGTTGACGGAGGTGGAGGTCCATCCCCAAGGGGGGCAACACAAGCGTCATCTGATGACGAGCGAAGGCCTGGGGGTGCTGCGTCTGGAGCCGGACCTGTTCGTCCTTGGCCCCGGTGGCCGGCGCCTGGTCATGGACACCAAATGGAAACTCCTCGCCCCCGGGCGGCGCGGTCGCGGCGGTGTCACCGAGGCCGACCTCTATCAGCTCTACGCCTATACCCGGCGATACGGCTGCGCGCGCAGCGTGCTCCTCTATCCCCATTCCCCCGGACTGGAACCCCGTGATTTCGATGTCCTGGACGCCCAGGGCCTTAGCCAGGAGCGGGTGGCGATTCGCCATGTGCGCTTGCACCGCAACCTGCACCAGGAGGCCGAACGCGCCTCCCTGGCCCGGGAATTGGCCGCCATTCTGCGCGAGGGGCTGAACCTGGGTATGGACCTCAACGATCCTGTTGCCGTCGGGAGGGCGACATGACGCCAGCCACCGTCACGCCAGCCGCACGATCGCTCCCCGCTTGGGTGGCGACGCGTGCCTCCTTCGATCCCCTGGTCGAGCGGGCCCTATTGACGCGTCTGAGTCTGACGGAAGAGGCTTTGCTTCGCGACAGCCACTGGCACCTGGGCCAGGATGCCCGGCTCCGCGAGGACCTGCGCTTTCGTCCCACCCCGTGGGGGCAGTGGATCGTATCGACGAGCTTTCTGGCCAATGATGCCCTTTTCCAGCAACTCCACCAGGATCCCCGCCACCCTCCCGACCTGGAGGAGGCCCTCCGGGAGCTTGAGGCAGGGGTTCACCGCCACTGCGTCTTTTGCACCGCCGATCCCCGCTTTGTGCTGGATGGCGGCAAGCTGCGCCTCGCGGCGCGGGAACTGAGCACGACGCCCCTGATTGAGGATCAAGTGGGGGATCTGGAGAAATACCAAACCCATCTGCCGGTCTACAGTCTCCGGGCCGCGGCGGCCTCCCTGCCTGCCGGGGAC
>SACH01000740.1 GCA_009928645.1 Gammaproteobacteria bacterium | reverse complement strand
TGGGCAGGAGCTCCTGGCGACGGGCCTCCAGGCGGTTGCGCTGGTCCTCCAGGGCCGCGATGCGCGCCACGGTGGCGGGGTCGCGCTCCTCGCGACGGTGGTGCATCACCTTCCCGACTTCAACGCCCAGCTCGGCCTTGTTTAGGGCCTCGCGGACCTCTTCGGCCTCATCCGCCAGGGCGCGGCTCTTGGCTTGCGCGTCCTTACCCTGGTCGAGGATGGCAAACAGGCGATCCCGGTCAATCTCAGTGGGAGGCATTCTTGCGCTCCACAATCGCTGACCAGGCGCGGCGGGTGCGGGCGCTTGGCTGGGGGGTGTCGGGCTCGCTGGGGGTGTCGGTGGCCTTGATGGCTTCCTTCAGTACGCGGCCAACGATCTCGGCAACGCTGGCCAAATATTCGGCGTCGGCTTTGCAGTTATCTTCAACGGCGGTGAGGGGGGCGCTGGCGACTTCGGCCCGGGGGCGGGCCATATAGGGGTTAGGCATGTTCGGGGGCCTCGGTGGGGGGATGGGTCAGCTCAAGGTCTAGTGCTTCCCAGGTCTTGAGCATGGCATTGAAAAACTGACGGGCATCCTCGGGGTCATGACGCGCCATCAGACTGACTTGGAAACAGGCCATGGCCGCCCCTTTGCTGACGGGCAGGTTGGGCGCGGCGCCGGGCTGACCCTTGACGGCGGTCATGGAGTGCGGGTCGGCGCGGCCTGGCTGACGTTGCGCAGCTCGCGATCCTTGCGGCGGCGCAGCTCGGCCGCGAGGGCTTCGCCAGCCAGCTCAGACAGGGGAATACCCTCTGCCACTGCCAGGATTTTGGCTTGCAGGTGAACGCTCGCCGGAACCCTGATAACGCGAAGGTTTTGTGTAACTTGTTTCATAGTTGACTAGTGTAACAAGTATCTTGCCCATTGCAAGGAATATTCAACTGATCGGTTGAATGTAATCAATAAGAATCATTCTTATCTACAGAGATGGGGCGCCTTCGAAACCGCGCACCCTAGGCCCGTGGACAGAACCTAGAAACTTCTTACAATACAAACACATACCCATTTGCCCCGCACGGGGTGGCGCGGAGGGCCTTGTCGGTGACCGCGTCGGGGTCCGGCTGGGTGCCTGGGGGGGGTGAAACCTTGATCTGCGTCAGGTTACGGGTAACCACGGGCCGAAGGCAGGC
>SACH01000150.1 GCA_009928645.1 Gammaproteobacteria bacterium | reverse complement strand
GTGGGCATCGGCACCCACAATGGCACCCTGTACAACGCCGATCACCTGTTCCGCCGCTTCAAACTGCCCCGGCACGCCGAGGTGGACAGCGAACTGCTGTTCCGCCTGGCCGACCGCCACACCCCGGAGGATGCCATCGACCCGGCGGGGCTGACTAAGGCCCTGCGCCTGTGCCGGGGGCAGATGAGCGCGGTGATGGCGTCGATCCTCGACCCGGCGACCATCCTGGTGCTCAAGGGCAACAAACCCCTGGCCCTGTGGCTGCACCGGCAACGGCGGGTGGTGGCCTACGCCAGCGAGGCGCGGTTCCTCATGGACGCCTTGGGCGAGGCCCCCGGCTGGCGGCCGCTGAATGTGCCGGCGATGACCCTGCTGACCCTGCGCCACGACGGGGAGTGGGCGGTGGACCTGCGGCCTCTCGACTTCATTGCTCAGGAGCGGCCGGGGACCTTGTCGCTGGGGGTGGCCGCGTGAACAGAGGGAAACAAATCCCGGATTTACTTCCCTTGACCCCCCTGCGTCTGTTCGTGTATGGCACCCTCAAGCGCGGCTTTCACAATCACCGCTTCGTGGTCCAGGCCAGCGCCATCCAGCCGGCCTGGACCTGGGGGCGGCTGTGGCATCTGCACGCGGGGTTCCCGGCCCTGGAGGTGCCCGACCAATGCATCATTGCTCGCGCCAGCGACCGACCCCGGCGCGATGCTCGCGTTCAGGCTATGACCCCGCCGGATGAGTTCCCGGGCGGCAAGCCAGTGGGCGACTGGGACTTGGTCAGTGGGGAGGTGGTGACCCTGACCGATCCGGACGTCGACCTGCCGCCTATCGACCGCCTGGAGGGGTTCCGTTCCGCCGCTGCCCGCAATCTCTACGACCGGGTGCTGGTGACGGTATGGCTCCAGGACGGTGGGCTGGAGCCGGTTACCGCCTGGACCTATGACGGACGGCAACTTCCGGGGCGGCTAGGGCGCTGTACCGAGTGGCCGCCGGCTGAACCCTCCCTGACGAAGCCACCCCCTATAAACCGGCGCCGCATATTGACAGCGCCACTGTACGATGTATATTAAAGCCATGCCTGAGACCTACGACATCAACGAACTCGCCCAACTAACCGGCATCTCGGTACGGACCGCCCGCTACTGGGTCGCCGAGGGCATCCTGCCGCCCCCCAGCGGCCGGGGACCAGCGGCGGTCTATGGCCCCGGACACCGTGACCGCATCACCCTGATCCGTCGCCTGCAGGACGGCCATCTGCCCCTGGCGGCGATCCGGGCGCAACTGGAGGCCCTGGACGACGCCGGGGTCGCGGCGGCCTTGACCGCCCCTGCGGTGGCGGAGCCGGCGGTGACCGCCTTCGACTATGTGCGTCAGGTCCTGGGGAAGCGACACGCGCTGTCGGAGCCCGCGGCTAAGGTGTCGACGTCCGCCGAGCCCCCGGCCACGCGGACCAAACGTTCGACCTGGGAGCGCATCACCCTGCACCCGGACATCGAACTGCATGTACGCCGCCCCCTGGCCCGCGCCGACCAGCGCCGGCTGGAGACCCTGTTGGCCACCGCCGAGCGGCTGTTCACCACCGACGGCTAAGCCCCGGCCGGGCGGCGGTGGTCATCCCTGAACAACAACAACCAAGAAGAAGGAGCCGACCGTGACCGAAGTGACCCTGCGTCTTGATACCGACCGCCGCCTGCTCCGTGCCGCCGGCACGAGCGTGCACTACCTGCACATTGCCTTGCAGGCCCCTGCGGCGACCCAGGCCCGTGCCCCAGTGGACCTGGCGCTGGTGCTGGACCGTTCGGGCTCGATGGCTGGCGCCAAGTGGCATCAGGCACGCCATGCGGCCCTGCAGGCCTTAGGGCAGTTAACCGCCCAGGATCGGGCGGCGGTGGTCGTCTTTGACCATGAGGTCGACACCCTGCTGCCCTTGGCCCCGGTCATGCCCTTGACGCGGCAGATGGCGGAACAGGCCCTGCTGGGCATCACCCCGCGCGGCAATACCGACCTGGGTGGGGGCTGGCTAACGGGCTGCGGCCTCATTGGCCAGGAGACTCCGGGGGATCGCTTGCGCCGCTGTTTTTTGGTCAGCGACGGCGAGGCCAATGCCGGCATCACTGATGCGAGCGAACTGGGCCAGCACGCCCACCAGCTCCGTCAACTGGGGGTGGTTACCAGCACGTTTGGCGTGGGCGACCACTACAACGAAGAATTGTTGGGTCTGCTGGCCGATGCGGCGGGCGGGGCCTTCCTTGATATCGCGCAGGCCGAGGGCATCCCGGCCCTCATCGCCCGGGAGTTGGGCGATGCCTTGGACGTAGTCTGCGCCGACACCCAGGTGCATTTGACCTGGGAGGCCCCCCTCAAGGTCGAGGTGCTGGGTTCCTGGCCGGTGGAGACTGGGGTGGGTGCCCTGACCGTCGGCCTCGGTGACCTCGTCAGTCGCCAGACCCTGGACCTGCTGGTAGCCATCCACTTCCCGCCGGGAGCGGTCGATCAGGACTGCCCCCTGAGCGTCCTGGTGTCCAACCTGGAGGAACCGTTGGCGGAAGCCACGTTCCGCTGGACCTGGGTCGACAGCACGCGACGGAGGGCGCAGCCGCGTCAAGCCGAGGTGGAACAGCGGGTGGCGATGTTCTGGGCGGCTGAGGCCCGGCGGGAAGCGACGCAGCGCAATCGCCGCGATGACCTGGAGGGTGCCCGCGCCGTGCTGGTCCAGGCCGCGGGAAAGATGCGGGGCTATGGCAAGGACAACAAAGAAGTCATCAACCAGGCCGCTCTGTTGCTAGGTGAGGTGCACACCTACCAGGAAATGCTCGACCCGCGGGCCTTGAAGGCGCGGTTCTTTGCCACGAGCAGTGCCTTGAAAGGACGCCAGGCGGACGGCAGCCGCTCAAGGGGCGGCGCGGACGCCTAGACGGAAGGAGCGCGCCATGTTTCACCCCCAACGTCAGCCCAACGGTACTCGGGTAACGATCCAGCACCCGACCACCCCCACACCGCCAGCCACCTGGGATGACTGGCAGGCAGTGGCGACCTTCGTCCCCGGAGGCGCGGTGCCGGAGCGTCTCTACGACCTCCCGGTCACCGCCGTGCCACCAGACGACGCGTCACGCCTGGCCCTGCTTGAGGTTGATGAGCCACCCTTCACCCCACCGCCGGGCCTGGCGCCCGCGGCCGGCGCGGTGGTGGTGGAACCTCAGGGGCGGGTGTGGGTGGTGCATCCGACCAACGGCTTCGGGGGCTATCGGGCGACCTTTCCCAAGGGCCGGGTTGACCGCAGCGCCTCGCTCCTGGCGACGGCGGTGGGGGAGGTGTATGAGGAAACCGGGCTCCAGGTCGCGCCCTTTGCCTTTCTGGCCGATTCCCAGCGCTCCACCACCTTCACCCGCTATTACCTGGCCAAACGCATCGGCGGCTCCCCGGCGGCGATGGGCTGGGAGAGCCAGGCGGTGTCCCTGGTGCCCCTCCGGCAGCTCAAGGCCTTCCTCAACCGTGCGGTGGACCAGGCCCTGGTCGAAGCGCTCCTGGCCCAGGAGGGCGAATGGGGGCGATGGTTCGCGGGTACGGGCATCCTGGTCGCGGGCCATCGCGTGGCGACACGTTATTCCTGGGTCCGGCAGCCCCTGCCCCCGCAGCAGCGTAGCCTGGCCATCGACGTGCGGCTGGACGCCAACCAGGCGGAGCGCCTGCGGCGGGGTTTTATCCCCAAGGCAATGGAGCAAAAATGGTTTGCCTACTTTGAGGACGGTGTCCTCTACCAGCACCGCAGTTGGACCGGCATGCTGATTTTCGTCACCCCCTTTCGCCCTGATGGCCTGGGCCTGCGCGCTACCCAGACCCTGGTCAACCAGGACCCGGAGCAGTACGGCGTGACGAACGAGCGCGAACTGCGCCAGTCGGTGGAGGGACTCATCCGGGACCTGGCCAGCGCCCCAGCCAATGAGGACCTGACCGACCCCTTCGTCGCGACCCTCGCCAAGGCCCTGGGACCAAAGTACCTCGGCTCACAGGACGTGGTGCGGCACGAGGTCGAGGCGTACCTCAACCTTCTGGTCCAGCGGTGGCTGACCATTTACCTCAAGGACCAGGGGCCAGGGGTCAGTGCCGACCAGGTCTATCAGGCCAATGCCCGGCTGGCGCGGATCTTTGCCGGCGAGGACCCGGAATACACCGTGATCGGTGCCTGGAACTCGGTCGAGCAGTTGGGCGCGGCCCTGGTCCAGGCTTGCGATCTGGATGCGGACTACTGCGCGGGGGAAAACCTGGGTTTCATCCTCAGCGAGGCCCTGGCGGGGGTGTCCATTGCCGTGACCTCCCTGTTGAGAGAGATGCGGGAGCGAGAGCTGGACTGGGCGTCCGTGGTGCAACCGCAACTCCAGGCACTGGGTCAGTTCGTGGTCACTGTGCTACTGGGGACCCACGAGGTCCTTTATCCCGGTCAGACTCTCAAAGACTTCGCTGGGTCGGCCCCGTTATGAGGCGCGCGGTCATGAGGCGGCACGCAAGCTTGCTCGTCATCCTGGTGGGACTGGCCCCCACCGGCCCGTCTTACGCCCAGGATTGGGTCGGCAGCGGCACTGGCTGGGGCGGTGGTTACCGCTCCGATGGCCGGGGGGGTTGGATCGGCTGGGGCAACCGTTATGGTCAGGCTTGGCGCCCGGACGGCCAGGGCGGGGTGGTGGGGGCCGGGGAGAATTGGGGCCAGTCCTATACCCCTGATGGCCGAGGCGGGCTAAGGGGGGCGGGTGACGCCTGGGGGCGGGACTGGCGAGGTGCGCCAAACGATTCGTTCACTGGCGCCGGCCGCAATTTTGGTCGCGGCTGGCAACCGGACGGTCACGGCGGCTACCAAGGAACAGGAAAGAACTGGGGCTCAGCTTGGCGGCGGCCATGATGCCGGCGAGATGGGTCGGGCTATTCTCCTCATGCCCGGGCTGGAAACAGGCTTTCAACCCTCTTCTGGAGACTTCACCATGTGGATCTTTCTCTCCAATGCCATGCTCTCCCTCGTCGACAAGGGTGGTGATGGTTCGACCCTGCTGGTGCGCGCCCGGCGCCGGGAGGACCTCACACGGGTCTTCCCCCAGGCCAAGGTGCAGGCGGGCGGCGGAACGGATTATCCGTTCCGTGCCCGTATCGACCGCGAAGAGGTCGCCCTGAGGGTGGCGGAGGCGGTCCGGGATATCCATTACCCTAACTTCAAAGCCACCGTGGCCGAGGATGACCGGCATGCGGCCTATCTGCGGGTATGGGCGGCTATGATGGAGTTTCAGGACCAGCCGAGCCGCCACTAGGCCAAGCCCGGGGCTCGTCTGGTGGCAACCGGGCGGTTCTCGCCGCACTGGGCAGCGAGCATTGGCTATCCTTGGTTCAAGCGGTCATCACTTTCTGATCGGTCCTGGAGCTGACGCCATGAACACCTCCCTCCGACGTTCCTTAGGCTTGGCGGTATGCCTCCCGGGGTTGGCGCTGATGATGGGTTGTGCTTCAACCGGCAGCTTCCCCACCGGCTGGGGCGAAATCACCCTCGCCCCGGGCGATACCGGGACCTGTTGGTCGACTCCGTGCCGGGTCTACTTTGAGATACCCCCGGGAGCCGGGTCTTACCTGGTCACCGCGAACGAGGTCAAGGTCGGGGAATTCCCTGCCGGACAACGGGTGTTGCTTGGCAGCTTCTTTGAGACCAACGCCATCAAACTGCCCGGTACCCAGATCCCGCCCTGCTGCCAGTCGTGGTGTCCCGGTGTCGTGGTGATGATAGTCACAGCAGATGGAAACGTGCTAAAAAGCTCACTGAAGTCCATCACGAGCTCACCACCTTCCACGTGATACTGCTCCGGAGCTGTCCGGTATCGATCAGCGGATTGGATGAGCCTTTGAGCTTAATTGTAAGTGGGGCGTTTGGCGGATGTCTTAAATCTGTAAGATATTCCCGAATAATATCAGTTACTTGTAATCCGGTCAAATCATACATTGATTTAACATCTAACTGAGATGATCCAGATACTCCTTCCAGAACCTCATCCAACGCTCCTTCACAAATCTGTTCTATCCGTGTCTGATTCGCATCAAACCCGGCCCGAATAAACGAGCGTTCCGGAATCTTAACTGTACCAAACTCATTCCCAATTGCTATCTGTACCATCTCACTGTCATCTTCACCAAAGATCCCAATCAATAAAGCATACCACCGTAAATCAGCGAATATCTCCTCTACCTGAGGAATATTATTC
>SACH01000149.1 GCA_009928645.1 Gammaproteobacteria bacterium | reverse complement strand
CGGACCGCTCCTTTCCGCGTAAGATGAAACCCGCGAAACTTCAGGGTTTCCACCGGAACTACAAGCGCTGCCGCTGAGCCTTAAGTTAATGGCATTGCCTGAAACCCAGGTCGAGTCGTGGATCTCGCTCATTCCCGCGGTTGCGAGATCGCATTGGCCCCGGGACATAGGCGGAGCAGAATCTCCGCCTATGTCACCATCCTCCCCTCCCCTCCCAATCCCGCCTGGCCGAGGTCATAACCTCATCGGCCTAATCGCCACCTTGGTCCTCGGCGCCTGCTCCGCGGAGACGCCCCCCGCACCAGTGGCCACTCAGCCTGAACCTGCCATCGTCCGCCTGGCCGAACAGGGCAATCTGCCGGCCATCGACAGCCTGCTCACCGCGGGCGCCGCCCCGGACGCGGTGGATAGTTGCCACTGGACCCCCCTCATGAAGGCCGCGCTCAACGGCCACCTGGCCACGGCCCAGCGGTTGTTGGCGGGCGGTGCCGAGCCCAATGCCGAGGATAAGGGTGGCTACGCTGCCCTCATGCTGGCGGCCTCCCGAGGCCATGACGATCTGGTAAAGCTGCTGATTGACCAGGGGGCACTCCTGGACCATCAGGAGCGCAGCGGCGGCTGGACCGCCCTGATCTGGGCGGCCAAGGAAGGTCAGGCCACGACGGTTGCCACCCTCCTGGCCCGCGGTGCCTCCCCCGATCTCAAGGGGCTGGATGGGCAGACCGCCGCTGACTGGGCGCGGGCCAACGGCCATCGCGAGGTATTGCGGCTCCTGGCAAGCGGCGAGCCTCAACCGGGCTATCTGCGGGGCAGTGGCGGAGACTAGGGCATAATTGACGCCAGCAGGAGATGCAAGGTCCCTCATAAAGGTTCGCCCCCCTGCTGCCTGGGCTGGCATGGGTAGCACAAATTGCAGATTTTTTTGCTCCCTCCCCCTAGTGGGGAAGGTTGGGCAGCGGGGGTCTAAATGGTTACGATCCTGCTAGCGCAAGACCCTGTTGGTGATTTTCACCCCCATATGGTTTGCACCACTCGAATTGGCGACGGAGCCTGCAATACCATGAAACGCGCCCAACGCATCCAGGACCATGTCACCCGGGAACTAGCCCCCCTGCACCTGGAATTGGTGGACGAAACCCATCAGCACAATGCCCCACCGGAGGGTGAATCCCACTTCCGGCTGCTCGTGGTCAGTGACCGCTTCGCCGACCTCAAGCCCCTCGCCCGCCAGCGCCTCATCAATGGCTTGCTCGCGGCGGAATTCGCCAACGGCCTGCATGCCCTGGCCATGCACACCTGGACCCCGGCGGAATGGTTCGATCGGGGGGGAATTGCCCCTGAGTCTCCGCCTTGTCTGGGCGGGGGTAAAGCCAAGTGAACAACGGTGAAGTATTTTCCCATCAAAGATAAGTGGTTATCGCCGCTGATCTGGAAAATGACCGCAAGCGCCGTCACCCATCGGCTCTGTCTGACGCGTCGTGGATTTGTCCCGGTACCCGTTTACGGCCTATCATGCCCTCGAGGATGAAACAGGCGTTTCGTCCCTGCGCCATCACCGTCCGGTGGCGGTATGGACTGCATCCAGGTCCGCGGTCCCTTGAGCCAGTCCTGGAATCTTCCCTGCGCTCCGGCTTACTCCAAACAGGAATATCTCATGAAAAAAGCCCTCGTCCTCGGCGTCATCACCCTTTCCATGGCCACCACGGCCATCGCTCAGGTCAAACCTGAGGATCAGATCAAGTATCGGCAGGCTGGATACAGCTTCATGGCCTGGAACATGGGCAAGATCAAGGCCAATCTGGAAGGTGAATTCAACGCCAAGCAGGTGGAGGCCGCTGCCAACGCCATCGCCGGCATCGCCAATTCCGGCATGGGCGCCCTCTACGGTCCGGGCACCGACAAGGATATCGGCAGCGTCAAGACCCGGGTCAAGCCCGAGTTGTTCACCGACAAGGAAGGTGTCGGCAAGGTCGCCGTGGCTTTTATTGCCGCCGCTAACGACCTGGAAAAGGCCGCCGCAACGGGTGACAAGGCCGCGGTGCAGAAGGCCTTTGGCGACACCGGCGCCGCCTGCAAGGGCTGCCACGAGAAGTTCCGTCAGGAATAAGCCCCACCAGTTCCAGTAGCCAAGCCGCCTAAGGGCGGCTTTTTTTAGTAGTGATCTGAAACTTCAAGGTCCGATCACCACGAGGGGGTCGGATGGCGTCTGGCGGGGGGTGTCAACCGCAAGGATGCGGTTGGCAAGCCTCCAGGGACGGATTCACGGCGTCCCCCGCCAGACGCAACCCGACCCGGGGACACGCTCAAAGCGTAGCGTAACGGCTGGTCACCACTCCGGGGCCGGCGGCGGTGGTGGCGGTGGCTCGATCAGGATCCCGGCGGCCAGGGCCACGACCCCTAGGGCCACCACCAGGGCGATGAGGAAGGGGATCAGGCCCCCGCCCCTGGCCGGCTGAGCCAGGGGATCCGCGACGACCTTGGTACCGGTGATCATCGGCAGCACCAGGCTATCCCGCTTGACCCAGGTGTAGTACAGCACGGCCGCGACGTGCAGCCCGACCAGCACGAGGAGCAGGTTGACGGTGAGCCGGTGGATGCTGGTCAGCCAGAGGCTGGTGGCGCCCTCGACCAGGACGGCCAGGGGTCCCTGGAAGGCGATATCGTCATTGGCGAACAGGCCGGTCAGCGCCTGGATGGCGACGATGGTCAGGAGGCCGAATACCGACAGGGCACCCAAGGGGTTATGCCCTACTCCCCGCCATTGCCCGCGCAGATAGGCCACCACCGCCGCCGGTCGGGGGAAGAAGTTGACGAAGCGGGCATGGGTGGAGCCGACAAAGCCCCAGACCAGGCGGAAGGACAGCAGGCCGATGATGGCTAGGCCCAGGCGGCCGTGCCAAGGCATGAGGTCACCGCCTAGTTGACCGGTGACGAAGACCGCCACCATCAGGGCCACCAACAGCCAGTGAAAGAGCCGCGTTGGCAGGTCCCAGACCAGGATAGGGCGTTTTCTTGATGCTTGAGCCATGATGCGATTGAGTCCTCAACCCGTTGATTATAATTAATTACTCAGATCGTCAGTGCTTGGTGGCGCACTTCAAAAAGATGCTGGCCATTGAGGTTGCTGATTGATTGATTTGTTGAGAGATTGATTGAGAGATTGATGCATCAACTTACTGATGAGTGACCGCTCAACCGTCCTTCCGCTCAGTCACCCGACAGAAGGGTTCCCCTCTTTTCAGCCCAGTCGCCCGACATAGCGATCCCGCGCCGCCTTGGCGCGCTCGAACACCGCCAGCAGGCCGTCTCCATCCCCCTGCCCCACGGCCGCCGCCAGTTCGGCCAGTTCGCACTGGAAGCGGTCAAGCATCTGGCCCAGGGCCACGCGGTTGGCCAGGCAGATGTCCCGCCACATGACCGGGTGGCTGGAGGCGATGCGGGTGAAGTCCCGAAAGCCGCCGGCAGCGTAGCGAAAGATCTCGTCGTTCTCGCGCAGGCGCGCTAGGCTGTCGACCAGAGCGTAGGCCAGCAGGTGCGGCAGGTGGCTGGTGGCGGCGAGGACTTCGTCGTGGTGATGGACATCCATCTGGATCACCTCCGCCCCACAGGCCTCCCACATGGCCTGGACGCGGGTGATCGCGGTGGGGTCCGTTGAACTCAGGGGAGTGAGGATGACCCGCCGGTTGCGGTACAACTCAGCGAAGGAGGCCTCCACCCCGCTGTGCTCGGTGCCGGCGATGGGGTGGCCGGGGACGAAGCGTTCTGGGACCTGGCCAAAGATCTGGCGGGCATCCGCCACCACGCTCCCTTTGACGCTGCCGCCGTCGGTGAGGATGGCCCCGGGGGCCAGGTGATCCCGGATGGCGGCGAAGGTCGAGGCCATGGCCCCCAGGGGGACGGCGAGGAAGACCAGGTCCGCCCCGACCACGGCCGCCGCCGGGTCCTGGCTGTAACGGTCGATGACCCCCAGTTCCACCGCCCGGTGGAGGTTGTCCAGAGAGCGACCACAGCCGACTACCTCCTCCACCAGCCGGGCACGCCGCAGGGCCCGAGCCAGGGAGCCACCGATAAGGCCGACGCCAATGACGGTCAGGCGCCGGATCAGGCACTCATGGCCGGGGCTCTGTGGTTTGCTGGCGCTGGAACTGGTGGTACTGGCGGTAGCATTGATGGCGCTGCCGTTGGCGGTCGTGGTGGCATTGGCAGTGGCAGTCACCGCTGCGTGGGCCGTGGCGCTGGCAGTCGCGGAGACGTGGGCGATGGTGGCGCCGTGGGCACCAGGGTCGGCGGGTCCGGGGGGACTGGCCATCCCGGCAGTCATTGCGCCAGGACCGTCGCCAGGGCCGTCAACAGGCGGGCATTTTCCGCCTCGGTGCCGATGGTCACCCGCAGATAGTTGGGCATGCCGTAGTTGGCCACCGGGCGGGTGATGCAGCCCAGGCGCAGCAGGGCCTGATCGATCGGGCTGGCGGGGCGCCCCAGATCGACGGTGATGAAGTTGCCCACCGAGGGGATGAAGCCTAGCCCCAGTTGGCTCAGGCCGGCCTCCAGTTGGCGCATGCCCTCGCGGTTCATCGTCAGCGAGGCGCGGATGTGGGCGTCATCCTCCAGGGCGGCGATAGCCGCCGCCTGGGCGATACTGTTGACGTTAAAGGGCTGGCGGGCGCGATTGAGCAGGTCGGCGATGTGCGGGTGACTGATCCCATAGCCCACCCGCAGGGCCGCGAGGCCATGGACCTTGGAAAAGGTCCGGGTGACGATGAGGTGCGGCAGCTTCTCCAGCCAGAGAGAGGTATCAGGAAAGGCCGGGTCTTCGACATACTCGGTGTAAGCCTCGTCCACCACCGCCACGCAGGTATCCGGCAACTGGCGCAGAAAGTCATAGAGGCGATCCCGGTCGACCCAGGTCCCGGTGGGGTTGTTGGGATTGGCGATCCACACCACCCGGGTGCGCTCGTTGATCAGGCTGGCCATGGCGTCCAGGTCATGGCCAAAGTCCCTGGCTGGGGCGACGCGCGCTGTGGCACCCACCGCCTGAGTGCCGATGGCATAGACGGCGAAGGCATGCTGGGAAAAGACCGATTCCTGGCCCGGATGAAGAAAGACGCGGGCGATCAGATCCAGGACGTCATTGGAGCCGTTGCCGAGAGTGATGGCCGCCATCTCGACCCCGTGGCGCTCCGCCAGGAGCCGTCGCAGTTCGAAGCCGCCGCCATCGGGATAGCGTCCCAACTCCGCCAGCGCGGTGATCGCAGCCTCCCGGGCCTTTGCTCCGGGACCCAGGGGATTCTCGTTGGAGGCCAGCTTGATCGAATTGCTGATGCCCAACTCCCGCTCCAGTTCCGACAAGGGCTTACCGGGGATGTAGGGCTGGAGTCCCGGCAGACCGGGGGCGGATAGATGCAGGAAGCGGTTGGCGTGAGTGCTCATGCGATTGCTCTGAGAGAATGATTTAAATAACAGATAGTTACTGGCCGCTCTGGATCAGGAGGTGCCGGGCGGGGGATGCCGTAACTACATCCTTGTAGGCTTGAAGCCCGCCTTCCCGTGGTCGACACCCCCGCCCAGTACCTCCCGACCCTCCCGGTACGCACCGGAAACTGAAGTGCATCGGCTAAATCAGATAACCGCCTTGGGATAAGAGCCCAGGACACGGAATAGGCTGGAGGCCCGGCGCAGACTCTCCAGGGCCGGGGCCACCTTGGGGTCCTCTCGGTGGCCGTCGATATCGACAAAGAAGACGTAGTCCCAGAGCCCGCGCCGGGAGGGGCGGGACTCGATGCGGGACATGCTGATCCCATAGGTCGCAAACGGTTCCAGCAGGGCGTAGAGGGAGCCCGCCTCGTTGTGGGCGGAGATCAGCAGGCTGGTTTTGTCGTCGCCACTGGGGCGGGCATCCTCGGTACCGATGACCAGGAAGCGAGTGGTGTTGCCCGGTTCGTCCTCGATGCAACGTTCCAGGATGTCCAGGTCGTAGATGTCCGCCGCCGCCTCCCCCGCCACCGCCGCCGCGCCGGGATGGTTGGCCGCCAGACGCGCCGCCTCGGCGTTGCTGTCCACGGCGATGCGCTCCACCAAGGGCAGGTGACGGTCCAGCCAGCCCCGGCATTGGGCCAGGGACTGTTGGTGGGAATAGAGCACCTGGATCGCCGCCAGTTCCGGTTCGCGGCTCATCAGGTGGTGGTTGATGCGCAGGCTGACCTCGCCGGCGATGCTCAGGGGCGAGCG
>SACH01000739.1 GCA_009928645.1 Gammaproteobacteria bacterium | reverse complement strand
GGAATCGGTATCGCCGAGCTGGCCCGCGCCTTTATCAGCGTCAACCTCGAAGCGCAAAAGACGGCCAAGGCCCTCGCTGCCGTGACGGGCAGCACCCAAGCGGCCGCTACCGAGATGGCCTACATCAAGGACACGGCCAATCAGATGGGCCTGGCCGTCAACGACGTCGCCACCGCCTACACCAACCTCATGGCGGCCTCCAAGGGCACCGCCCTGGAGGGCCAAGCCACCCGCGACATCTTTGAGGCCGTGAGTCTCACCATGGCCAAGCTTGGCAAGAGCAGTGCCGATACTCAAGGCGCTTTGCTCGGTCTGGAACAGCTCATGGGCCAGACCACTGCCAACCTCGAAGACCTGCGCCAAGTCACCGACCGCATCCCCGGTGGCATGAAACTCGCCGCCGAGGGCATGGGCCTGACGGTGGCGGAAATGAAGGAAATGATCTCCAAGGGCGAGATCCTGGTGGCCGACATCGTCCCCGGCTTAACCAGTGAATTGCGCCGCTTCTATGACGATGGTCAGGAGATCGCCGGCCTGCAAGCTGAGTGGAATCGGTTCACCAACGCCCTGGCCGATGTCGCCGTGGGCTTTGATGGCGTCACCGACGCCACGGGCCTGCTTAGTAACGCCCTGTCCCTGGCCACCGATCTCGCTCGCGGCCTGGCCTCCGCCCTCGCCGCCGCCGCCAACGCCAAGGCCGGACTGGGGCTGACCACCTTTGCCGATGACGCTGAAAAACTGGCGGCCATGGAGGCGCGTCGCCTGCGTGCCCTGCAGGATTATCAGGACGCCGTAGCCCTGGCCAGCCGCGACAACGGCACGATCTGGGACGGGCTGACCGAATGGTCCGCCGATGTCGAGGGCAAGCTCCAGACCCTGCAACAGGTCTCCGAGGAGCAATTCAAGTTTGCCGCTGGACTGCGGGAAAGCGCGGACGCCGCCCGCGAACAAGCCGCGGCCCAGGCGGCCAGCATGAACGATGGCGCGGTCAAGCTTTACGAAGAGCAGCGGGCCAGAGTCGATGAGGCCAACCAGTCCCTGCTTAAGCTCAACGCCACCTATGACGACACCGCCAAACGGCAATTGCAGGTGGCCGAGGCAACGAAGAAATACCAAGCCATCGCCAAGGATCTAGGTAAGGATGAGGCTTGGGTAACACAGCAAGTCGAAAAATAC
>SACH01000738.1 GCA_009928645.1 Gammaproteobacteria bacterium | reverse complement strand
GGCGGTGAACTTGACGGCATTGCCGACCAGGTGGTCGAGGATTTTCTGGAGCCCCTCCGGGTCACCGCGGAGGAGCGGTGGCAGGGCCGGGTCCAGGGCCACCTCCAGGGTGAGCCGCTGGTCCCGCGCCTGGGGCGCGAACCGCGTCGCGACATTCGCCACCAGGTCCCGCGGGCGCAGGGGCTGGGGTGCGCGCCGCGCCTCACCGGTCTCCATCAGCTTGGAAAAGGCCAGCAGGTCGGTCAGCAGCGCGAACAGCGCGGTGGCCGAGGTGTGGATCTGGGTCAGATAGTGGTGCTGCCGGTCGGTCAGGGCGTCACCCAGCAGCGCTTGGCACAGCCCGAGTACCGCGTTCAGGGGCGTGCGGATCTCGTGCCCCAGATTGGCGAGAAAGGCGTCCTTGGCGCGGTTGGCGGCTTCGGCGGCGTGCCGCGCGGCCCGCAGGTTGGTCTCGATCTCGACCCGGTCGGTGATGTCCAGACATTGATGAATATGGCCGATGAAACGGCCGGCGCTGTCCTGTCGCGGGGTGGCCGAGTCCCGAAACCAACGATAGTCGCCATCACGGTCCCGCAGCCGGTAATCCAGGCTGAACGGCTCCGCTTGGGCCTCCCGCCGGGGCGACTCAGCCTGGCAACGCCCTCGGTCGTCGGGGTGGAGACAGGCGAGCCAATCGCCCCCGCCGTCCGCCTCCGGCGCCCAGCCCGTCAGCGCCCGCCAGGCCTGATTGACATAGACACAGCGCTGTTCCCGGTCGGTGATGCGGATCAGGGCGGTGCTGCTGTCGGCGAGGCTGCGCCAGGCCTGCTCGCTCTCCCACAGGGCCAGGTCGGCGCTACGATCCACCAGTACCAGCAGGCTGGTTTCCTCCAGGCTCGACGCCGCCTGGAGCGACATGACATGGACATCACAGGGGAGGCTCTGGTCGGCCCCCCGTTTCACACTCAGAAAGCTCAACCCCCCCGGCGGCGGGGGCACGCGCCGATGCACGAACGGGCGCAGCCGGGCCCGGCTGTCGAAATCGAAGAGCTGGAAGACCGATCCCCCCCGCAGCGAGCGGGGCCGGCTCAGGCCGAGCAGTTCCTCGGTCTGGCGGTTGGCCTCGACGATGAAGCCCAGCCCGTCGACGACCAGTGCCGGCAGCGGCAGATGGTCGAACAACAGCCGATAGCGCTC
>SACH01000737.1 GCA_009928645.1 Gammaproteobacteria bacterium | reverse complement strand
TGGTTTCGGCCTGGGAGATGCAGATCAAGCAACAACTGGGCAAGCTGCATCTCCAGCCGGTCGCCGCCAAAATCATCGAAGCCAATCTCGCGGAAAATAATATCGCCTTGCTGTCCATCACTCTGGATCACATACAGTATTTGAACAGACTGCCCCTGCGCCACCGGGACCCTTTCGATCGCTTGCTGATTGCTCAGGCGGCCATTGAAGGCATGACGCTGGTCAGCGCTGATCGGGTTTTCGAGGAGTATGAGATCGACGTTTTCTGGTAACCGGCAGCCCCGCCTGGGGGACATGTTCAGCCTGGCCTACCCGCGGCTGCTCGTGATTTGGTAACCCATCGCCCACCCCATGGCGGACTCCTTCCCCCTCGCCTTCCACAAGTCCCAGCAGCTGGCCAAGCAATACGTAGTAAAGCGCCTGTTAGCCGGCCCCCTCACTTGGTTTCAACAGCCAGCCCTGAGAATGACGATGCAGCCCATCCGCCAGATTCATGAAGACGCGCCTGAGTTCATCCCTGTGCCCGCGGCCCTGCGTCACCGTCGAGTGGAGATCATTCTCTTGCCGCTCGATCCGGCGTCGACCATGACGGACGAGCGCTTGGCCGACTATGAGCGCGTCAAGGTGGACAGGATCGAGATCCCACCCAGGGACGAGCGCCATTTCCGGCGCTGAGTTCGTCAATATCAAGATCTGGGTGTACGCCCACCAGCATCCCCCGCTGATCCCAGTTCGGCGCTGGCCTGGGCGTTCATTCATCGCGCAGACATCGTCATCAGCGTCCAGGTTGTGGCCAAGTATTTCGACGTCATGCAGCGCAAGGACCAGGAGTTTTGCCTCCACCATAGAAGATGCTGGGAATATGACGGCTTGAGCGGCCGTCTCATCTACCAGAAACCCCAGCAGGGTATTTGTAGTCACAGACGAATCCCCTCTGAAAACACCACGTCCAGGAGATGACCGGCGCGCCCGCGGTCAGGCGCCTCCGGCGATCCCTGAAAGACCCAGGGTTGAATGAGGAGCCCGCGGTCGAGAAAGGTCAGATAGGCATCGCCACTGATATCCATCTGGGCTCCAATGGGATCGGATAACGGCTCGATAAAGATGGCAAGGTCCGCATCACTGTCTTCGCGGAAATCCCCCCGCGCACGCGAGCCGAAGAGAATGATCCCCCGCAGCCG
>SACH01000736.1 GCA_009928645.1 Gammaproteobacteria bacterium | reverse complement strand
AAGGGCGGTTTGCAAGCTAGAGGCCCGGCGCTTCCCGCCCGCGCCGTCGGTCGCATGACCCCACCCCATGGCCCGCATTTTGCGCAAACCAAAGCTCGCCTCCGGCGGCGTGAAGGGTGTCCGCCACGGGTGCCGTTCTCCCCTCCTCCCGTGCCGGTGCATGGGTCCAAACCTGCCGTTTGACGGCCCCGCAGCGGCCACCACTGGCCGTCGATCACGCCTCTCCCGTGCGCGCGTGACCCGCCCGGGTGATGGCGCCCAGCCACCCGGCGACCACTGCGGTACGTCGCGCAATGGGCACACGTCCCCCGCAATGAGATTGCACTTACCGACTTTTTTTAGTATAGTAAAACCCAGCTTGAAAAAACATTACCGACCTATAGCCGGCGGCGCGGTGGGACGGCTGTCCCCTCCCCGCTTGCCGGTACGCTCCTTCCTCTGCATGGGAACTTCGTCATGACCGACCCGCGGCTCGCCACGTTGCGCAACGACCTCCTCAAGGCCAAACATGCTTACTATTACAGCGGCGAGCCGCTCATGAGCGATGCCGAGTACGACGCCCTGGAGGACCAGTTGCGCCGGCTGGCCCCGGACGATCCGCTGCTGGCCCTGGTCGGTGCGCCGGTGTCCGGCGCCGACATGCTCCGCAAGGCCCGCCATGCCATCCCCATGGGCAGCCAGAGCAAGGTCAACGACGCGGACGCGTTCCGCCAGTGGCACCTCAAGGCCGGGGGCGGCGCGCTCCATGCCAGCCTCAAGGGCGATGGCGCCAGTGCCGCCGCCTATTATGTCGACGGGCGCCTGGTCCAGGCGATCTCCCGGGGCGATGGCACGGTGGGCGAAGACATTACCGCCAACGCCCTGCGCTTTGCGGGCCTGCCCGCCTGGGCCGGCACCGCGGCGGGCGGCTTCACCGGCGCGGTGCGCGGCGAGGTTATCCTGACCGTGGACCAGTGGCGCCGGGTCGACCCCCAGCGGCAGAAGAACCCCCGCAACGCCGGCAACGGCATCATGGGGCGTAAGAACGGCCACCAGAGCGATCTCCTCACGGTGTTCGCGTTCGATCTCGACGAAACCCGGGATGGCCAGCCGGTGCGCTTCGCCAGCGAGGCCGCCAAAGCGGCACGCCTGGCCGAGCTGGGCTTCAACCTCATTCCCCAGCAGGTCTGCGCGGACGCCGCGGC
>SACH01000735.1 GCA_009928645.1 Gammaproteobacteria bacterium | reverse complement strand
GCGCCCCCCCGCGGCCGCACCGGCGCCGCACACCTGCAAGTCATGAAAGACCTCATCGCCCGGGCCACCAAGACCCTGCCCGGCACCACCCCCCGGAGCCAATGACCATGCCCTACCAATTCTCCCCCCGCAGCTACCGCGCCCTCGCTTCAAGGTGGCTATCAGGGCCTGGAAGACCCTCGATGCCGCCACCAAGACCCACTGGAAGAACCGCGCCCTGCTCCTCAAGCTGACCGGCTATCAGCTCTACCTGCGGGAATACCTCCGGCAAAACATCGCCCCGCCCCACCACCCGGTCATTCCCGCCTGACCACGTCGTGATCCCGCAACTCAAGCTCCTCCCCGACGGGCGCTATTACGAGGAACTCCACGCCCGCCTGACCGCCGCCCGCCGGCGGGTCTACGTCAGCATGTTCCTCTTCAGCCCGCGCTGGTATGACAAGACCGTCAACCTGCTGGCGGACTTCACCGCCGCCAGCGAGCGCGGCCTGCAATGCCGCATCGTCCTATCGGCGGCGCCGATCAAGATCGGCAGGCGCCGGCCGAATCAGGAGACCGCCCAGCGCCTGCTCAACGCCGGCTGGCAGGTGCGGGTGATGACCGGCAACCGCACCCTGCACGAGAAGCTGATCCTGATCGACTACGAGACGGTGATCTTCGGCAGCCACAACCTGGCCTGGTCGAGTATCTCCAGCAACTGCGAACTCTCGGTCTGCGTCGATGACGAGGACCTCGCCCAACAGGCTGAGGCCCTGTTCTGGCAGCGCTGGAAGCTGGCCAGCGACCCGGACCCCAATACCTGGGAGCTGGTGACGCCGCTGGCCTTGCCGTTTGTGCCCTGAGCAACGGGAGGTAACTGCTCAACGTCATTGCAGACAAGGGCCTACAGGCCATCATCTAATGCCTGGCAGCGGCGCCCTCCGGCCTCCTTCCCGTTGACCTTGCCCCACCGCCGCCCGCAGTCGCATATCCGGCTTTGGTGCCTCGGGTGACTGTGGCGCTGCCTTCCATGGCACTGGATTCCGGCTTCCCGGCCGGAATGACGAGGGAAACGGCGGCATGGCTTCCCCTGTAGCTTTCCCTGCCCCGGATTCCGGCTTCCCGGCCGGAATGACGGCGGGGGTTCCGGTGGCCCCGTTTTCCGCTTAATGAAAAATCGTCTCCGCGGTCTCGGCGCTCAGGATGCG
>SACH01000037.1 GCA_009928645.1 Gammaproteobacteria bacterium | reverse complement strand
GGCGCGGGGCATCCACCTGGCGATCGACGACTTTGGCACCGGCTATTCCAGCCTGGCCTATCTCAAGCGCTTCCCGGTGGACAAGATCAAGATCGACCGTTCCTTTGTCGTCAACCTTCAGGACGACCCGGGCGACCGGGCCATCGTCGGGGCCATGATCCAGATCGCCCGCAGTCTCAACCTGAAGACCATCGCCGAGGGGGTGGAGGAGGCCGCGCTCGCCGGCCGGCTCAAAAAGATGGGTTGCGATGAGGTCCAGGGTTACCTGTATGCCCGGCCCTTGGCGGCGGAGGACCTGGAGCGGTGGTGGCGTGAACGCGGGGAATGAGTGCTTTGGCCTGACAGGGTGCCGGTTGTCGCTGCTGGACGAAAAACTTGCGCAAGCTGGAGGGCTTTGAGGTGGAGGCGCTGGCGGGGGAGTAGCCTCCTCACAGGCAGCGCGTCGGGCCGGTCAGGCCTTGGCGCACCATGGCCCGGCGCAGGTAGGCGATCTGGGTCTGGAGGGACAGGCCCTTGGGGCAGACGTCGTGGCAGCCGAGGAGGCTCATGCAGCCGAAGACCCCGGCGTCGTCGCCGATGACCCGGTAATAGTCCGGCTCCGTGCGCCGGTCCCGGGGGTCGAGGCGGAAGCGGGCGATCTTGTTGAGGCCCACGGCACCGACAAAGTCCTCGCGCATCTGCGCCGTGCCACAGGCGGCGATGCAGCAGCCGCATTCAATACAGCGATCCAACTCGTAGATCTCATCCGCCAGATCCGGGTCCATGGGCGCCTCGACGGCGTCCAGGTCCGGCTCCCCCTGGAGGTGGACCCAGGTCTCCAGGCGCTCGCTCATGGCCCGCATCCATTTGCCGGTGTTCACCGACAGGTCGCCAATCAGCTCGAACACCGGCAGGGGGAGCAGGGTGATCTCGGGTGGCAGGCTGGCGGTGAGGGTGCGACAGGCCAGGCCCGGCAAGCCGTTGATGACCATGGCGCAACTGCCGCAGACCCCGGCCCGGCAGACGAAGTCGAAGGCCAGGCTGGGGTCCTGCTCCTCGCGGATGCGGTTGAGGGCGATGAAGAGGGTCATGCCCGGGGCCTCCTCCAGGCTGTAATCCTGGAGGTGAGGGACGCTGTCCGGGTTGCCCGGGGTGTGGCGGAAGATGTGAAAGGTCAGGGCACGGCTCATGAGAAACACTCGGGGCGAAGCGGATGCGACGGTCTCTTGCTCCCTCCCCCCTGGCGGGGGAGGGTTGGGGAGAGGGGGGCTAAACGTTTACTGGCGCGGAACTGCGGGTATTGGGACCCTGGTAACGGGCGGGGAGCAGGTGGTGGAAGGGCATGAGCCGCTCCTGAAGTGATGGCACCCCGTCGACCTGGGTGATGGACATGTCCCCCTCACCCCCAACGCCGCGCAAGGCATCCACCTCCGCTTGGCGGTGGGCAGTGTCGGGATGATCGCGGATGTCCCGGGCGCCGTAGCCGCGGAAACCCGGTGGCAGTTCCATGGCTCTGACCTCCAGAGGCTCATACTCCAGGACCGGCAGGTCGCTGCCCTCGGGCCAGTGCAGCAGGGTACGCTTGAGCCAGTCGCGGTCGTTGCGGCCCGGGTAATCCTCCCGATAGTGGGCGCCGCGGCTTTCGGTGCGGGCCAGGGCCCCCAGGGCGGCGCCCAGGGCGACCTTCAGCATCCGTGGCAGGCGGTAGGCCAGGACCAGCTCCGGATTGGCGCCGGGGTGGGGGTTGCGCACCCCCAGCCGCCGGGCGCGGACCAGCAGCTCCCGCAGCTCCGTCACCGCCGCCTCCAGGTCCGGCCCCTTGCGGAACAGGCCGACCCGGTCGGTCATCACCCGCTCCATGGCCTGGCGGATGGCGATGGCGTCCTCCTGACCCGGTCCCGCCAGCAGGTGGTCCAGGTGGGCCTGTTCGCGGCGCAGGAAGTCCCGCGCCAGCCCGGTGGAGATCTGGATCTGACCGCCGGGGGAGGCGCAGAAGTCGGCGACGTATTCGCCCACCAGCATCCCCGCCACCACCGTCTCCGCCACCGAGTTGCCTCCCAGGCGGTTGAAGCCATGCAGATCCCAGCAGGCGACCTCGCCGCAGGCGAACAGGCCCTGGAGCCAGGGGCTCTGGCCCCGATGGTCGGTGCGGATGCCACCCATGGAATAATGCTGGGTGGGGCGGACCGGGATGAAATCCACCGCCGGGTCGATGCCCAGGAAGTACTGGCAGATCTCCTTGACCTCGCGCAGGTTCTTCTCGATGTGGGCGCGGCCGAGGACACTGATATCCAGCCACAGGTGGTCACCGAAGGGGCCCTTGACCCCCTTGCCCTTGCGCATGTGCTCCGCCATGCGCCGGGAGACCACATCCCGGGAGGCCAGCTCCTTCTTCTCCGGCTCGTAGTCGGGCATGAAGCGGTGGCCGTCCACATCCCGCAGCAGGCCGCCGTCGCCGCGGCAACCCTCGGTGACCAGGATACCGGCGGGGACGATGGCGGTGGGGTGGAACTGCACCGCCTCCAGGTTGGCCAGCCGCGCCACCCCGGTCTCCAGGGCGATGGCCTGACCGATGCCCTCGTTGATGATGGCGTTGGTGGAGACCCCCCAGATGCGGCCGAAGCCGCCGGTGGCCATGACCGTCGCCCGTGCCAGATAGGCGCGCAACTCCCCGGTCACCAGGTCCCGCACCACCGCCCCCTGGCAGCGGTCGCCGTCGTGGATCAGGGCCAGGGCCTCCTGGCGCTCGTGGACCGGGATGGCGGCGGCGATGGCCTGGTCGCTCACGGCGAAGAGCATGGCGTGGCCGGTGCCGTCCGAGGTGTAGCAGGTGCGCCACTTCTTGGTGCCGCCGAAGTCCCGGGCGGCGATGAGGCCATGGGCCTGGGACGGGACCTGGAAGCTCACCGCCTCGCCATTGATGAAGGCCTGGCGCTCACCCTGGCGCTCCCGGCTCCAGGGCACCCCCCAGGCCGCCAGTTCCCGCACCGCCTTGGGGGCCATGTGGGTGAAGAGGCGCGCCACCACCTGGTCGCAGCCCCAGTCGCTGCCGCGCACCGTGTCCTGGAAGTGGACCTCCTCGTTGTCGCCGAGACTCTTGACCCCATTGGCCAGGCTGGCCTGCATGCCCCCCTGGGCCGCCACCGAGTGGGAGCGTTTGGGCGGGACCAGGGAAAGGATCAGGGTGTCCAGACCGCGGCGCCTGACCCCCACGGCGGTGCGCAGGCCGGCAAGACCGCCGCCGATGACCAGGACGTCGGTGTAGAAGATCTTCATGGCCGGGCCTCCGCCGCCGGCTGGATGCTGCTGGGGTGGCCAGGGTCGGCCAAGGCGGCAAATCGCGCATCGCTGCCGAGGAGGGGACCGGGCTGAAGGGGTGTCTCATCCGCCGTTTCGGTTTTGGCCCATTCCGGGGTGTAGCGCTCCCCGACCCGGTCGGCATGCTGAATGCCGATCCAGATGTAGGCCCCCAGTGCCAGGAGGCCGACGCCAATGAAGAGGCCGGTCAAGATCCACTTGCCACGCTTCATGCGTTGTCGGGACCGGGCCGGGTCCTTGCCCATGAACCAGCCCCATTTGAGGGCCAGGCGATAGAGGCCGATACCGCCATGCAACTCCACGGCGACGAGCAGCAGCAGATAGAGGGGCCAGAAATGGCCGCTCCAGACGCGGTCAGCGGAGGCATAGGGGCCGATCATCTCCGGGTGCGCCATCATCTGGTAGAGATGGGCGGGGGCGAGGAAGAAGAGGGCGAAGCCGGTGATCACCTGTAACAGCCACAGCCGGGTGTCGCTATGGGGAAAGCGGTGGGCATGGCGCCAGAAGGTCCGGTACTGATGCCAGTCGGCGGGAAACTTGCGCAGGGCCAGGACGGCGTGCAGCACCACCAGCGCCAGGATGGCCGCGACGATCAGGGACACCAGGAGCGGGAAGGGCCGGCCCAAGATGAAATAGCCCTCGAAAAAGCGGGCAACCGTCCAGAAGGCCTCCTTGCCCAGCAGGATGCTGGAGACGAAGAGCATGTGCAGCCACATGAACAGGGCCAGGATCAGGCCGGAGGCACTCTGGATCGCATCCAGGCGGGCGGGGCAGAAGGAAAGGGACAGCGGAACGGCGGATTTCATCGGGCGCAGCAACTTTAGTGTCCTAGAACATGCTGAAATTCTTATATTATAGGCCGCCGTTGACATTGATTTTTGTCAATGAAAATGCGGGGTCGAAAAATTTCAGACTTCATCGGTGGCGCTGGCAGGTCATGCCGTGCCCTGATCCGCCCGGTCATGCGGGCTTGTCGGCACCCGCCGAACCGCCCCGTGGAGAAAAATGAGTGCCGCGCCGATCAACAGGAATCCCGCGGCAAATGCCGAGCGGTAAGCCGCATGCAAAGCTTGCAATTGATCGGCACCGACGCTGGATTCATCCTGCAACGTTTCGCTGAAATCGCCGGTTCCCGCGGAGTATAGGGTCTCAAAAAAAACAATGCCCATCGCTAGAGAAGAACGAATGATGATCTGATAGATTCCGGAAAAAACGCCTTTATGCTCCTTTGGTATGAGCGCCATGACGGACGAGGTGGAGGGTGCGTTATAGATCCCGAAACCCAGTCCCATCAGCACCAGATAGGCGATGGGAACGATCAATTGCTCCGTGTGCAGGCCAAAAAACATTAAAGCGCAGGCTGCCATCATGAAAATAAAGGCAATGGTCCCAATGGTTTTGATTTGATAATGCCCCATCAACCGTGGGCCTGCCAAGCCGGCCAGCATGAAAATGAGTGAGTAAATCATGAGCAGCATGCTGTAATCAGTTATGCTCAGTGCCTTGATGTCGTCAAAGTAAAAAGGCATTAAAAAGGTGTGGCCGCCCTGTAAAATAATGGGGATGATGACCGGAATCAGAATAAGTCCCAACCCTTCAATTCGGAACAGCTTGATATCAACTAGCGGATTTACGATACGACTCTCCCACCAGATAAAGAATATGGCGGAACAGATGGACAAAATCAGCATCGACCACAGGAGTATTGACTGGAGTCCAAGTTCTTTGGAAAAGCTCAGAAAGAGCATAAAGAAGAACGGGCTCAGAAATCCGGAAATGACGCCGCCCCAATCAATTGCTGCTTTAAAATTGGGTAGCCTTTCATCCGCGGGTAGATTTCTCAGCGCGGTGGCGTAGATGATTATTACCAGCAGGATGTTCAGGTAAAAATTCCAATGCCAGCCCAGATATTGGGTGATCAAGCCGCCGATGGGTGCGCCGAGGGTTAGCGAAACCGCGGACGTCATATTCATGACCGCATATCCGCTGGTGGCCTGATTTACCGGGAGGTAGCGGGAAATGGCCGAAAATGCCGCGACGACAATCATCGCTCCGCCCAATCCCTGAATGAAGCGGCAGATGATCAGCCAAAGCAGATGATCCGCTATGGCACATAGAAACGAAAAAAACGCAAAAATCAGGAGTCCCGTTTTGATCGTTGCCCGGATGCCGAGGACGTCGGACAATCGGCCGAAAAGCAGCATGGAAGAGGTGGCCGCCAGCAGATAGGAGACCACCACCCAGGTGGTCATGCCCGTGCCGACGGCAAAATATTCCGCCATCACGGGCAGGGAGATCATGAGTCGCGTGCCGTCAAAGGACGGCAGAAAATACAATAACGAAACGCTCCCCAGGAATAATCGGTAGCGGGCATGTTCCGACAATGGATGCGATTTATTCATGACTTCAACGGATAGGAAACCCAATCGCTCCTGGCGCTACCGCAAGCTCAGGGCAGGCTGAAATCTGACCCTAGCCGGCGTTGGAAGATCGGTCAAGAGCCTCCCAGCAGACCCAACCATCAGACCCTACCAACGAGCGCATGGACCTCACGACTGCTGCAAAGGTGCCCTTTGCCAAGTGCTGGAGCAAGGCATCTCGGGCATAGAGGGGGGGGCAGGGGGCGGCAGCTTCCTGTCCCGCGTGGCCCCCAAGACAAAGAGGTAGTGGTCCCATTCGGTTGTGAGTGGGTCTCGCAACCTGGTGTGGAGATTGGCATGGTGTTGCGTGAGGGCTGGGGTTGACGAGCCATGGTTGCCCTGAGATATTGCGCGACGTGGACTTGTGCGTAGCACGATATTACCTGTATCGGCTGTGAATTACTGAAGGCGATTATGAGTCCTACTGTATTCAAAGAAGATGGATTCCGCTTTTTCTTCTTCTCAAGTGAGGAAGAAAGAATGCATGTTCATGTAATCTCAGGAGATGGCGAGGCTAAATTTTGGCTTGATCCAGAGGTTGAGCTTGCAAAGAATTACAAATATTCACGACAGCAATTGAAGCAAATCGAGTCGCTTATCGAGGTGAATTACAATGAACTCATTGATGCATGGCAAAAGCATTTCGGAAGTTGAAGTGTCAAATATATCAGCCCACGGTGTATGGCTGCTTTCCCATGACAAAGAGCTATTTATGTCATACGATGATTTTCCATGGTTTAAGGAGCAAACTGTAAAATCAATTATAAATGTTGAAGAGCAATCGCCTGGCCATTTCTATTGGCCCGATCTGGATATTGATTTGACTGAGGAGATTATTGAACACCCGGAGCGTTTTCCTCTGAAATCAAAAATCATATGACAACCGGAAGTCCGCACCAACCACTCCTGCGATCCCAACGCGGGCATCCGCACACCCGATTGGATCCGAACTCTCTGACCCACAGCGCGGACATTTCGCCGGCAACCTAAATTCGGGAGGCGGGGCAGGGGGGAGCCAGCGCCCCGGGCCGGGCGGGGCCTACTCGATCCAGGCGATAAGGTGATGGGTCAGGGGTCCGGCCTGATCGGGGGGAATGACCCGGCCGGCGACGGAATGACCGGCGCGGTGGACGGAGTCGGGGTCGCCGCTAAGCAGAGGATGCCAGTCGGGCAAGGGGTCGCCCTGACGCAGGATGCGGTAGGCGCAGGTTGCGGGGAGCCAGCGCGGGTAGGCGATGGTCGCCGGGGTGAGTTCGATGCAATCATGCACCAGGCGTGAGCGATTGGCGTAATTACGACAAGTCCCGGTGTCCGGGTCCAGGAGTTTGCAGGCCACGTTGGTGTAGAAGATCCGGCCTGTCTCTTCCTCCTCCAGTTTTTCCAGGCAGCATTTGCCACAACGGTCACACAGGGCCTCCCACTGTTCAGGGCTCATGTCGTTCAGCGGGGTGGTTTCCCAGAAACGGGAGGAAGAAGGGGCAGGGTTCACGGCAGACGGAGGAATCTCGCTGGTGTTGCGGGTTGGCAAAGTATACCCGACGCCTTGGCGTTGTCCGTCTCACCCAGGAGGAGACTCACCAAGCCTTGTCTTGCCTTGTCTTGTCTTTTCTTGCCCCCTTTCTGGGTTCTGGGTTCTGGGTTCTGGGTTCTGGGCTCTGGGATGTGGGATGTGGGCTCGGGATGCCGAGTTGGTCCACATCCTGCCCGAACCCGCCTGGTAGGCCAGGCCGTGACGGGCCTGGCTACCTGTATAATGCCCGTCCCCTTCCCGATCCGACCGGTCCTCAGACAACACCCGTGAGTTCGCCGCCGAGCGCTTCCCGACTGATCCGCATCGCCCTCGGCCTGGGGATCGCACTCCTGACGCTGTTGATCCTCTGGGTCCTGCTGTCCCTGACCGATCAGATCCTGTCGGTCTGGCAGGGTCTGGAGCGCTTGCCGGCCTGGGTCTTCTGGTTCTACGGCCTGGCCCTCCTGGGCGTCCTGGCGGCGGGGGGCTATGCCCTGTGGCGCTTGCTGCGCTCCCGCCGTCCTGGCCCCGCTACCCGTGAGCCACCGCTGGACCGGGAGGCCCTCGAACGGCGGCTGGAGGAGGACGCCGCCGCCGGCATGGATATCGCCGCCGTCCGCCGTGAGTTGGCCCTCTTGCAGCAGCGCAAGGCGGCGGGCCGCATCCATGTCAGCTTCTTTGGCGAGATCAGCAGTGGCAAGTCAAGCCTGATCAAGGCGTTACTGCCGGAGGCGGTGCTGGAGACCAGCGCCGTGGGTGGCACCACCCGCGAGATCGCCGCCTATGCCTGGCACAGCCCCAGTAGTGATGAGCTGATCCTCACCGACATGCCCGGCACCAACGAGGTCGGCCAGGGGCTCGACGACATGGCTCGGGCCGAGGCCCTGCGCTCCCACCTGGTGGTCTATGTCTGCGACGGGGACCTGAGCCGTACCCAGTATCAGGAACTCCAGGCCCTGCGGGAACTCGGCAAGCCCCTGATCGTCGCCCTCAACAAGACCGACCGCTACCGGCGCGAGGAACTGGATCTGCTGCAGGACCGGCTCAGCGAGCGGCTGGCGGAGGGCGTCAGCCCGGACGCGGGCCAGGGCCAGGGCCGGCGTCGGCGCGGTGCCAGGCGCCGGGTAGACCTGGTGGCCGTCCAGGCGGGGGGGCGCCGGGAGGTCCTGGTGGTCGGTCCGGACGGCATGGAACGGACCGAGGTCCGGGACCTGTCGCCCCGAGTGGATGACCTGCGCGAGGCCCTGCAACGGCATCTGGACGAGGACCCGGCGGTTCTGGAAAAGCTGTGCGACACCAGCGTCTTTGTCCTGGTGGCGAGGCGCCTGGACGAGGCGGAGCGGGCCCATCGTACACAGCGCGCTCAGGAACTGACCGTTTCCTATTCCCGCAAGGCTATGATCGGCGCCATGGCGGCAGTGGCGCCGGGCTCGGATCTCATCATCCAGGGGTATCTGGGCGTCTCCCTGGTCAAGGAGCTGTCGGCCCTCTACCAGGTACCCGTGCGGGAGATGGATACCGACCTGCTGCTGGAACTGGCACGCAAGCGGGTCGCCCGCCATGCCACCATCATCCTGGCGGTGGCCGGCAACGCCCTCAAGGCCTTCCCCGGCGTGGGCACCCTGGTCGGCGGCCTGGCCCAGGCGGTGGCCTATGGCATGATCTTCGAGGCCCTGGGCAAGGCGGTGGCCCAGTCTCTGGAATCCCGGGGGGCTCTGCGGCCCGCCCAGGCGGCCCAAGTCTTTGAGGAGAGCCTGAGTGAAAATCTCGAAGCGCGTGCACGACGCTTTGCCCGACTTGCCCTGGAAGTCGCTCGCGCGGATCGGCCGGGACTGGAAAAAAAGCCTGGGGCTTGAGGGGGAGGCGGGGCCGGAGGTTGCCCCGACTGGCGAGCAGGCCAGCCAACCGGCCGGCCCCCCGCGCGGCGATCAACCCGACGGCTGGGAGCTGGAACGGCTGGCGGCCATTTCAGGCGGCTCGCCGGCTGCTCCCAAACCCCCGGGCGGGGAGGGGGAGCCGGGTCACCTGGACCTAGCCCGGGAGAGTCTGCGCGAGCTAGTCGCCGATCCACGCATCCCCCCGGAGGTGCGGGAGGCCCTAGCGGAGGATTACCGCCAGGTGGAGGCCATGCTCGCCAAGCTGGAGCAGGGCCACATCCACATCGCCGTTTTCGGCCGGGTCAGCGTCGGTAAGTCCGCCACCCTCAACGCCCTCCTCGGCGAGCGCCATTTCACCACCAGTCCCCTCCACGGCGAGACCAAGGGCACCCAGATGGGCCGCTGGGAGGAGTACGAAAGCGGTGGGGTCTATCTCATCGACACCCCGGGCCTCAACGAGGTCCGGGGGGAGGAACGGGAGCGCCTGGCCCAGGAGGTCGCCAGCCGCGCCGATCTGGTGCTGTTCATCGTCGACGGCGACCTCACCGAGACCGAGATCCGCGCCCTGCGGGTCCTGGTGGCCCTGCAGCGACCGACCATCCTGGTGTTCAACAAGATCGATCGCTATACGCGGGAGGAGCGCGATCTGCTGTTCGCCTCCCTGCGCCGCCACACCGCCGGTTTCATCGACCGCCGGAACATCGTCGGCATCAGCGCCATGCCCGCGGAACGGCTGGTCATCCTGGTGGATGCCCAGGGCCGGGAGACCGAGATGCTCCGCCAGCCGGAAGCGGACATCGCCGCCCTCAAGACGCGCCTCTGGGAATTGCTGGAGGCGGAGGGCGAGACCCTGGCGGCCCTCAACGCCAGCCTCTTCGCCAGCAATCTCAGCGACCAGGTCGGCCGGCGCATCCTGGCAGCCAAGCGCAAGGTGGGGGCGGTCCTGATCCGCAACTATTGCATCGCCAAGGGCGTGGCGGTGGCCCTCAACCCGGTGCCCATCGCCGATCTGCTCGCGGCCCTGGCGGTGGACGCCAGCATGATCGTCCATCTCTCCAAGCTCTATGGCCTGCCTATCTCCAAGGGCGAGGCGGCGGACCTGGTGCGGACCATCGCCGGCCAGATGGCCCTGCTCATGGGGACCGTCTGGGCGGTGAATCTGCTCTCCACCGTCCTCAAGCTGGGGACTTGGGGCCTTTCCACCCTGATCACCGGCAGCGCCCAAGGGGCGGTGGCCTACTACGCGACCTATGTCGTCGGGCAGGCGGCGGAGGAGTTCCTGGCCCACGGCAAGTCCTGGGGCGAGAAGGGGCCCAAGCAGGTCATCCGCGCCATCCTCGACGGCATCGACCGCGACTCCATCCTCGCCCAGGCGCGGTCCGATATCGCCGCCCGGTTGGGTGGTGGGCGCAAATGAGCCGGGCGGGCATGAGTCAGGAAGTCAGTGGATCGGAGAGGGTGGAGACCCCGGTGGGAATTCTGGAGGTGGCCTGGGCGGGGGAATGTCTGCTTCGCCTAGACCTGCTCTATGCCCCGGACACCCCGGATGAGGAACGGCTCACCGCCTCACCCCTGCCGGCGGCCATCCGCGCCGCCCTCGCGCGGTATTTTCGCGATGGCCGGGCGGGACTGGATCTGCCCCTGGCCCTGGCGGGGACCCCCTTCCAGCACCGCGTCTGGCAGGCGCTGCGGGCCATCCCGCCAGGGTCCACCCGGACCTATGGCGAACTGGCCCGGGAACTCGGCACCAGCGCCCGGGCCATCGGCGGCGCCTGTCGCGCCAACCCCTGTCTGATCGCCGTGCCCTGTCATCGGGTGGTGGCCCGGGACGGCCTGGGTGGTTTTGCCGGGGAGCGGGGCGGCAAACGCCTGGCGGTCAAACGCTGGCTGCTGCGCCACGAGGGCGCGGCGGCGGGGAGGCTGCCATGAGCGAAGCGATGAGCCAGGGTACCGGCCAAGTCCTGGATACCGCCCAAATCAGGGACACCGCCCAAGTCCTGGATACTGCACAAGACCCGGGATTGGCCCCGGATGGCTATACCGGTGACGCCAGCCCAGAGACCGACGCCGGCGCCACCTACGCCATCGGCGATGTCCAGGGCTGCTTCGACGACCTGCTGCGCCTGCTTGACCGCCTCGACTTCGACCCCGCCGTGGATCGCCTCTGGTTCACCGGCGACCTGGTCAACCGCGGCCCCAACTCCCTGGGCCTGCTGCGCTTCGTGCGCAGTTTGGGGCCGGCCGCCATCACCGTCCTTGGTAACCACGACCTCTATCTGCTCGCCGCCGCCGCCGGGGCCTGGAGCGCGGGCCGGAAGGACACCCTGGGCGGCATCCTTGAGGCCCCCGATCGCGAGGAGTTGCTCTTCTGGCTGCGCCATCAGCCCCTGCTCTGGCATGACGAGCAACTAAACTTCGTCATGATCCATGCCGGCTTGCCCCCCCAGTGGGACCTGGCCACCGCCAAGGCCCGGGCCGCCGAGATCGAGTCCCTGCTGCAGAACCCTTCCCATGCGGAGCTGCTGCGCGAATTGGGGCCTGGCAAGCCCTGGCGCTGGCGCGACGACCTGCAGGGCTGGGACCGCCTGCGGTATATCGCCAATTGCTTCACCCAACTGCGCTGGTGCGACGCCGCCGGGCGGCTCGACCTGACGGGCGAGCGGCGCCGCCTCAAGGGCGCCAAGCGCTCCCTGCCCTGGTTCCTGGTCCCGGGCCGCGCCAGCGCCACCGTCCCCATCCTCTTTGGCCATTGGGCCGGCCTCGAACGCGAGGGCCACAAACGCCCGGAGCGGCACCGCGTCCACCCCCTGGATACCGGGTGCGCCAACCGAGGCCACTTCACGGCCCTGCACCTGGAGAAGGGGCACTACACCCGCGTCCGCTGCCGCAACGAGGCCCTGCCCTGGGCCGAGGCATGAGGGACGGCCCCGTCAGCCTGGGTCAGCAAAGGCCTAGGGGCCCCAGGGGGCCGCTGCCAGTGAAACTGCTTGCGGCGCAGCCGCCGGTGGTCTCCCACCCCGGAAAAGACGGGCGTGACCAGGCATTGGGAATGACTGATGGCTGACGCCGACCTCGCCCTCATCGAGGCCTTCGCCGACGCCCTCTGGCTGGAGCGGGGGCTGAGCGCCAATACCCTGGCGGCCTATCAGGCTGACCTGCGCGCCTTCGTCGGGTGGCTGGACCAGAACCGCCAGGGTGTGGGTCTGGCCCAGGCCTCGCGCCTGGAGGTCCTGGACTACCTGGCCCTGCTCGCCCAGCAGGGCATCAAGCCCCGCTCCGCGGCGCGGCGCCTGTCCTGCCTGCGCCAGTTCTACCAGTACCTGCTGCGCCTCGGCACCATCCGCGAGGACCCCAGCGCCCGGGTCGACGCCCCGCGCCTGGGTCGCCCCCTGCCGCGGACCCTGACGGAGGCCGAGGTGGAACGGCTGCTGGCAGCCCCGGACACCCAGGACTCCCGGGGCCATCGGGATCGCACTATGCTGGAGGTCCTCTACGCCACCGGCCTGCGCGTCTCCGAACTGGTGGACCTCCAGCCCGGGCAGGTCAGCCTGACCCAGGGCCTGGTGCGCGTCATGGGCAAGGGCGGCAAGGAGCGGCTGGTGCCCCTGGGGGAGGAGGCCATCGCCTGGCTGGCGGACTTCGCCCGGGGTCCCCGCCAGGACCTGCTGGGGGGGCGCCTCAGCGACTACCTCTTTCCCACCAGCCGCAGCGACCACATGACCCGGCAGGCCTTCTGGCAGCTCATCAAGCGCTACGCCTTTGAAGCTGGCATCCACAAGGAGCTGTCGCCCCATACCCTGCGCCATGCCTTCGCCACCCACCTCCTCAACCACGGCGCCGACCTGCGGGTGGTGCAGATGCTGCTGGGCCACAGCGACCTGTCCACGACCCAGATCTATACCCACGTCGCCCGGGAGCGCCTGAAGCAGCTCCACGCCAGGCACCATCCGCGGGGGTAAGAGAGTACCCCTGTCGCGGTCGCAAAGGGGGCCGGTAGCCGCTCGGCGGGGGTACCGGTTCCAGGCATGGGTTCCAGGCTGGCAATGCGACAGCCCATGCTCTAATGTAGCCATCCTTTGATCGAGCAACCCTTTGGTCGCCATGTCCCGCACCCGCTTCCCGCCCCAACCCCTGGCAACCTTCAGCCCGGGCTGGGTAGGGGAGGGCGCCAGCCCTGGTCAGGGACATCGCCACCAACCGACCGACGCAGCGAGGATAGAAGCGAGATGCCGTCATTCGACGTGGTTTCGGAAGTGGACCTGCAGGAGGTCCGCAATGCCGTGGATCAGGCCAATCGCGAGGTCGGCACCCGCTTTGACTTCAAGGGCATCAAGGCAAGCTTCGAGCTGGCCGGCGAGGTGATCAAGCTGAGCACGGAACGGGAATTCCAGTTGCGGCAGATGATGGATATTCTCCGCCAGAAGTTGGTCAAACGCGGGGTCGACATCGGTAGCCTGGATGTCAAGGAACCCACCACCAGCCTGAGCGCCGCCCGACAGGAGGTGGGCCTCAAGCAGGGTATCGCCACGGAGACGGCCAAGGACATGATCAAGGCCCTCAAGACCGGCAAGCTCAAGGTTCAGGCCCAGATCCAGGGCGATCAATTGCGGGTGTCGGGCAAGAGCCGCGACGACTTGCAGACCGCCATCGCGCTGTTGCGCGAGGGCGATTGGGGATTGCCCCTCAAGTACACCAATTTCAGAGACTGACTTCAGAGATCAAGTGATGCGAATGAATGCCAAGATCCCGGCCTCCGGCAAGACCCTGCTGGCCGCCGCCCTGCTATCCCTGAGCTCCGCCCAGGCCGCGGCGGACCCGGCCGCCATCAAAAAGAGCCTGGCGCAGATATTGCCCGACTATGAGGTCGACAGCGTCCACGAGACCCCAGTGCCCGGGCTCTTCGAGGTCCTGATCGGCACCGATGTGCTCTATGTCAGTAAGGATGGCCGTTACATGGTCCAGGGGCGGATGATTGACCTGACCACCAAGGAAGACCTGACGGAAACCTCACCCCGCCTGGAACAGGCGCGCCAGAAGGAGGCCAAGGACCGAGCGGCGGCGATCAGCAAGTTGGGCGAGGACCAGATGATCGTCTTTGCCCCCGAGGGCAAGCCCACCTATACGGTCACAGTCTTCACGGATATCGACTGCGGTTATTGCCGCAAGCTGCATGGCGACATCGCCGGTTACAACGCCGAAGGGATCAAAGTCCAGTATCTCTTCTACCCCCGGGCGGGGGTGGGTTCCCCCTCCTTCGACAAGGCCGTGTCCGTCTGGTGCGCCGATGATCGCCGGGCGGCCATGACCGATGCCAAGGCCGGCAAGTCGGTCCCGGACAAGAAGTGTGCCAATCCGGTCAAGGAGCACCTGGAGATGGGTGAACAGATGGGGGTTTCCGGCACGCCGGCCATCGTCCTGGAAAATGGCGAGATGATCCCCGGCTACGTCCCGCCCAAGCGCCTGGCGGCCATGCTCAAAGAGAAACTGGGCGGTTAGTTTCGAACGGGGGCGGAGCGGGAGGCAGGGATGCTCCTCTCCGTCCTGACCTCCCAACTTACCGGTCATTGACCTGGTTGTGGTACCCGAACCAACGCGATCCCTGCGGGTAATTAATGCGCCGTCAGAACCCCTCGGTGCTGGTGAAGAGTCCCACCCGCAGGTCCTTCATGGTGTAGATCTCCCGCCCATCCACGGCGACGCTGCCATCGGCGATGCCGAGCACCAGTTTACGGGCGATGACCCGCTTCATATCAATCTGGTAAGTGACCTTCTTCGCCGTCGGCAGGACCTGGCCGGTGAATTTCACTTCTCCCACCCCCAAGGCCCGGCCGCGACCGGGGTTGCCGATCCAGCCCAGAAAGAAGCCGACCAGTTGCCAGGTGGCGTCCAGCCCCAGACAGCCCGGCATGACCGGATCTCCGGGGAAATGGCAGTCAAAGAACCAGAGGCCGGGGTGGATATCCAGTTCCGCCAGGATCTCGCCCTTGCCATAGGCACCGCCCTGGTCATTGATCCGGACGATACGATCCAGCATGAGCATGTTGGGCGTCGGCAATTGGGCGTTGCCGGGACCGAACATCTCCCCTCTGCCGCATTGCAGCAGTTGTTCGTAACTGAAGGCTTCCTGACGCATGGTGGGCGTGTCCTGGGGTTAGGGCCCTGGCGGAAGGGCGTCCGGCATGGCGATGCGGGCGACCCACCAGGGCGCGGGGTGAATGAGGATTAACCGGCGAGCGGGCGGGCGAATGACGCCCCCGGCGAGCCGGTATCCAGCGCGGTGAGGCGCTCCCGCAGGAAGGGCAGGATCTCGGCGATCGGCACCAGGGTCAAATCCGCGTCGCGGCGGCCCTTATATTCCAGGACGCCCTGATCGAGGCCCTTGTCGCCCACCACCAGGCGGTGGGGGATGCCGATCAGTTCCATGTCCGCGAACATGAAGCCGGGGCGCTCGTCCCGATCGTCGAACAGCACCTCGATGCCGGCGGCGGTCAGTTCCTGATAGAGGGCTTCAGACGCCTCCCGCACCCGGTAGGACTTGTGCAGCTTCATGGGCACCAGGGCGACCTGGAAGGGGGCGATGCCATCCGGCCAAAGGATGCCGCGCTCGTCGTGATGCTGTTCGATGGCCGCGGCGACCACCCGGGAGACGCCGATGCCGTAGCAACCCATCTCCAGGGTCAGGGCACGGCCGGACTCGTCCAGGACCGTGGCCTTGAGGGCCTCGCTGTATTTCTGGCCGAGCTGGAAGATGTGCCCGACCTCGATGCCGCGGGCGATGGTCAGGCGGCCCTGGCCGTCCGGGCTGGGATCACCCTCGATCACGCTGCGCAGGTCGGCGACGGGCGGCAGGGGCAGGTCCCGGCCCCAGTTGAGGCCGAACCAGTGCTTGCCATCCTCATTGGCCCCGGCGCTGAAATCGGCGGTCACCGCCACGGTGCGATCGGCAATGCAAGGAATGGGCAAGCCCAGGGGACCCAGGGAGCCGGGACCGGCGCCAATGGCGGCGCGGATCTCCTCCTCGGTGGCCATGCGCAGGGGTTTGGCCACCTGGGGCAGCTTCTCCGCCTTGATGGGGTTGAGCTCGTGGTCGCCCCGCACCAGCAGGGCGATGAGTTGGGGCGCGCCGGCATTGGGGCCGGTGGGAGCGGCCGCTGCACCCGACGGGGTGCCGGCTTCTCCGTGCGAGGCTGGCGCACCCTGCGACGAGCTCGCCGACCCGAGAGTAGGGTTGGCGGCGCCAGGGGTTGCACTGCCCGGATCGGGAGCGGCGGCCACCACCAGGGTCTTGATGGTGCGCTCGATGGGCTGGCCGAACTGCGCCACCAGTTCTTGGATGGTCTTGGCGTTCGGGGTGTCGACCAGGCGTTTGTCCTCGGTCGGCGCCGGCAGGCGGTCCGCCAGGGGCAGGGCCTCCGCCAGTTCGATGTTGGCGGCGTAATCGCTGGCGTCGGAGAAGACGATGGCGTCCTCACCGGAGTCCGCCAGGACGTGGAATTCATGGGACGCACGGCCGCCGATGGACCCCGTGTCCGCCTGCACCGGGCGGAAGTCCAGGCCACAGCGCTGGAAGATACGGCTGTAGGTGGCGTGCATCACCTGGTAGGTCTCCGCCAGGGAGTCGTGGTCCAGGTGGAAGGAGTAGGCATCCTTCATCAGGAACTCCCGCGCCCGCATGACCCCGAAGCGAGGGCGGATCTCGTCGCGGAACTTGGTCTGGATCTGGTAGAAGTTCACCGGCAACTGCTTATAGCTGCGCAACTCACGACGCGCCAGGTCGGTGATGATCTCTTCGTGGGTGGGACCGAAACAGAATTCCCGCTGATGGCGGTCCTTGAGGCGCAGCAGCTCGGGGCCGTATTGCTCCCAGCGCCCGGACTCCTGCCACAGCTCCGCCGGCTGCACCGCCGGCATCAGCACCTCCAGGGCCCCGGAGCGGTCCATCTCCTCGCGAACGATGCGCTCCACCTTGCGCAGCACCCGCAGCCCCAGGGGCAGCCAGGTGTAGAGGCCCGCCGCCAGCTTGCGGATCATGCCCGCCCGCAGCATCAGCCGGTGACTGACCACCTCCGCGTCGGCGGGGGTCTCCTTGAGGGTCTGCAGGGGGAAGCGGGAGGTGCGCATGGGGTTGGGCCAGGGGTAAAAAAGGGGCCCATTGTAGGTAGCGCCTTCGGGAGTAACAAGCGGTTGGCGATCGGCAGTTGGCGATCGGTTGGCGATGGGTTGAAGCTCGTGAGTGGCCCGGCGTGAGGGCCGGGCGCCAACGCGGTCAGGGTTTGTCGGAGAAGCGGTACCCCACGCCCCGCACCGTTTGCAGCAGGTTGTCGTGGCCGGTTTCCTCCAAGGCCTTGCGCAGGCGACGGACATGGACGTCCACCGTCCGTTCCTCGACGTAGATCTGCTCGCCCCAGACCTGATCCAGGAGTTGGGAGCGGGTGAAGGCCCGCTCGGCATGGCTCATGAGGAAATGGAGCAGGCGGAACTCGGTGGGGGCGACTTCGATCCGTTGGCCTTGGGCCGTGACACGGTGGCTGACGCTGTCGATACGCAGGCCGCCGATCTCGATCTGGTCGGTGGGCCCCTCGGGTCGGGAGCGGCGCAGCACGGCGTTGACCCGGGCCACCATCTCCCGGGGTGAGAAGGGCTTGGCGATATAGTCATCGGCCCCCGTTTCCAGGCCGCGGATGCGGTCCTCCTCCTCACCGCGGGCGCTGACCATGATGATGGGGATACCCCGACTCTTGGGATTCTGTTTAAGCTGCTGGGCCAGTTCCAAACCGGAGCGGCCGGGTAGCATCCAGTCCAGGAGGATGAGGTCCGGCTCCTCGGACTGCATCAGCTTGCGTGCCTCGTCGGCGTGACCCGCCTCGATGACACGAAACCCCGTACCCTCCAGGGCAAAACGGATGACTTCACGGATGTCGGGTTCGTCGTCGACGATAAGTATGGTCGCCATGGTACTCAAGGTCCGGAAAGGCGCCGCGGAAGCGCGGGTGCGGGAAGGCCGCGAAGAGTCTCAATCAAGGACGCCATTGTATGAAGATCCCGTGACAAGGATGTGACGGCCAGGGGGGGCGGCGGACTCCCAGTCCGGTTATGATGCGGCCCGGGGCCGCGTGCCGCGCCGCGGACGATGCCATGATTGCCGTGGTCTCAACCTGGTCCTGATGAGACCCTGGTTTACTCCACCCCCAGCGGTTCAGCCTGGTCCTGATGAGACCTCGGCCTTCGCGCCCTGGGGTTCAGCCCAGGCCTGGCCCTGCCAAGCTGTCATGTCCGGGAACCTGTCATGTCCGATTTTTCTCTGCGCTTCCTTGGCGTCGGTAACGCCCATGCCCCCGGTCTGGGATCTTCCGCGGCGGTCCTGGAGCGGGACGACGAGCCCTGGCTGCTGATCGACTGTGGACCGGATACCCTGCCGGCCTACCTGGAGGTTTACGCTACCCTGCCCGCGGCCCTCTTTATCACCCATGCCCATCTCGATCACATCGGTGGCCTGGAAGGGCTCTTTTACCGCCTGGCGACCGCCTCCGAACCAATCGAGGTGCCACGGCTCTTTGTCCCCGTTGATCTCATCCCGGTCCTGCAACGCCGGTTGGCGGATTACCCCAATCTGTTGGCGGAGGGCGGGTGCAATTTCTGGGATGTCTTTCACCTGATCCCGGTTACGGAACGTTTCTGGCATCGGGACCTGCTGTTCAACGTCTTCCCCGTCCGCCATCACGAATACCTCGGTGCCTATGGCCTGGCCTTGCAGGGGCGTTTCCTCTTTACCGGGGATACCCGACCCATCCCGGAAATCCTTAACCGCTATGCCAGCCAGGGTGAGTTTATCCTGCATGATTGCGGTATCCGCCCCAACCCCTCCCACACGGGGTGCGAGGACCTGGCCCGGGAGTACAAATGCGAACAACGGCAGCGCCTGGTGCTCTACCACTATGCCTCGGAGGCCGATGGCCAGGCGCTGGAAGCGCAGGGTTATCGCATCGTCCGCCGGGGGGAGCGGCTGGCGCTGCGCTGTCCCGTCCCTTGACTCAGAACGAAACCGAGTTGCTTGCCGATCCCGGGTCATGAATTCCGGGTCGCGTGCCGAGTTGGGGACATGAACCCGAGTCTCGTATCGACCTAGGGGGTATCAATCCCCGGTCGTGTAATGAGCCAGGGCCATGACCTTGGTAACACCTGTTTAGTTGGAGCCTGTCCGTGACGATGTCCCCGCCCCCGCCGACCTCAGCCCCGGAAACCGTCGCCCCCCTGTTCCAGGGGCGGATCATCCACCTGACCCAGGAGCGGGTGCGCCTGCCCAATGGCCACGAGGCGGAACTGGAGATCGTCCATCACCCCGGGGGGGCCGCGATCGTTGCCCTGGACACGGACGGCCGGGTCTGCCTCTTGCGTCAATATCGCTATGCCACGGGCGGCTGGCTGTGGGAATTGCCTGCCGGCAAGATCGATAACCGTGAGCCGCCCCTGGACACGGCCCGGCGGGAACTCGCGGAGGAGGCGGGTCGTGAGGCCGCCGCGTGGCAGGAGCTAGGGTTCATGCACAGTTCACCTGGCATCCTGACGGAGGTGGTCTACCTCTATCTGGCGCGGAACCTGACCCCGACCGCCATCGGCCACGAGCACGAGGAGGTCATCGAGGTCCATTGGCTGCCCCTGGGTGAGGCCCTGACCTGGTGTCGGGATGGTCGGATCTCCGACGCTAAGACCCTGATCGGCCTCTTTCGCGCTCAGGCGGTGCTGGCCTAGAAGCCAGATTGTGCTTCCAATAGGGATTCGTTGGGCGCGTCTTGACAGTACGGCGACCCCGGACAAATACTCAAGGCATCGCTCTGGATGTCACAACGCCTTGTCAGGAAAGAAATAACCCAATGAACAAGCTGCCTGTCACTCGTCGTCTCCTGGTCGTGGCCAGCCTGGCGGCCATCATCGGGCTGAATGGCTGCGTGGTCGGAACCACGGCCTACTACCCCGATTACGGGCCGGGGGGTTACGACTACCTCTATTACCCTTCCTCGGGCATCTACTATGACAACGTGGGGGGTTATTACTATTACCCCTCGGGTGGGACCTGGGTCCAGACCACCGTCCTGCCCACCTATCTTTACAGCGGACTGGGCACCTATGTGGTGCTGTCCAACCCGGGGCCACGTCCCTGGTATCGCTATGATGATCACCGGCGCTATTACCCGCCGGAGAGCTATCGGCATCATCCTCCCAGGCCACCGCCCCCGCGGCCCAAGCCCAAGCCTTATTGGGATGATCACCGTCCGGGAGACGACCGGCCGCCACCCGATCATCGTCCCCCACCCAAACTCCCGGGTGGCGGCGGGCCCTGGCCTAATGACCGGCCACCGCCCGGCGATCGTCCCTGGCCGGGGGGCAAGCCACCTCCAGACCGCCCCTGGTCGGGAGGCAAACCGCCTCCCGCGGATCGTCCCTGGTCAGAAGGCAAGCCGCCCCCTGGCGCGCGTCCACCGTCCGGACCATCCGGTGGGTCGCCGCCCCGCCCGGTGTCAGGAGCGGGCGGCGTTACCCTGCCCTGGGCCCTGGGAGAGGGACAAGATTCAGGTCCGGCCCCTCTACCCAGGCCCGTTGGTGGGGTGAGCCCAGGCAAACCCGGTAACCAGGGTTATCAACCCTGGACGCACGACACGGGACGGCCGTCACCTACGCCCCAGTTCCAGCACCCGGGCAAGCCGCCCTCTGGCTGGCCGGGTGCCGCTCCGGTCACTCAGGCCCCAGTACCAGGACCCAGACCTTCACCCGTCACAGGTACGATGCCCAGACCACGGCCGGTCGTCGCCCCGGCTCCTCAGCAGGCCCCGGCCCCCAAGCCCGCTCCGGGACAGTCCTGGCCCAACCGTCCGGGTGCCAAGCCGCCGCCCGGCACCGGGGGCGAGCCGACGGGGATGGGCGGAGAGGGCGGCACTGGTCCAGGGACGCCTTGGGGGTCGGGAGGAGGGCCAGGGGGTGGCCGCCCGCCGTCCTTCAACGTCAACTACTGACCCGTGGCTAGCTGGCACTTTCCCCGCCGGGGCTAACACTTTTATGGCCAGGGGTTGCCACGGAAGCGCCGGGGGTCGCCAGGGATGGCGACTTAATGAGCTTCTCCCCGGGCCTGCAAGGCCCTTGGTGGGCCCGGGAGGGGATCAGCGGACGATGTCGGTGACCTTCCAGGTCAGACCCTCCAGTTGCAGCCGGACGTGGGTTTCCCCATAGCCCAAGCGGCCAAGCCGGACCAGGAAGCGGTTCCAGGACTCGAACATGGCGAAATCGACGGCGGCCAGCAGATAGGCGGGTCGGCGCTCGGTGGTGGCGGACACCGCGTCCCGTAACTGGGTCTGGACCCAGGCCAGGTCGATGGTATCTTCCAGGGCGGCCTCGCCGGCCCGTTGCAGGCCTTGCTGCAGCCAGCGCAGGGGCTCCATCCCGGGGGCGGCGGCGTCCCGCATGCCCAAGGCCCAGGTCAGGCGCTCCTTGGTGTTGGCGCGGATGGCGTCGAGATCGACCAGGGGGGCCAGGGCGGCGGGGTCCGGGCGGCCCAGGGCATCGTCGAGCCGATAAAGGTGGTAGTAGGGCCAAAAGAGGAAGACCAGGAGAGAGGCCAGGAGTAGCGAGACGATAAAACGCATGATGGCCTGCCAGCGGGAGCTTGGAGTGGAGGAAAGTAAGCGTCATTCTACTCTCCGCCACCCAATTTTCGGTTGTTCCGGGAGCGGGTGGACGCTAAGCGGAGCCCCGGGCAGCGCGGGGCTATAATGGCTTCATTCCCTATGCGGAGGCGGAGCTAACGATGGAAGACATCAGCCAGACCCTGGCCCTGACCCTCGGCGCCGGTTGGGCCAGTGGCATCAATCTCTACGCCGCCATTCTGGTGCTGGGCTTTCTGGGCCTGACCGGGCGCGTGGACCTCCCGGAGGGCCTCCAGGTGCTCAGCGATCCCCTGGTGATGATGGTCGCGGGTTTCATGTACCTGGCGGAGTTCTTCGCCGACAAGACGCCCGGGGTGGACACGGTCTGGGACGGCTTCCACACCTTCATCCGCATCCCGGCCGGGGCCCTGCTGGCCGCCGGGGCGGTCGGCGACATCGGCCCCGGCGCGGAACTGGCGGCGGCGCTGGCGGGCGGCAGCCTGGCGGCGGCCACCCATGCCGCCAAGGCCGGGGCCCGGGTCCTCATCAACACCTCGCCCGAGCCCTTCAGCAACTGGGGTGCTTCCCTCGCCGAGGACGTGGCGGTGGTCGCTGGCCTCCTGGCCGCCATCAACCATCCCCTGATCTTTCTCGCCCTGCTGGCGGCCTTCATTCTGTTGCTGATCTGGCTTCTGCCCAAGCTCTGGCGGGGAATCAAACGGGTCTTTGGCGCCTTGGGCCGCCTCTTTGGCCGCAGGGCGGCGGAGCCCCCGGGGGGGCCGGGGCCGGTGGCTGGCAATCCGCCATCCGCTTCGTGGCCGGATACGGTAACCCGCACGCCGGGAGAGCCCCTGCTCATTGCTGCCCCCGGCTTGGGTCACGGCCCCATTGCCGGCCCTGATACTGGCCTTGGCCCCAATGCCGGTCCCGGCCAAGGTCAGGGTTCTTCCATCAATCTTAGCCCCGGCCTCGACGTCGGTCCTGCCCCCGCTCACGACGCCTCCTCCAGTCCCGGTACCGGCCCCGTTTCCGGTGCCGCCCCTAGTTCCGGACCCGGTGCCGGGGGAGGGGGCTGAGACATGCTGTCGGGGTTCGAGACCTATCTCGTCGGCGGCGCGGTGCGGGATCGCCTCCTCCAGCGGCCGGTCGAGGAACGGGATTACGTGGTGGTCGGCGCCACGCCGGAGCAGTTGCTGGCCCTGGGCTTTCGGCAGGTGGGGGCGGACTTCCCGGTCTTTCTCCATCCGCATACCCAGGACGAGTACGCCCTGGCGCGGACCGAACGCAAGACCCGCCCCGGCTATCGGGGCTTCGTCGTGCATGCCGCCCCGGGGGTGACCCTGCGGGAGGACCTGCGGCGGCGCGATCTCACCATCAACGCCCTGGCCGAGGATGAGGCGGGGGAGGTCATCGACTACTTCGGCGGCCTGGCGGATCTGGAGGCCCGGGTCCTGCGCCATGTTTCGGCGGCCTTCAGCGAGGACCCGGTGCGGCTGCTGCGGGTGGCACGCTTCGCCGCTCAGTTTGCCGACCTGGGCTTCCGTGTCGCGCCCGAGACCCTGGACCTGATGCGGGCCATGGTCACTGCCGGGGAGGTCGACGCCCTGGTGCCGGAGCGGGTCTGGCAGGAACTGGACAAGGCCCTGGCCGCACCAAGGCCCTCGCGCTTCTTCGCGGTCCTGCGCCAATGCGGGGCCCTGGCCCGCCTCTTTCCCGAGGTGGACCGTCTCTGGGGGGTCCCCCAGCCGGTCAAGTGGCATCCCGAGATCGACACGGGCGTCCATGCCATGATGGTGCTGGACATGTCGGCCCGGCTCTCCCCCCAGCCCGAGGTGCGCTTCGCCGCCCTGGGTCACGATCTGGGCAAGGGCACCACCCCCGCGGAGATCCTGCCCAGCCACAAGGGCCACGAGGAGCGCAGCGTGAGCCTGATCCACGCCCTGTGCGATCGCCTGCGCGTGCCGAATCGGTACCGCGAACTGGCAGTGATCGCCGCGCGCTACCACGGCCTGGTTCACAAGATCGATGAATTGCGCCCGGCCACGATCCTGGAGGTCCTGGAGGGGGCGGATGCCTGCCGCCGTCCGGAGCGTTTCGAACGGATGCTGCTGGTCTGCGAGGCGGATTATCGGGGGCGCGCGACTTACGAGGAGCGCCACTATGCCCAGGGCGAGCGCTGGCGGGCCTGCCAGGTCGCTATTCGCGGGGTGGATACCGCCGCCATTGCCCGCGACTGGGGCATTGCCCGTGACGGCGCCATTGCTCGCCGCGCCGCTAACACCAGCAACGCCGCCAACGCCCGTGACGCCGCCATCGCGCGGGATGCCGATACCGCGATCACCCCCGACGCCGCCAGCGCTGGCGAGTCCAGGAGCGCGCGCGAGGCCGCCAGCGGGAACCTGATTGCTGACCGGATTCGACGGGCGCGGCTCCAGGCGATTCGGGAGGTGCTCGCGATTCAGGGCGAGGATGACTCTCCCGAGTGAGCGAGGGAGCACAAGGCCAGCCACAACACCGACTTGTCGGCTGGGAATTCAGGCCGATCCGGATTTTTGGCCGATCCGGATTCCTTTATCAGTCGGACCCTTGCTGCTAACATCCCTTGAGTAATGGATACCACGGTTGGCACCCGATTCAAGGCCCAACACCGTCGCCCCTCGCCCGATTTGATCCCGTTCCCCCTTCTTACCCCGGAGTCGCCATGTCCCAGGTCCTGTACGAAGCCAGTCCTTCCCTGTTGCGCACGAACCCCTTCGGCTCCCTGCTGCTGATCCTGGGCCTGGTGGGCGGTGTGATCCTCGCCACGCCCCCCGTGGCGGCCATCCTGGGGGCCGCGTTGCTGATGCCGGCGAGTCTGGTCAGCCTGGGAGGGCTGGGACTGGCGGCCTTGGCCTTCTTCTGGCTGCTGGTCTGGTTCGTTCAGACCAAGATGGATCATCTGGTCATCAAGCCGGATGAGATCGTCTGGACCCATGGCCTCCTGAGCAAGCAGTACACCGAGATCGCCCAATCCTCCATCCGCAGCGTGCGCGTCCAGCAATCGGTCCTGCAACGCATCATGGGGGCTGGGGATGTCATGGTCTACACCGCCGGGGATCTGCCAGAGGTCGTCATCCGTGGCCTGCCGAATCCGGAGCTGGTGCGGCAACATACCAGCTCCCGTGAGCGGGTTTGAGTCATGGCGCCTTCCGGCAATGGTTCCCGACCCTCCCAGGGCTCGCCGAATGGTAACTGCGGCGCTGGACTCCTGGGTGGCGGCTCCCGCCATGGCAGCCGCGGTGCGGGGGATCTTAAGCTCCTTGCCTTGCTATTGGCGGTGGTCCTGATCGTCGTCGCCGCCCTTGGCTATTTTGGTACTCCCCTGCTGGAGGCGACCACCACGGCCCTGGCCCCGGGCATGGGGCTCAAGACGGGCATCCTCTGGGGCTTTGGGGTGACGGTAACGCTCTTTGTGCTCTTCGCTATGGTGGCGGGGGACGGCTTGTTTGGGGAGTTGCCGTTCATGCTCGGCGCCTTTTTTCTGTTTTTTGCCGTCTTCAGCCTGCTGATCACCTGGATCTTCTGATACTCCGGCGCCGGCGCTGGCGCCGGGGCCAGGGCCAGGGAAAGGACCAGGGCCTAGGTCTGGGCCTGGGGCCTGGCAATGGAGCTGGAACTGGGACTAACGGGTACTGGCGGGCATCCCCTCACTTCGATTGTCATCTTCGCAATTCCGTAATCCCGCCTTCTCGCGATCCGCCCCTGCCTAACCTGCCATCGCTGGCTCACGTTGTCCTGACCCCCGCCGCCTCGTTCGCCGTCGATGTCTCCTGACGCCCTGACCCAATGCCTGGAATGCGACCTGTTGCAGCGCAACCCGCCCCTGCCCCCCGGGGCGATCCTGCGCTGCGGGCGCTGTGGCGCCCCGCTGCACCGTCACCGGCCGCAGAGCCTGGAGCGCACCCTGGCGCTGACCCTCGCCGGCCTGATCCTGTTCCTGGTCGCCCACGGCTTCCCCTTCCTGGCCCTGGAGTTGCGCGGCCAGGTCCGGGCCACCAACCTGGCCACCGGCGTCATCGCCCTTTATCAGGAGGGGATGTGGGAGCTGGCCGGCGCCGTCCTCTTCACCAGCATCCTGGCGCCGGGCCTGCAACTGTGCCTGCTGCTGCTGGTGCTGGTGCCTCTGTGGCGCGGTCGCTTGCCAGCGGGATTCGGCCGGCTCTTTCGTCAGGTCAAGACCCTGACCCCCTGGGGGATGATGGATGTCTTCATGCTCGGCATTCTGGTCTCGACGGTGAAGCTCGCCGACCTGGCGGCGATCATCCCCGGCCCCGGTCTCTATGCCTTCGCCCTGCTGATCCTCGTCCTGGCCGCTGCCCAGGCCAGCCTGGACCCGGACATCGTCTGGTCGTCTCTCCCCCTGCCCGCGGCGTCACGCGGCGTTATCCGCCCGGGGGCGCCGACCCTCGCCTGTCCCCTCTGCGAGTTGGTCAGCCCCGGGGATCTGCCCGCCGATCGGCGAGGCCGCCGCCACTGTCCCCGCTGCGGCGCGCGTCTCCATCACCGCAAACCGCGCAGCTTGCAACGCACCAGCGCCCTGCTGCTGGCCGCGGCCATCCTCTACGTTCCCGCCAACCTGCTGCCGATCATGCAGACCACCTCCCTGGGGCGGGTGCAGAGCGATACCATACTCAGCGGCGCCCTCTATCTGCTCCAGTCGGGGATGTGGCCCCTGGCCTTGGTGGTCTTCGTCGCCAGCATCCTCGTGCCTCTGCTCAAGCTCCTGATCCTGATCCTGCTGCTGGTCTCGATCCGCTGGCGCTGGACCTGGCGACCCCGGGATCGCACCCGGCTCTATCGCATCCTCGAACTGGTCGGGCGCTGGTCGATGGTCGACATCTTCGTGGTCACCATCCTCGTGGCCCTGGTGCAACTGGGCAATGTCGCCAATGTCGTCGCCCAGTCGGGGGCGGTTTTTTTCGCCGCCGTGGTGGTGCTCACCATGCTAGCCGCCATGAGTTTCGACCCCCGCCTGATCTGGGATACCCAGCAAGAGAGGCCCGATGCCCGCAGCGCGCGTTCCTGATCCCGATCTCGCGGCCCCGCCCGAGGCCCTGTCCCCAGCCTCCCCCCCAGACCAACCCCCACCGGCCTCAGCCCTGCCCCCCGATCCGCCTCACGATCTGCCTGAAGCGGAGGTGGCCCCCCGGGGGCGCCTGTCCTCGGTCTGGCTCATCCCACTACTGGCCTTGCTCATCGGCGGCTGGCTGGCCTGGAAGAGCTACAGCGAGCGGGGCCCCGAGATCCAGATCGCCTTCAAGTCCGCCACCGGCCTTCAGGCCGAGCGGACCAAGGTCAAGTTCATGGACGTGGAGATCGGTCAGGTGACCGGCATCAGCGTCAGTCCGGACCTGACCCATGTCCTGGTCAAGGCCCGCCTGCTGGCGGGCAGCGAGCGCTACCTCACCGACGGTACCCGCTTCTGGGTGGCCCGCCCGCGCATCTCCGCCACCGAGGTGACCGGCCTGGAGACCCTGCTCTCCGGCCCCTACATCGCCATCGATCCGGTCACCGCGGGTGATTCCCGCCGGGAGTTCGTCGGTCTCGATACGCCGCCGCTGGTGACCACCGCCGAACCGGGCAAGCACTTCGTCCTCAAGGCCGGCAGTCTGGGCTCCCTGAATATCGGCTCGCCGGTCTTCTATCGCGCCATCCAGGTTGGCCAGGTGGTCAGCTATGAGCTGGACCCGGACGATCAGGGGGTCAGCATCCGCGTCTTCGTGTCATCGCCCTATGAACGCCTGGTGCTCACCAACACCCGCTTCTGGAACGCCAGCGGGATCGATGTCCGCCTGACCACGGATGGCATCAAGGTGGAGACCGACTCCCTGCTCTCCATCCTCATTGGCGGGGTCGCCTTCGAGAACGTCCGCACCCTGGAGGCCCAGGGCACCCTGGCACCCGACCACCAGGCCTTCCCCCTCTACGCCAGTCAGGAGAAGGCCAGCGAGACCCTCTACACCCGGCGGGTGAGCTATCTGCTCTATTTCGAAGGCTCGGTGCATGGCCTGGAGATTGGCGCCCCGGTCATGGTGCGCGGCATCAAGATCGGTCAGGTGCTGGATATCCGCCTGGACTTTGATCCGGACCACCGCAACATCCAGATTCCGGTGCTGATCGAACTGGAGCCGGAGCGGATCGAGGACGCCCCCGAGGTCGCGGTCGGTGAGGAGGGCGACATCATGGCGGAACTGGTGGCCGACGGCCTGCGCGGTCAGCTCAAGCCTGCCAGCCTGCTCAGTGGCAAGCTCTACGTCGACCTGGATCTGCACCCCAAGGCCCCGGCCGCCGTTATCGGCCGGCAGGGCGACCTCGCGGTCATCCCCACGGTCCCCGCCCCCCTGGACGACATCGCGAACAAGGTCAGCAGTTTGCTGGGTAAACTGGAAACCCTGCCCATCGAGGCAATCGGCAACGACCTGCGGGATGCCGTTCGCGGCGCCAAGGGGGTCCTCACGTCCGAGGCCCTGACCAACGCCCTGGTGGAACTGGAGGCCAGCCTGCGGACCCTGCGGTCCGCCGCCCAGGTGGTGGACGAGCAGACCCTGCCCAAGCTGGCCGCCGCCGTGGATCAGGTGCGCGCCACCTTCAAGTCCGCCCAGGAGGTGATCGCCCCGGATACGGCCCTTTATCACGATATCAAGCGGGCCGTGACGGAACTCTCCGCCGCCGCCCGCGCCACCCGCGACCTGGCGGACTATTTGGAACGACATCCGGAGGCCCTAATCAAGGGCAAGGGGGCACGATGAGCGTATGTCTGGGGCAGAGGGTGGGCGGGACCGCGAGCGGCCATCAGGTCAGGCGATCAGGACTGAGAACCCAGTCAGACCAGGGAGCTGACTCGAAAGCACAAACAGGAGCAGGTATTGGCGCCGCAACCGGGACGGGATCAGGATCGATATCGGGGTCGGGGTCGAAGCCGCGATTGGGTTGGGGTCTAGTGTTGGCGGGACTGGTCTGGCTCGGCGGCTGTGCCTCCACCCCGCCGGCCAGCTTTTACGCCCTCTCCCCCCTGCCCGAGGCCCGGGATCGCCAGGGCAGTCTGACGGAGGGCGATCTCAGCCTGGGCATCGGCCCGGTCACACTCCCCGACTTCCTCGATCGGCCGCAACTCGTCGATCGCTCCGGGGCCAACCGCCTGGAGGTCGATGAATTCCAGCGCTGGGGCGGTTCCCTGCGCGCCGATATCGTCAACATCCTCAGCGAAAACCTGGCCCATCTCCTCGGCACCAGCCGGGTGCTGATCCTGCCCGCCGAGGTCCGGGTGCCAGTCCAGTATCGGCTGGTCGCCGATATCCTGCGCTTCGAGCCCGGCGACGACGGCCACGCCCATCTCAAGGTGCGCTGGGCACTCATCGATCCCGAGGCCGAGACCACCCGCGCCATGCGCGAGTCCGCATTCCGCCAGCCCTATACCCCGGGGGATCGTGACAGCCAGGTGGCGGCCCTCAGTGCCTGCCTGGGCGCCTTCAGTCGCGAGGTGGCGGCGACATTGCTTGGTCTCCCGCGCAACTACCGGGTGGCCCAGGAATTACTTCATATCCTTGCCGGAGGTGGTGCGTGATCAGGTGAGAGATCCGCTGAGGGGGATTAGGGGTTAATGCTTAGATGCCTGACTGGCCCATCAGGGCATCCAGACGTTCCCGGTCCTCATCGCTCACCAGGCGACGCGCTGCTTGTAACCTCGAGAAGCGAGGTGGACAAACGCGGCACGTCTCACTATGTCGAAAGAACTACAATACCCGACGGATCAATGCAGAAGCCGACCCAAGCCATGCCTGACAGCGCCACCACCCATGCCGTCCGTTCATTTGTCGCCCAGGCCAAGGGACGCTTCCCCGTGCGCACCGCCATCCTCTATGGCAGCCGCGCCCGCGGCCACTTTCGGCCGGATAGCGATGCCGACGTGGCCTTGCTACTGACCGGCCCCCATGGCCCCTTCCTGGACACCAAGCTGGAACTCGCCGACATCGCCTACGACGTACTGCTGGAAACCGGCATCCGTATTCAGCCCCTG
>SACH01000734.1 GCA_009928645.1 Gammaproteobacteria bacterium | reverse complement strand
TGCTGAAGGCGTCAAAGGCCAGGGCATCCGCCAGCGCCTTGGTCACCGCCGCCTCGCCATGGATCTCCAGGAGGGCCAGAATCTTGCGCACATGGGACAGGGCGTGGCCACGCCGCTCCAGGAGTCCCTGATGGTACTTGACCGCCGTGGGACCCAGGGCCAGGAAGCGCTGCAACCCCTGGGCGTCCTGGGCATGGCGGCGTTGGGCGATCAGCGCCTTGGCATGATCCGGATCGGCCAGATCGCGCTGGCGTTCATAACAGCGGCCATGACGCGCGATCAGGTCCTCGCCGTGATAGAGACACACCCGCTCCGGATAGGCCTTGAGGATCAGTTGCGCACCGGCATAGCGGGCCGGCACCGAATAGCGGTTCGCCTCAAAGGTCACCCGAAACTGGCGGCTGGCGCGCACCGCCAGCACCCGCCCGACATCGAAGGGACGGGGATTGACGGGTTGTAAAAAGGGCCGTTCCTCCGTCCACAGGTCCACCGGCCGGCGCTGCGTTTCCCGGTGGAGGCGCACGTTGGCCACCGTCTCCAGCCACACCGCGACCGCCGGATTGAGCGCGGCGAAGGCGGGGAGCTCCAAGCCCTTGAGAAAATTGCCTTTAACGTACCCAACCCCCCGCTCGACCCGCCCCTTCTCATTGCCCTTGGCGACGTTACAGGCGACGATCTCGAAGCCATAGTGGCGGGCGAAATCGACATAACGGGGATTGAACTGGACCGGTCCCCCCCGCGGATGGCTGAGCACGGCAGTGCGCAGGTTATCGACCATGATCCGCCGCGGCACCCCCAGGGCCGCAAAGGCCTGCTGGTGCGCGGCCAGGAAGTGCTCCATCGTCTGCGCCAGGGTGAATTCGACGTACATCTGGCGACTGTAGGCCAACACCATGACGAAGAAAGACAGCCGCCGGCGGCTGTCGCCGACGGCGATGGTGCCCCCGTCGCCCCAGTCCACCTGCGCCACTTCGCCGGGGGCGAAAGCCAGCGTCAGAAAGGCCTCCCGCGGCCGGGGGCGGATGCGGCGGACATAGTCCTTGACGATACTCACGCCCCCCGTATACCCCGCCGCACACAGGCGCTGGTAGACCTGCTGGGCGCTCAGCGGCTGGGCATCCAGCCAGCCGACGATACGGCCCTTGAAGGGATCGAGCTTGCTCGCCCGCGGGGGAGCGGTCCGCCGCGC
>SACH01000733.1 GCA_009928645.1 Gammaproteobacteria bacterium | reverse complement strand
CAGACCAGGCGCCAGTCACAGGCGACGGCGGGGTGGAGCTCCAGGGGTTGCCCGTCGAGGAGACAGCCCAGCATGCACCGCAGTTGCGGGCCGAGCTGTTCACGGAGGGCGACCAGGCGCTGGAGCAGGTCGAGTCCGTAGCGGAAGAAGCTGAACTGTCGCCGCTGCAGGGTTTTTTTTCGCGGATTGGCTGCTGGGAATGGGCCCAGAGACCGGCATGCAGTGCCCAGATGCTGGCCAAGGTAAGCAACCCGACCAGGCTTTCGAGGCGCGCGGGCTGGGTCAGATGGGTCTCTTCGAGGTGGAAGCCATGGGTCTTCAGGGCGGCGAACAGGGACTCGATGGTCCAGCGCTCGGCGTACTCATTCAGCGCCTGTGGAGAATCGACGTCGCTGGCGATCAGTAGCCACCCCCCGTCCTCCAGGCGCTTGGCGCTCAGGAACAGCGGCTGCCCCCAGAGCCAGCGCACGCGGCGCAGCACGCGCTGCTCACCGACGGCCAGATCCTGGAACGCGCGCAGGAGGGGGGTCTCGACCCCATCCCGGGTGCGGCGGATGCGGCCGTTGGCTTTCAGCCGCAGGCGAAACGGGATCTGCTGCGCGCGCAGCGCCGCGACCCAGGCGCCACCGACGAACTCGCGGTCGGCCAGCAGGTAGGCCACCGGCTGCTGGGGGAAGTGGGCGCGCAGGCGCTCGAGCAGTGCCACGCGCTCGGCGGTGTTGGAGTTGCCGGCCTTCGGCAAGGCGCTCCAGAACAGGGGCAGGCTCAGCCCCCGGTAGGCCACGCCGAGCACCAGCAGATTGATCTCGGTGAGTCCCAGCTTCCAGTTGGTGCGATCGAGCGTCAGCACCCAGGGGACGTCTGACGGCAGCAGCCACGCCACCGTCCGTGCGATGTCGTGCTGCTCGAACGTGAAGGTGCGGAAAAACCGTTGCAAACGAATGTAGTTGGAGCTGATCTTCGCCCGCGAGGAGAGAACCGGGGCCAGGCGTGCGAGGTTGACGGTGCGCACCTGCAGCAAGGCCAGGATGAAGCGGGCGAGGAAATCCAGGCGGGCACCGTGCCATTTCAGGTGCGCCCCGAGCACCTGTCGGAGCAGTTGGACCGTGTCGAGCTCAGTCATCGTCAGATCAGCGGGAGATGGTGAAAACCTGATCTTATGATACGTTTAGTGTTTTGTACTGTACAGAG
>SACH01000732.1 GCA_009928645.1 Gammaproteobacteria bacterium | reverse complement strand
ATCTACTTGAGTAGCAAAGGAATGAGGTAGAAGCCAATGGCGGTGCCGATGAGCAGGCCGATGACGGCCCCGCCGACGAAGGCATAGGATTTCATGTCAGGTCAATCTCCGTAGGGTTGTCTTGTTGCGCGTGATCAGGCCCGCCTCGAGTGCGCCCCGGGCCGGCGGTGACGGGGGTTGCGAAGCAGCCTCAGCCCAGCAGGGCCGCCGCGACCTCGGCCCGGGAATTTTCCAGGGCCGCGCGCCGCTCCAGGTCCCGCCGCTCCAGGCGCTCGAAGAGATCGAGGACCCAGACCACCTTACCCTCGATCCGCCCCAGGCCCGGGCCGGCGAGGGCGGGCTCGCCCTGGGCCGGGCAACCGGCGGCGGCAATGGCGTCGATCAGGAAGCGGGTCTCGGGGAGGGAGAGGATGGCGCCGCAGCCGGCCGGCACCAGGGCCGTGCCCAGGATGCGCATGAGCAACTGGGCCTTGCGGCTAGCAGGCACCACCGCCCGTTGGGCGATGGAATCACACCCCAGGCGCTCCAGTTCGCGGCCGATCTCGGCGTAGAGGAAGCGGGCGGCATTGATGCCGGGGCGGCAGGTCAGAGGCAGGCCGGCGATGCCCTCATCCGCCTGGGCGTAGAGCTGATCCGCGGCCTTGAGCAGACGGCCGATGACCCGGGCCAGGGGCGGGCTGTAGACCGGCCGGGCCAGCCAGGCGTCCGGGTCGATGCCCTCCTCGCGCAGCCAGTCCTCGGGGAGATAGAGGCGACCGTTGCGGGCGTCCTCCCCCACGTCCCGGGCGATGTTGGTGAGCTGCATGGCCACGCCCAGATCGCAGGCCCGGGCGGTCACCGCCGGGGAGCGCTCACCCATCAGTACCGCCATCATGGCGCCGACGGTACCGGCCACCCGGGCCGAGTAGGCGTAGACCGAGCTCAGGTCCGGATAACGCCGACCGGCGGCATCCCAGGCGAAACCCTCCAGCAGGGCGTCCAGCAGGGCCCGGGGCAGGTCGAAGTGGGCCACCACCGCCGCCAGGGCGCGATCCGCGGCAATGGGGTCCGGTCGACCGGCATAGATACGGTCCAGGCGGACCTGCAGGCGTTCCAGGGCCTCGGCGCTGCAATCGGCGAGATCGATCTCGTCGTCGGCGATTCGGCAGAAGGCATAGAGGGCCGTCGCCGGTTCGTGCACCCGCCGGGGCA
>SACH01000148.1 GCA_009928645.1 Gammaproteobacteria bacterium | reverse complement strand
ACCGGGAAGTTGGGCAGGAAGTTCTGGCCCAGGGTCAGTTCCAGATTGCAGCGCTTGGCGATCTCCAGGGTGTTTTCCAGGGCCTCGGGGATGTCGGCGAATAGATCGGCCATCTCCTCGGGGCTGCGCAAGTACTGCTCCTCGCTGTAGTGCCTGGGCCGGCGGTTGTCGCCCAGGGTGAAGCCCTCGTGGATGCACACCCGGACCTCATGGGCCTCGAAGTCCTCCGGGACCAGGAAGCGCACGTCGTTGGTCGCCACCACCGGCACCCCCTTGGCGGCGGCCAGCGCGACGCTCTGCTCCAGGCATTCGGCCTCGCCGGCGCGGCCGGTACGGATCAACTCCAGGTAATAGCGGTTGCCGAAGACCGCCAGCCAACGGTCCAGCCGATGCGCCGCGAGGGTCTGATTACCCGCCACCAGGGCCTGGCCAACGTCCCCCGCCGGACCGCCGGAGAGGGCGATCAGACCCGGCGCCGCCGCGGCCACCCACGCTTGCTCCACCTGAGGGATCAGGGCACCCTGCTGCCCCTCCAGATAGGCCCGCGAGATGAGTCGGGTCAGGTTGAGGTAGCCCTCATGGTCCTGCACCAAGAGCACCAGGCGGTGGGGCTGGCTAGCATCCTCCGGGTTATGGACCAGGACCTCCGCCCCGGCGAGGGGCTTGACCCCCGCCGCCAGGGCCGCCTTGTAGAAGCGCACCAGGCAGAAGAGATTGAGCTGATCGGTGACGGCGACGGCGGGCATGCCCGCCTGGGCCGCGGCCTGGACCAGGGGCTTGATGCGCAACAGACCATCCACCAGCGAATACTCGCTGTGGACGTGCAGGTGAACGAAGGCGGGCGGGTGATCGACGGGCACTGAGGGGCAAGGAAGATTCGCGACGACGAAGGCAGGGGCCGCATTGTATACCCGAAGCAGGTCGGCATTTGGTCTAGCCAGGGCAGGCCAGGGGTGGCCAGCGCGGCTTGGGTGGCGTCTGGCAGGGATGTCCACCCCCGGGAGGGGGTCGTCAAGCATCCCGGGATCTCTTCACCGCTTACCCTGCCGGCGCTTGCCGATTCAGACGACTGACGACTTATCTGCATCCAGCAAACTGTCATGAGGGGGCAGGCCACACCCTTGAGAATAAAAGAGATTCCCGTGACTTTCACGCTAATCACGATGGATCTGCACTCAGCCAAAGTCGGTCGTTAGTTGATTTGCGTCAAGGCCGGTCCCTGGCAGGACGATAACCTGCCATGATGACTGAATTTCCTGAAAGGAGATCGAATCTTGGCCACTTCTGCCGCTCACTCGCGACGCGCTCCACACCCCCTCCTGGCACTGGGGTTTCGGCCCTTCTTTCTTGGCGCCGGCGCCCTGGCCCTCATGGCCATGGCGGTGTGGCTGGCCCGGCTCTGGGGGCTGCTGCCCGGGGACGGTTACCTGGGGGGCACGGCCTGGCATGCCCACGAAATGCTCTTCGGCTATGTCGGGGCGGTGATCGCCGGCTTTCTGCTCACGGCGGCGCGCAACTGGACCGGTATCGACACCCCCACCGGCGCCCGGCTGGGGGGGCTGGTCCTGCTCTGGCTGGTGGCCCGCCTGGGACCCTTCCTGGCCTTGCCCCATTGGCTCATCGCCCTGCTGGACCTGGCCTTCTTCCCCGCCCTGGCGCTGGCCCTGATCCCGCCCCTCTGGCAGGGCAAGAACAAGGTCAATCGCGCCTTTCTCGCCTTGCTGGCCGCCATGACCCTGGCCAATCTGCTGGTCCATGCCCAGGCCTTGGGCCTGACGGTGGCGACTGCCAGTCGCGGCTCCCGGTTGATGCTCGATCTGACCCTGCTGACCCTCTGGCTGGTGGCCGGGCGCATCATGCCCTTCTTCACGCAGAGCGCCATCCCCGGCTTTAAGCCCCGTACCCGGCCTTGGGTCGAGACCGGGACCTTCGTCCTGGCCCCGGCCATCGCCCTGCTCAATCTGGCCTCGCCCGCCAGCCCGGTGGGCGGCATGCTGCTCCTCGTCCTGGCCTCGATCCAGGCCGTCCGCCTGGCGGGTTGGTATGACCCCCGTGCTTGGCAAAATCCCATGCTCGCCGTGCTTTACGCTGGCTATCTGTGGTTGATCCTGGGTCTGGCCCTGGATGGCCTGGCGGCCCTCGGACTGTTACCCCCCTTCCCCGCCCTGCACGCCCTGACCGCCGGCGGCATCGGGGTCTTCACCCTCGGCATGGTGGCGCGGGTGACCCTGGGGCATACCGGCCGCGACATGCGCGCCTCTACTGCCACCAGCCTGGCCTTCGTGATCATCAACCTGGCCGCCCTGACAAGGGTCTTCCCGCCCCTGCTGTGGCCCGGGCATTACCACCTGTGGCTGGGGATCTCGGGGGGGCTCTGGGTCCTGGCCTTCGCCCTCTTCCTCGGCATCTATGGCCCCATGCTCATCCAACCGCGGGTGGATGGGCGGCCAGGCTAACTGTCATGGGGGTCAATCACGCCCCCATGACAATGGCACCCTAACAGATTAAAGGCTCCGTTGGCGTGTTTCACGCTAACTTTCATGTGGGGCCAGCCACACCCCAAAAGATGAAAAGCTTCGCCGGGGTGTTTCACGCTAAAGCTCATTAATGGGTGTGCCATTCCTGAGTGGCCGCGCCATCCCTCTGATATTGATATTATATTTAGCGAATTACACGCCAAGGCGCTCCATGGCGGACTCTGATCATTTATCCTTCGCCTTTTCCCCGCCGCTATCCCTGAGGTACTCATGGCCGTCATCCTGCAAATCGACTTTCCCTTCCAGGGTCCCTGGGGCGCCGAGATGAGCGCCGCCCTTCGGGACCTCGCCGCCTCCATCGCCCAGGAACCGGGCCTGATCTGGAAGATCTGGACCGAAAATCCCGCCACCGCCGAGGCGGGAGGTATCTATCTCTTCACCGACCAGGCCAGCGCCGCGGCCTATCTGGCCAAGCATCGGGCGCGGTTGTTGGGCTTTGGTATCACCCAGGTCAATGGCAAGCTGTTCGAGATCAATGGTCCCTTGTCCGCCCTCGATCGGGCCCCGCTCACCGGTGGGGAGAATGACTTGGCCCATGGGGAGCGTGACTTGACCTGAGTCAAGGTTCATAGCCGGGCCTTCCTCTGCAATAGCCTCCGGCCCAACTGCTGACAGAGGACCCCGACACATGGCCCAGACCTTTACCAAAACCATGGCACGGAACATCTTTTATGGTGGTTCCGTATTTTTCTTCCTGCTCTTCCTGGCACTGACTTTCGATACCAGCATGGCCCTGCCGGACCGCGACCGGCGCGAACTGCTGGACCCCACCACCGAACGCGGCCAACAGATCGCCCACGGCAAGGCGCTGTGGGAGGAGAACAACTGCATCGGCTGCCACTCCCTGCTTGGGGAAGGCGCCTACTTCGCCCCGGAACTGGGCAACGTCTACGTGCGCTTCGGCAACAACACCGAGGCGATCAAGGCCTTCATCCAGAGTCGTCCGGCGGAAGGCATCCCCGGCCGGCGCAGCATGCCCCAGTTCAACTTCGCCCCGGAAGAACTGGAGGCCATCGCCCAGTTCCTGAAGTACGCCTCCGAGATCAATACCGCCGGCTGGCCGCCCAACAAGCAGGGCTAAGTCCACCGCACCGATCCCCTTCCCCAGGAGTTCACGATTGATGAAATATCCATCCCAAGGCGTGGCGCGGCTCTACTTCATTGCCGCCATCGGCCTCTTCGCCGCCCAGATCCTCTTCGGCCTCATCATGGGCCTGCAATACGTCATCGGGGACTTTCTCTTCCCCGCCATCCCCTTCAACGTGGCCCGCATGGTCCACACCAACGCCCTGATCGTCTGGCTGCTCATGGGCTTCATGGGCGCCGCCTACTACCTGGTGCCGGAGGAGGCGGAGCGTGACCTCATCGCCCCCTGGCTGGCCAAGCTCATGTTCTGGATCTTCCTGGTGGCCGCGGCCCTGACGGTCATCGGCTACCTCTTCGTGCCCTATTCGGGCCTGGCCAAGATGACCGGCAACGAACTGCTGCCCACCATGGGCCGTGAGTTCCTCGAACAGCCGACCATCACCAAGATCGGCATCGTCATCGTCGCCCTTGCCTTCCTGTTCAACATCGGCGGCACCATCCTCACCGGCCGCAAGACCGTGGTCAACCTGGTGCTGCTCATCGGCCTGGTGGGCCTGGCGGTGTTCTTCCTCTTCGCCTTCTACAACCCGACCAACCTGGTGCTGGACAAGTACTACTGGTGGTGGGTGGTGCATTTGTGGGTCGAGGGCGTCTGGGAACTGATCCTGGGCTCCATCCTCGCCTTCGTCCTGATCAAGACCACCGGCGTCGATCGCGAGGTGGTGGAGAAGTGGCTCTACGTCATCATCGCCATGACCCTGATCACCGGCATCATCGGCACCGGCCATCACTACTATTGGATCGGCACCCCGGAATACTGGCAGTGGTGGGGTTCCATCTTCTCCGCCATGGAGCCCATCCCCTTCTTCATGATGACCGTCTTCGCCTTCAACATGGTCAACCGCCGGCGCCGCAACCACCCCAACAAGGCCGCCATGCTCTGGGCCCTGGGCACCGCCGTCATGGCCTTCCTCGGCGCCGGCGTCTGGGGCTTCCTGCATACCCTGTCGCCGGTCAACTTCTACACCCACGGCACCCAGATCACCGCCGCCCACGGCCACATGGCCTTCTACGGCGCCTACGTCATGATCGTCCTGGCCATCATCTCCTACGCCATGCCGATCATGAGCGGCCGCGAGGCCAACAGCCAGCGCTCCCAGGTGCTGGAGATGTGGTCCTTCTGGCTGATGACGGTTTCCATGGTCTTCATCACCCTCTTCCTCACCGCCGCCGGCATCCTCCAGGTCTACCTGCAACGCTTCAGCGACACCCCCATGCAATTCATGCTGGTCCAGGACAAGATCGCCATCTTCTACTGGCTGCGTGAGCTGACCGGCCTGGTGTTCCTGATCGGCCTGGTCCTCTACATCTGGAGCTTCTTCGTCGCCAACAAGGAGCCGGGGCTGACCAGCGCCGCCGTCGACCAGGCGCTCAAGGGCAACGCCGGACCCGCCGGGGCCATCGCCTGATGAGCTGAGGAAACCACCCGCCGGCATCCCCCCGCCATGCCTCCGCCATGCTCCTGGAGCGCATGCGCGGGAGAGTTGGTGGCGGGATACCGACCGCAAGGATGCGGTCGGCTTGTCATTCCAGAAGTGAACAGCCGCCAGCTTCAGCCGGGGCCTCCCTCCAGAAGGTTGTTCACCACCTCCAGCAGGGCCCTGGACAGGCCCGGCCGCTCCCGCAAGCCCTCCAAGACCCGCTGACAATGCCCTTGGCGCCCGGCGTCATAGCGCCGCCAGGAATCGAAGGCCCGGGCCAGGTAGGCGGAGGTGCTGCTGTTGATGCCGTCGATGACGGCAATCTGCTCGCCCAGAAAGGCATAGCCACCGCCGTCCGCCGCATGGAATCGCACCAGGTTGTTGCCGAAGGTGTGCAGCACACTCAGTGCCCGGTTGGGATTGGCATAGTCAAAATCGGGGTGCCGGGTCAGCTCCGCGACCCGGGTCAAGGTGTCCGGCAAGCGACTTTTGGCCTGAATGGCAAACCATTTGTCGATAACCAGCGCCTCTGACCGCCACTGATCGTAGAAGGCGGCGAGGGCCGCCTCCCGTTGTGGCCCCGCGTGATCGGTGAGGACGGCAAGGGCGGCGTACTGGTCGGTCATGTTGTCCGCGTCCTGGAATTGGGACCAGGCTGCGGCTAGGGCTGGCTCCGTCTCCAGTTCCGCCAGGTAGGCCAGGCAGCGGTTGCGCAGGGCCCGGCGGCCCATCTCGGTTGGCTCGAAGCGGTATGGCCCCTGGGGGGCGAGTTGCTCGTAAGTCGTCCACCAATCGGCTTCCTGCCGCGCGGCGAGCGCCTGGCTGAAGCCGGTCCAGGCCAGGTGCAGGGCCTCGGGGTCCACCACCCCGGTGATCGCCTGGGTCAGGCTGGCCTCGTCGGGCAAGGTCAGGCATTCGGCGATCAGGGCCGCGCCGCGCGTCTCCCGTTGCGCCAGGAGTTGCCCGACGACCACGAAGTAATCCTCCGGCCAGCGGGGTTCGTTGCCGGCGGCGATGGCCGCCGTGGCGGCCAGCAGGATTGCGGTCACTAGCCGCTGGCCGGCCTCCCAGGCCGCGAAGGGGTCGCTCTCCCCATTGAGAAGCAGAACCAACTGCTCGGACCGGTAGGGGAAGTCGAGGCTGACCGGGGCCGAGAAGCCGCGCAGCAGCGAGGGGATGGGTTGGGCGCTCAGGCCCTCGAAGTGGAAACGCTGGTGAGTCTC
>SACH01000731.1 GCA_009928645.1 Gammaproteobacteria bacterium | reverse complement strand
GCGCGCGGGCTCCAGCCGCCGCGGATGGCGGGGCAACCGGCGCAGCAGGGTCCATTGGCGCAGCAGGGTGTCGATCATGGGCGGCTCCCGGGTGGGCGGCAGGGTGAGCGGGACGGGTGACGAGGGATCATCGCAAAGGACCCGGCTGGCCCCGGGGTGCGCCCCGGTGACCAGCCCCGGCCGGGCGCGCACCTCACGGGGAGGGATGGAGGGGGCGGCCTCGTGTACGGACCGGGACCCCGGGCGCTCCGGCCGGGATGCCAAAGCCCTTGGCCTTCAGCAGGGCGGCGATGCGTCGGTTCTCGGCTTTCAATGCTCGGGACGCGCAAGGGGTCTCCGCCGGGTCGTCCCCGTCCGGGTCCGGCCACTGGAGGGCGGGCAGGCACTCCCGCCCGCCGTTGGCGCGCAGCCGGCGGTGCTCGTCGCCACTGACGGGCTGATGGGCGTAGTAGTCGAGGTAGTCGCCCTGCTCATCGGCGCCGAACAGGTACCAGATGCTCCAGCCCGAATGGCTGAGTTGGCCCCGGCGACGCTGGGCGAGGTCCGCCGGCGGGAGCTGGATGCCCCAATGGGCGAAGCGCTGATTGAAATGGGCGGTGATTCTGGACAGGTACGGCATGGTCGTTCCGGGAGGTCGGGTGACGGAAGGGACCATGGTGGCGGATGAATGCGACAGGATGGGACGTAAGAACCGCTTCCTCCACTAAGGGCTGCCGTGTGATGAGATGTGTGACCGTCGGGGTCAGGATAGGCTGCGCCGATAACGCGTGAGGGGGAGCGTGCCCACGGCACCGAAGCGATTGGTAGCCACCGCCTGATCAGCAACATGGCGAAGGTGGAACCAGCGATGGGCAGGCGAACTATGCGGCGAGCGGTCTCTACCCGCCAATGCCATTGATCCGAACCCAAATAGCTGGAAGAATTACTATTAACTGATCAAAATCAAGTGGTTGCTTTATAATAAAATCATCACACCTTTCCAGGGAGAGCAACCATGAAAACCGCCAGTTTCTCCACCTACTGAAGTTTTGTAGTTTCCATCAGGCCACGAGTCGCAGCACGGCGGCGATCAGCGGATTTGTGGGTGGTTTGCCCGAGGGAGGGCAATCGAGACCAAAACCCTCCCCGTCGAGCGTCATGGCGAGCGCCCGGCGCACATCGGCGAAGGCGAATTCGGTGGTGCGCTGTGCGGC
>SACH01000147.1 GCA_009928645.1 Gammaproteobacteria bacterium | reverse complement strand
CGGCCAATCCCCGCGTCCCCGGATTCCCCGCCATGAGGGTGTCCAGGTTGCGCTCCTGAGCAGGGAGGTCACCAGAAGGTCTCTCATTATCAGCGGCATGTAGCGCCGTCTCATGAGGGTAGGCAGGAAGGCTATGGCAAGGACTTGCATGTCCAGGGGAGTGGCCCACCCCCTCGCGACAGTCACCAGCGCTCGGCTTCCCTTCCGCGGTGGCCCCCTGGTCCCCCGGCACTGCGGCGCCGTCCCTCCCCCCGGCCGCGACCAGGGCCGCCAGCAGATCGTCGGCGGCCGCCAGCCCATCCCCCGACGGATAGTGGGGCTTGCGGCAGGAGCCATGCAGCAGCGTGGCCACCCGGGGCAGGAAGACGAAGCCGGGGGAGGTCCGCCCCGGGTAACAGAGATCCGGTGCCCAACGGGAAGCGTCGTGCCAGTCCGCCGCAGCCCATCCCGAGGCGGCAACCTGTTCGCCACCGGTGGCCAACGGGGCCAGAAGCAACCGGTAGTCGATCCAGCGTCCCATCGGCAGGCTGACCGTCAGGCGGACATCGACCAGCAGGTAATGCAGATGCTGGCCGGCGGCGAGATGCCGGCAGGCCGGGGTGCCCGGATCGATTTCATGGCTCGCGATCCAATCCTCCCCCGACCGCAGTTCCAGGCGCAACCGCGCCACCTGGCTGGTCGCCAGCCACAGGACCAGGCGCCGTGCCTCGATGCGCCGCAGCAGGGGGCCGGCCAGGACCAGGGACAAATTCTGGTCTCGCGGCGGGGTCACAGAACGGGTCCGAGCATGGCGATGGCGTTGTTCCACAGCCGGCGCCACCCTGGCCAGGCGGCGACCGTGGCCGAGTTGACGGGCCGGGAATGCGTCAGATAGTCCTCCTGGCGTTGCCGGATCAGCGTGGTCAGCGTCTGGTCCTGGATGAGGACGTTATTCTCGTAGTTCAGGTCGAAACTGCGCCGGTCCATGTTGGCGGAGCCAATCAGGCTGATCTCGCCGTCCAGGGTCAGGGTCTTGGCATGGAGCAGGCCAGCCTGGTACTCGTGGATCTCGACCCCGGCCGCCAGCAGGTCCTCGTAATAGCTGCGGCTGGCGGCGGCCACGACCCAGGAATCGTTGCGGGCGGGCAGAATGATCCGGGTTTTCACCCCCCGCCGGGCACAGGCGCAGAGGGCCGCCTGCATGGCTTCGTTGGGGACATAGTAAGGGGTGGTGACGGTAAGTTCCCGGCGGGCGGCGAACATGAGACTAGTGAAGAACTCCGGCATGGCCGCGTGACGCACCGTGGGCCCGGTGCCCATGGCTTGGGCGAGGATGGCACCACGACTTGAAGACCCTGGTGAGACTGGCGTCTCTTGGACATGGGTAGGGTCGCCACCAGGCCGTGACGGCTTCCCCGGGCCCTGACAAAACACCGGTTCTTGCTCGTCTTCGGCCTTCGGAAGCAAGAGGCCGCTCAGATCATCGTCCGGGCGATGGGCCATCCAGTCGCTGGCGAACAGCCACTGGTTCTGGCGGGCGATGGGACCCTCGAACCGAACCAGGATATCGACCCAGGGGGCATACCGGGCCTTGATGGTGAAGGCGGGATCGGCGCAGTTTTGACTGCCGCACCAGGTAATCACCTGGTCGATGATGGCCAGCTTACGGTGATTGCGCAGATCCACCCGACCCCGCAGGGGCCCCATCAGGGAGGTCAGTAGGGGATTGCCGGCAGGCAGGGCACGGACCAGCCGGACCCCCGCCTCCGCCATCCGCGCCCAGAGCGGGGAACGAATCAGCAGGCGCGAACCCAGATCGTCCGCCATGGCCCGGCAGGTGACCCCCCGCCGCGCCGCCCGGATCAGGGCCTCCGCCACCCGGGTGCCATTGCCGTCCGGCAGCCAGATGTAGAAGAGCAGATGGACAAGTTCGCGGGCGGCGTCGATGTCCGCCACCAGGCCGGTGATGGCGTCATCGGAATCCGCGGCCAACCGTCCCTGGTTACCGCCGCAAGGTCCGAAACCGCTAATGGATTGACCCACCTGAAAGAGCGGGCGGTAGACCTCGTCAGGCCCATTCTCGTCCGGCCCACGCCGCTCCGGGCGCCTTGACCCGATCAGGGCGCCGGTCAGGGTGCCGGTCAGGAGGACCGGGGCCGTGACCGCCGCCGGCGATGGCAGCCGCGCCTCGCTCCTGGCCAGATTCATGACCCGGCGTCGGCCGATGCTGACTTCGCCCAGGAGCAGGTAGGCCAGGATGCCCACCACCGGAAAGATGAGGATGACCACCACCCAGGCGATGCGGGAGGACGGTTCGCGATGAGGGCGGAGCAGGGCCCGCAGGATGAGGCCGAACTGGAGGGTCAGATGCAGCAGGAGCAAGGCGAGACTGAGGAACTGAGGCTGGGTCACGGTGATGGGTACGTAAGCGGGGGCAATAACCAGAAGGGGCGATTTTGCCTCATCCCGTCGCTGGGGGTGGAGGCGTAAATGCCAATTTACATTCTGAAACAATTTGCCGTTGACAGGACCATAGGAATATAAGAAACTGCTTACGTACTGAATCACATGGCTGGTTCAGCGCACTCCTCCATCCTCCTTTGGTGGTAAAACTCTTGGCGCGACGTCCCCCGTCGCGCTTTTTTTTGCCCTCATGACTGCCCCTGGCGGCTTTCCGCAGCGCCGCCCTTCGCTGACCACCCTCGTCTGCCGTCAGCCGCCCCGTACCCTGTAAGTACGGTCACTTTCATGCCCCGGGCTCTTCACCGGCGGCGGCCGGGCTATCCCTCTCCATCCTATCCCCCACCGCCCTGCCCGTGCCATTTATGTTTCAATGGCCAGGTGCCGAACTCAGTTTCCGCCCCATCCCGCCTACGTTGCCACCTGCCTTCCGACCCCCTCATGGCCGACACCGCCGACGTCCCCGCCCTCAAGCATACGCCCGTCATGCAGCAGTATCTCCGCATCAAGGCGGAACACCCGGACAAGCTGCTCTTCTACCGCATGGGGGATTTTTACGAGTTGTTCTATGGGGATGCCGAGCGGGCGGCCCGGCTGCTGGACATCACCCTGACCAAGCGCGGCCAGTCCGGGGGGGCACCCATCCCCATGGCCGGCGTTCCCTATCATGCCGTGGAGGGCTACCTGGCCAAGCTGGTGCGCCAGGGGGTCTCCGTCGCGTTGTGCGAACAGGTGGGCGACCCGGCCAAGTCCAAGGGGCCCGTGGCGCGGCAGGTGACCCGCATCGTCACCCCCGGCACCCTGAGCGACGAGGCCCTGCTGGAGGAGCGGCGGGAAAACCTGCTGCTGGCGGTGGCGGAGACAAGGGCGGAAGAGCGGGCTGAAGGGGATACGCCGGCGTCCCCCCGGGAGCCCCCCTTCGGACTGGCTTGGATCGAGGTCTCCAGTGGCCGCTTCGCGGTCATGGAGGTGCGGGGCCTAGAGGCCCTGCGCGGCGAGCTTGGCCGCCTGAACCCGGCGGAGATCCTGCTCGGGGAAGACAGCCGCCTGCCGGCCGCCTTGGGTCTGGGCCCTGCCAGGGGCCAGACCCCGCCCCCCTCCCAAGGCGCCGGACCCGCCGCGAGCACGGGTCCAGGCATTAGTCCAGGCACTCATTCGGGCGCTGGCTCGGGTTCTGGCTCGCACCGGACCGTCGCCGGACTGGCCCAGGAGCGCGGCATCACCCGCCGCCCGGCCTGGCATTTCGATCCGGACAGCGGCGAGCGCCTGCTCTGCGCCCAGTTCGGCAGCCTGAACCTGACCGGTTTCGGCTGCGCCGACCTGCCCCTGGCCATCGGCGCCGCCGGCTGCCTGCTCCAGTACCTTAAGGACACCCAGCGCGCCGCCCTGCCCCATATCCGCGGCCTGACCACCGAGCGCCGGGACGAGGCGGTGATTCTCGATGCCGCCACCCGGCGCAACCTGGAGATCGAGCGCAGCCTCGCCGACCGCCCCGAGCACTGCCTGGCCGGGGTCATGGACCGCACCGTCACCCCCATGGGCAGCCGTCTGTTACGCCGCTGGCTGGCGCGCCCCCTGCGCCACCTTCCCACCGTCCGCCAGCGCCACGCCGCCATCGCCGAACTGCTGGACGGCGGCCACGACCGCCCCCTGCACGAGCAACTGGCTGGTAGCGGCGACCTGGAGCGTATCCTCGCCCGCGTTGCCCTGGGCAGCGCCCGCCCCCGGGACCTGGCGGCGCTTCGCGATGCCCTGGCGCGACTGCCGACCCTCCAGGCCCTACTGGCGCCCCGGGAGACCCCCCTGCTGCGGGAACTGGCCGCGGAGGCCGCCACCCACCCCGAGGTCGTCGACCTGCTGCAACGGGCCATTCTGGAGACCCCCCCGGTCCTGATCCGCGACGGCGGCGTCCTGGCCCCGGGTTACGACGTCGAGCTGGACGAGTTGCGCGACCTCTCCACCAACGCCGACCGCTTCCTCCTCGACCTGGAGGCCCGGGAGCGAACGCGCACCGGCCTCCCCAACCTGCGCGTGACTTACAACCGCGTCCATGGCTACGCCATCGAGGTCAGCCGCAGCCAGGCCGATCAGGTCCCCCCGGACTATGTCCGCCGCCAGACCCTCAAAGGTGCCGAGCGCTACGTCACCCCGGAGCTCAAGCGCTTCGAGGACCAGGTCCTATCCGCCCGCGAACGCGCCCTGGCCCGGGAGAAGGCCCTCTACGAGGACCTGCTGGAGCAACTGCGCGCCTGGCTGGGACCCCTGCAGCTCAGCGCCGCCGCCCTCGCCGCCCTCGACGTCCTCGCCAATCTGGCGGAGCGAGCGCGGACCCTGGACTGGTGCCGCCCTGAACTGAGCGAGGAGCCGGCCATCGCCATCCGCGACGCTCGCCACCCGGTGGTGGAGGGGGTCATCGACACCCCCTTCGTCGCCAACGATATCCGCTTCGACGCCGAGCGGCGCATGCTGGTGGTCACCGGCCCCAACATGGGTGGCAAGTCTACCTACATGCGCCAGACGGCCCTCATCGTCCTCATGGCCCTGGCCGGCAGCTTCGTCCCCGCCGCCGCGGCCCGCCTGGGGGTGGTGGATCGCATCTTCTCCCGCATCGGCGCCTCCGACGACCTGGCCGGCGGGCGCTCGACCTTCATGGTGGAGATGGAGGAGACCGCCAACATCCTCCACAACGCCACCGAGCACAGCCTGGTCCTCATGGACGAAATCGGCCGCGGCACCAGCACCTTCGACGGTCTGTCGCTGGCGTGGGCCTGCGGCGTCGAGCTGGCCAGCCGCATCCGCGCCTTCACCCTCTTTGCCACCCACTACTTCGAGCTCACCACCCTGCCGGAGGAATACCCGGGCATCGTCAACGTCCACCTGGACGCGGTGGAATATGGCGAGCGCATCGTCTTCCTCCATGCGGTGCGCGAGGGTCCCGCCAATCAGAGCTACGGCCTCCAAGTCGCCAGCCTGGCTGGGGTACCCAAGGCCGTGATCGAACGCGCCCGCCTGCGCCTGCGGGAGCTGGAAGACGCTGCCCAGCGCCACAGCCAACGACAATCCACCCAGCTCTCCCTCTTTCCCTTGGAGGCATGCCGCCCCGAGCCCCATCCGGCCGTAACCGCCCTCCTTGAACTAGACCCGGAGACCCTCAGCCCCCGGGAGGCCCTGGACCAGCTCTTTCGCCTGCGGGAACTGGCCGCCAGCAAGGCCAAGGCCACCGCCCTACCCCGCCGGCGACGCCCACGGTGATGCGTGCCCGCGGGCATCCTTGACGCAAATCCCGCCCGCAGCGCCATCTGCGGCTCCCAGCCCAAATGCTCCCGCGGCAGGGTGATATCCGGCTGGCGCTGGCGGGGATCAACCTGGGGCAAGGGCGCCTGCACCAGCGGGGAGCGGGAGCCGGTCAGTTCCCGCACCGCCTCGGCCAGTTCGATCATGGTGAACTCGCCGGGATTACCCGTATTCACCGGCCAGGTCAGGTCATCGGGATATCACCGCCGTCCAGGGCCACGGTTGGCTTCGTTTCGTAGTAACGCCGATAGCGGACCCGGCCGGGAAGCCGGGACCCAGGCCAGGGACGGTATGGCTGGGTTCACTATCGGCCCCCGGGTGACGGCGGCGCTACCTTCCATGGCACTGGCTTCCGGCTTCCCGGCCGGAATGACGGGACGGTTTGGGGCTGGCAAAACAGGGGTCGGGCCGACATCCCCTACCGCGCTCAGCAGCGCCGCCGCTTCCAGCACCGTCTCCAGCGCATGGGCCATGCCATGGATACCAATGTAGCCGGCGACGAAGGTCAGACCTCCTGATCTCGTCCCACGGCGTTACGCCAACCGCAGAGTGGTGCGGCCCGCATAACCCCATGATGTGGTATCAGAAGGTGGGTGTTGC
>SACH01000730.1 GCA_009928645.1 Gammaproteobacteria bacterium | reverse complement strand
CGCCTGATCTTTGCCGGTGGCGGCAATATCGGCACCCGGCTGGCCCGCGCGACGGAGAACGACTTCCGGGTCAAGCTCATCGAGCGCGACCTCAACCGCAGCAAGCAGATCGCCGAGACCCTGGAGCGGACCATCGTCCTCCACGGCGACGCCGCCGACGAGAACCTGCTGCGGGAGGAGAACATCGAGGACACCGACGTCTTCTGCGCCGTGACCAACGACGACGAGGACAACATCCTCTCCGCCATGCTCGCCAAGCGCCTGGGGGCGCGCAAGGTCATGGCCCTCATCAACCGCCCGGCCTACGTGGAGCTGATGCAGAGCGGCGGCATCGACGTCGTCATCTCCCCCCAGCAGGCGACCATCGGCAGCCTGCTCAAGCACGTGCGCCGGGGCGACGTGGTGGCGGTCCACTCCCTGCGGCGCGGCGTGGCCGAGGCCATCGAGGCCATCGCCCATGGCGACGCCCGCCTGAGCAAGGTGGTCGGCCGCCCCATCGAAAAGATCAAGCTGCCCCCCGGCACCACCATCGGCGCCATCGTCCGTGGCGAGCAGGTCCTGATGGCCCACCACGACACGGTCATCCAGGCCGAGGACCACGTGATCCTCTTCCTCCAGGACAAACACTGGGTGGCGGAGGTGGAGAAGCTCTTCCAGGTCCCGGTGACCTTCCTGTGAGGACCCGCGCCCGCTCTTCCCGGGGCCCGTCGGTCCCGGTTGGCTACCCGGTGCCCCGCCGCGGGCGGAGGTCCCGGCCATGAAACTCACCGCGGTCCAAAAGGTGCTGGGGCTGTTGCTGATGCTCTTCAGCCTGACCATGCTGCCCCCGGTGGGGGTTTCCTATCACTACGCGGATGGCACGGCGGAGGCCTTCCTCACCGCCCTGGTCCTGCTCCTGGGCCTGGGCACCCTCATCTGGCTGCCGGTGGCGAAAAGGCGCGACGAGCTCAAGCTGCGGGATGGCTTTCTGGTGGTGGCCCTGTTCTGGAGCGTGCTGGGCCTGGCCGGCGCCCTGCCCTTCATCCTCGCCGCGGAGCCCCACCTGACCATCACCGACGCCGCCTTCGAGTCCATCTCCGGCCTGACCACCACCGGGGCGACGGTCATCGTCGGTCTGGACGCGCTGCCCCCCGCCATCCTCTACTACCGCCAGCAACTGCAATGGCTGGGGGGCATGGGCATCATCGTCCTGGC
>SACH01000729.1 GCA_009928645.1 Gammaproteobacteria bacterium | reverse complement strand
GAGATCAACCGGGCCGAACCCCAACAGGTCGCCCAGGGAGTCAAGACGCACGCCACCCCCCAGGCTCAGCAGGAGGCCCGCCCCGGCCTGGGCGAGGAGACGCAGCCGCGGCGCCAATTGATGGCGGTCATCGAGCACGCCGACCACCACCACCAGGACCGCCCCCAACAAACCAAAGATGGCGGAGCGGGTCCAGAGTGGCACCAGGGCGCCAGTGATCTCGGCCGTCAGAATGCTCAAGGATGGGGTCCCGAAGCCCAGCGTCATCGCCCAGAGCGAGGTCAGCAAGGCCACGGTCATCATGCCAGCGAATACCCCCAGCCCCCCGATGCGCGGCACCGCCTCCCGGTGGATTCGCCGCCGCTCCCCCGGCTGATCCATCAGGCCCAAGCGGTTCGCCCGGGGCAACAGCAAACCTAACACCCAGGCACTGGCGGCCCCGGCGGCAGTCATCGATATAGAAATGAACATGCTTGATCCCTCTTGATCCAACTCATAACGGTGTTAACCCTACTCAGAGGTACTCCCCTACCGGGAGTGGCCCCCATGAACACCTCTTTAATGACGCGCGGGGCACCTGCCCCGGGTCCGAAAAGAAAAAGCCGGTGAGCAGGGCAAAAAAGACGATGTTGGCCGGAATGTAAAATTAACGTCCAGAAACGCGTGGGGTCGTTCCTGCCTTAAAGCGCGGCGCCATCAGGGCGCGCTTGCTCTCCGCCCCCGCGGGTTGCTCACCAGCCCCATCAGGGCTCGAATCCGCTCCTGAGGCTCGGCCAGCCCCAGCATTGCCGCCACCCCCGGATCTGGGCTAAGCGTCCCCGCAGTCGCAACCACCCCCGGCCCGCCCGGCGCGCCGTCCGCCGGCGCCGCCAAGTGGCGCCGCAGGCCCTCGACCAAGGCGGCATCAAACGGCACCGGCACTGTGCCAAAGCCCACCAATTGCGCCACCCCCCGGGTCGAGCGCACCGGGCCAAAGTTGTCCACCCCAGCCTGCAAGCGGATGAACAGGTAATCCGGAAACAGCGCTTGTTCCACCACCACCGGCCGCCCACGGCGGAGTTGCTCGACATGCAGCCGCGGGTGAAAGACGCAATAGCCCTGCCGCTCCAGATGCTCCACCGCCAGCGCCGCCTGCCGCGGGCGCGCTTGCACCAGGTACCACTGGGGATTGCTTGCTTCAGACATCAAAGACTGC
>SACH01000728.1 GCA_009928645.1 Gammaproteobacteria bacterium | reverse complement strand
TCTCCCGCCCGACTCCGGCGCAGGCCCCGATGGCCTCCAGGCTCATGCCCGCCTCCTCGCGCAGGACGAAGGCCTCGCGCTGGGCGGCCGGCAAGCGGCCGAGAGCGACCTGCAGACGCTGGACGCAATCGGCATCGTTGACGAGCTGATCCTGGCCGGGGGCCGGGTCCGGCACCATCTCCAGTTCCTTGTCATCCACCCAGGGCATCTGGCCGCGACGGTAATGGTCCACCAGCCGGTTATGGGCCAGGCGATAGAGCCAGGTCTTGAAAGTGGCCTCGACCCGGTAAGTGCCGCGGACCCTGATCAGATTCGTCCAGACGTCCTGGAACAGTTCCTCGGCGGTGGCCGAATTGCCACAGCCATGGAGCAGATAGCGGTAAAGGGGGCCGCGATAGCGCTGGTAGAGGGTCGCGAAGGCCTCGGCGTCGCCGTCCCGGTAGCCCAGCATCAGGTCTTCGTCGGAGGGTTCAGGCACGGTGGCTATCGGCAGCGGAGAAGGGTCCTCGCAACCTGGCGATTGGGGCCATTCAGTGGAATGGCCCCATCTTGAGCCGGGCGAAACCAGCGATCAAGCGCCTTGGATTGCCTGCGCCAGCTTGATCAGGCCGATGAACTCGGCCCGGTAGCCGGAGGCATCCTCGCCCTTGGCGCCACTGGCCAGGGTGACGATGTCCGCCAGGGTCAAGCCGTTTAGCGACGCGCCACCTCGCAGGTATTGCCCGAAGGCGGCCACGGCGGCGGCGAACCGCAGGCGCTCGCTGGCGCCCTCCTGGCCGGTCGGGGTGGCGATGGCCTGGCTGATCAACGTGCTTTCCGTCTGCCCGGGCCGCTTGTAGCGCAATTTGAGGAAGGCCAGTTCCGTGGCTGTGGGTTCGGCGGTAGCGTTACCGGCCGGGATGCCATTGGCGATCGTAGCGGTTGTGGCGGTAGTGGCGGTTGTCTTGCTCTCCCCTTCCCGACCCGCGGTGGCTTCAGGCTCGGCGGCAGCGTCCGCCCTTGCCGCCGGGACAGCACCGTAGCGTAGGGGCTCGATGCGCGGCGGCTGGCCGGTTAGGGTGATCTCGTAGAGGGCGGTGACGCGATGGCCGGCACCCACCTCCCCGGCGTCCACCCGGTCATTATTAAAGTCCTCGCGGGCGAGCAGCCGATTCTCATAGCCGATCAGGCGGTACTCGGTCACCTGGGCCGGGTT
>SACH01000727.1 GCA_009928645.1 Gammaproteobacteria bacterium | reverse complement strand
CGCATCCAGTTCACCCCGGACCTGCTGCCGGCGGACCTCACCGGCACCGAGATCTACCGCCCCCAGGATGGCAGCTTCCGCTTCGACAAGGGGCCGATCTTCCACAATCTGCTCCTCGCTGATGAGGTCAACCGCGCCCCGGCCAAGGTCCAGTCCGCCCTGCTGGAGGCCATGGGCGAGCGCCAGGTGACGGTGGGACGGGAGACCTACCGGCTGCCGGAGCTGTTCCTGGTCATGGCCACCCAGAACCCCATCGAGCAGGAGGGCACCTATCCCCTGCCGGAGGCCCAGCTCGACCGCTTTCTGCTGCATGTGCGGGTCGACTATCCCGACCTGGTGGCGGAGAAGGCCATCCTGCGGCTCAATCGCGACGAGGCCCGGTTCGCCGGGAGGGTCGAGGAGGGGCCGGTCCTCAGCCAGCACGCCATCTTTGCCGCCCGCCGCGCCATTCTCGACCTCTACCTGTCGCCGGATGTGGAGGATTACCTGGTCCACCTAGTCCTGGCGACCCGCGACCCCCGGGCACTGGGCGGCGGCCTGAACGGCTGGTTGCGTTTCGGCGCCAGCCCCCGCGCCACCCTGGCCCTGGATCGTTGCGCCCGCGCCCGGGCCTGGCTCGCTGGGCGCGACTACGTCTCCCCGGAGGATGTCCAGGACCTGGCCCCGGACGTCCTGCGCCATCGCCTGTTGCTCTCCTACGAGGCGGAGGCCGAGGGCCGCACGGCGGATGAGTATGTTCGCGAGCTGCTGGCCCTGGTGCCGGTACCCTGAGCCGGTGCTGCCGGTGGGAGGTCTTGGCGGATGACGGTGGCTTCATATCATAAGCCCCACGACGGTTATTCAGTCATCGGGGTGGCTGGAGAACCTGCCATGATGGTGAGGGGATGGCGGACCCCCTGTGCTGCCTGTCCGGCTCTGGGAGTCCTGGAGTTGCGGCCGTGATGGAGAGGGGGATGAGATCGGCGATGACTGGGGGTGAGGACGCCGTCGGGGTCCGCGTCACCCTGCGGGAGCTATTGGCCTTGCGCGGCGAGGCACGCCGGCTGGATCTGGCGCCGCGAGGCAAGGTCCTGGCCACGCGTAGCGGTGGGCACCTGTCTCGCTTTCGCGGTCGGGGCATGGAATTCGACGAGGCGCGGATCTATCAGCCTGGCGACGATCCGCGGAACATGGACTGGCGGGTCACGGCCCGCGCCGGG
>SACH01000726.1 GCA_009928645.1 Gammaproteobacteria bacterium | reverse complement strand
CAGTTTCACAGTATAAGCAGTTTATACTTAGACATGCATGGCTTAATCTTTGAGACAAGCATATGACTACTGGCAGGATCAACCAGGTAACTGCCTTTCCAGAGACTGAACAGCCACCAACGTCTCGGGCCCGAAAGCCCGATCGATCGATGGAAGCCCAGCTCGGTTCCAGCTGCACGAGGCAGAGGAATGTTTAGAAGGCTTTCTTAGCGAAATGGGTACTTCAACTACAGCACATCAGTGTGTGTAAGTAGCCAGCTGCCCAATTGCCTCGATGCCCTTCTGAATGTTCTCCCAGCTCTGGACCAACGTTACGAAAGACGAGACAAGCGGGCTGGCTCGATTGGAGAGCTGAGCTCAAGAACAACCGAAGACCAACCTTGACTGTCAAGCTTTCCGCAGGCAGAGCCAAGACGCTAGCTAGCATACAACCGTCTCAGCTAATTAAAGCCGGTCGATTGCACACTGTCCTAGCCGCAAGCTTAGGATAAGCTTACGCATCGCGTATTGGTACAAGCTTACTCAACTACGGTCAGCTCCAGGCCCGAAGCCGCAGAGTGACCTCCCCGAATAGGCCGAAGCCCACTCGGATGCGTTGGTAAGGTTGACCTGATAGGAGAGCCAAGCAGGAACCAAGGTCCCTTCCCGGCTACAACCCATCAGTACCTACTGCCACTCACCAGACTACTCAGCTACGAAGAGTAATAGCGTTTCGCTGGCAATAGAAGCAAAGGCAGCTTTGCCAATCGATAGTAACACTACCAATCAGCTCTGCTCCCTTTGCTTCTTCCCGTTTGGTTCCCTCTTCATGTAGACCCCGTTCCCCCCTACTTGTCAACCGTCTCAACCGAAATCGGCCGGGGCTTCGACCAGCTGGCCCTTGACCCACCCTCACTCGATCGGCCGGCCGACTGGGAATCGGCCGGCTGGTCGACACAAAAGGTCCCCATCAACCCCGACAGCTGGCCATCCCCGGGGACCCTGGGGGGCTAAATCTGTTTTCTACATCAACCAGGGCTGATTGGGGGTTGGGGGGGGGTGATAGGGCCAGCTGGGAAGCTGGAGAACACGCCCGGCGTCACCCTACACAAAACCCGATCACCTCCGGTGGCGGCGGTGCCCCGGTGAGCCACCCCGGTGGTGCCGGCAGTTGGGTAGGCCATGCCAGGGATGGCTTTTGGGTTTGGATGTGATACGTAGTCATTT
>SACH01000725.1 GCA_009928645.1 Gammaproteobacteria bacterium | reverse complement strand
CGAGGGCCCGGGCGCCCTGCTGATCAGGCCGCCACCACAGATCCGCCCAGCCGAAGGCCTGTGCCGCTGGCGGGGGTACCCAGCCGAGGCAGACGCTCAATAACAGGGTCAGGGGACTTAGCCAGCCACGGCGGAAGGCCATGGCCGCAAGTGGCAACAGCGCCACCAGCACCCAGGGGCCCTCCTCCCGCCACTGATCGGCGCGGGCGGCCTCATTCCGTTCAATGGTGGCGGCATCACGCCGGGCCTCGGGCAGCAGGGCACGGGTATCGGCGTCATCGGCGGTGAGGGTGACATAGCGGCCACCCCCGGCGGCGGCGATCGCCCGCAACTGCTCCGGCCGCAACCGACTCAAGTGAATGGCACCCTGATCATCGGACTGGAAACCCCCACTGGCCAGGGGTACCGGGGCCCCCTGGTCGGTACCCAGCCCGAGGACCGAGGTCCGATAGCCCTGGTCCCGGAGGTTGGCCGCCATGGACTGTACCGCCTCCGGGCGCTCAGGATCGGCCGTGATCAGGATGATGTTCCCCGCCTGACTGCCGGCCTGTTTGAGCAACTCCCCTGCCTCGGCCAGGGCCAGGTCAGTGCGTTTGGCGCCCTTCACCGGCAGCAGGGCCGTGGCCAGGTCCGGGACTTGGGCGGCGATGGTAGCGGCATCACCGGTCAGGGGGGAGACCAGAAAGGGCTCGGCGCCATAGACCAGCAGGGCAGTCTGGCCCTCGGCCGCCGCCGCGAGCAGGTCCAGGATCTCGTAGCGAGCCCGCCCCAGGCGCGAAGGGGCCAGATCCTGGGCATCCATTTCGGGGGACAGATCGAGGACGATGACCCGTTGGGCCTGAGCCTGATAGAGGGGCTGCGGCAGACGCGCCCAGACCGGGCCCGCCAGGGCCGTCACCCCCAGCAGCCAGCCGCACGCCAGCAGCACCAGGGGCATACGCCGTATCCGGGCATCCGCCCCAACCAGCAGGTGAGGCAGCAGGTGAGCATCCACCAGCCCCTGCCAGGCGGCGACTCCGGGGTCGAGCCGTCTCAGCCGCCACAGCAGCCAGGGTAAGGGAGCGAGGGCGAGGAACCAGAGCGGCCGCAAAAAATGCAGGCCGGACAGTGCAGCAAGGTTGGGCAGGTCAGTCAGCAAGCTGTTCAAGGTTTCAGGCCCTCAGGAGATCACCCGGCCAGGGGCTGTATGACCGAAAAAGGCAAAGCAG
>SACH01000724.1 GCA_009928645.1 Gammaproteobacteria bacterium | reverse complement strand
GCATTCTCGTCCCAGCACAGCTCCGGGGCGAGGGAGGAGTCATAGCGGTAATCCTTGGGCGGGCGCCGGTCGGGGAATTCCTGCTGGACGCCAACGGCGGGGCGCTGCACCGCCTGGTCGCCATGCGCATAGGTGCCTGCTTCGCGGAGCAGGGGCGGTTGGTTCTCAGCGCTTGCGGGTGGGTCCTGGTGGTCGGTCGCCATGCTTAGGTCGCTCTCCTTGGGTGCCGGCCGGGGTAACGGCCTGGGCTGCTCACGACATCGAATTCAGGGCGATGATGACATAACCGGGGGGTGGTTGCCTCCCCCGCCACCCCCGTTGCCGGCGGATTGCCTCCAGCCTGTCGGCCGCCTAAGAAGGTGAGGAGGTAGCTACTGTGGTCTACAAAACCATAAGACGATATGGCAAGCTAAACAGCCATGAAAGCCAGGCAACTCTTTCGTTTCAAGGATCGCCAGGGTGAGCTAATCCTCGATATGGTGCTCTGGGCTCTCCCAGCGCCAGACCGCTACCACCCCCATGGCCTCAAATACCGGCTGTACTGCGGCCGCTCGGGAGAGTGCCTGGTTCGCTACGATAATGAGACCGGAAAAGGGGATCACCGTCACTATGGTGATCGGGAAGAGCCCTATTCCTTCACCTCCGTGGAGCAGTTGCTGACTGACTTTCGCGGAGATTGCACCCGCCTGGCGGGATGGAGGTGGCTATGAAGCGGATTGAGATCAATATCTTGAAATCCACCGATGCCTTGGATGCCTTTGCGACCGCCTGGCATGCCGCCGAGGCGGGCAACGAGATGACCCCGCGCCTGGCCTTTGGCAGCCTGCGGGAACTGTTCTCGGCTATCAGCGCCAAGCGGCTCGATTTGTTGCGCTTCGTGGCTGCTCATGAAGGACTGAACGTCCGACAACTCGCGCAATCCTTGCAGCGCGACTACAAGAACGTCCATACCGATGTCGCTCACCTGATGGAACTCGGCCTGTTGACCCGCCATGAGGATGGTACCCTGACCGCGCCCTATGACGAGATCCTCATCCACGCTGAACTGCGTGATGCGGCTTGATGTTCCGCGCCCATGTTTGTCCTTCATCGCGGGATTCCGTTCAAGTTCCTCCGCAAGCGCCAGCTTGCAGCGGAGGGTCTCCCCTAGTGGGCACGGCGCCGCCTTGACATAGAGATCAAGATCCCCGCCACGTTTGTCGTCATCC
>SACH01000723.1 GCA_009928645.1 Gammaproteobacteria bacterium | reverse complement strand
CGAGGTCCTGGCCGAGGCCCTGGACCGGGAACTGGTGGCGCGCCAGGCCTCGGACCTGATCTCCAAGTATGTCGGCGAGACCGAGCAGAACCTGGCCCGCCTGTTCCGCGACGCCGATCCCCAGCGCACCCTGCTGCTGCTGGACGAGGTGGACAGCTTCCTCATGGACCGCCGCCAGGCCGAGCACAGTTGGGAGCGCACCCAGGTCAACGAGCTGTTGCAACAGATGGAGCGCTATCCGGGGATCTTCATCGCCGCGACCAACCTGATGGGTGGCCTGGATCAGGCGGCCCTGCGGCGGTTCGACTTCAAGCTGCACTTCCGCGCCCTGAACCCAGACCAGCGCCGGGGCCTGTTCGCCCGCGAGGCCCTGGGGGACGAGCAGGCCCCGGTGCCGACCGCCTGGGAGCGCTATCTGGCCTCTCTACCGGGGTTGACGCCGGGGGACTTCGCCACCGTCTGCCGGCAGCGGGAGCTGCTGGGGCAGGAGACGCCGCCAGAGCAGTTTCTGCGGCGGCTGGCGGCGGAGTGCCGGATGAAGGGGGACGCGGTGATCCAGGGGGTTTAAGCCGCGGGGGTAATGCCGCGCGCCGGGAGGGGCGAAGTCCCGGGCGCGTGGTTCGACTGCAAGGGCGTTGAATATGTGCCCGGGGACCGCGCCCCGCGGCGAAGCCAGGACGGCGGCCAGCCCTCGGTTGGCATTCCCTTTGCGTACCAATATTGATACATTCAAGAGCATGAACACACCCATCCTGGATGTGCGCTTCTTTGCCTCCGACAGTGGCAATGAACCCGTGCGCGCATGGCTCATGTCCTTGCCTGCCAGCGAGCGGCGCACCATCGGCGAAGACATCAAGACGGTGCAGTTCGGCTGGCCTCTGGGTATGCCCTTGGTACGCAAACTGGCCAAGGACCTGTGGGAGGTTCGTATTCACCTCGTGGACCGGATTGCCCGGGTTCTGTTCACCCTGGACGGCCACACCCTGGTGTTACTGCACGGCTTCATCAAGAAGTCTCAAGCAACACCACCCGAAGAACTCGACGTCGCCAAGCGGCGTCTGCAACAACTCAGGAGCGCATCATGAACCCGCATATCGGTAGCCGCTTTGATGATTTCCTCACCGAAGAGGCCGTGCTGGAAGAAACCACCGCCGTGGCGATCAAGCGCGTCGTGGCCTGGCAGATCGCCCACGAGATGAAGGCCCAGCA
>SACH01000722.1 GCA_009928645.1 Gammaproteobacteria bacterium | reverse complement strand
CCGGCATCAATCGCCGTCATGGACTCATAGCCACGCACCTTGTCATGCCACAGTGGGCTAGCGTCGAGATGCAGGTAGAAGCCATGGCTCCCCGCCCCCTGACGAAAGGCCGCCTGATTGGCCGCCGTGAAGGGCTTGCTCCACCCCGCGGGCGCCTTGGCGCCATAGCCAGTCACCAGACAAGCATCCAGGACGTTGATCAACGTGTTGGCATTGGACAGCCCATTCAGCGGCGCCGGGGCACCCGGATCATCCCAACGGTAAAGGGTGTAAGGCATGTTGGACCCTCTAGGTCAAAACCCATTGATTGCCATCAAAGTATTTCAGCGGCGCCGTCTGCCACTCCGTCCCGGACCAGCGCTTGAGTACGCCATCCACCCAGCCACCCGCGGTATGCGCCTTGAAGTGACTCCCCGCGGGGGGCGGCACGGCGGCCGTGAAAGCGAAATCCGCGGCTGTGCCCAGAGGTGGCGTGTAAGCACCCCCAAAGCGGAAATCGGCCTCAGCGCCCGCGGGTGGGGTATAGCTCATGACGCACCGCTAACGGCAAATGACCAACGGCCGCGACAAAGGTCTGCCGCTGACCCGACCAGAGAACCATCCTGGAACACCGTCCCACCCGCCGGGCCACTCATCGGCACCAGCAAGACGACATTGGCGGCATGAATGTCGCTCATCTCAGGAGATATCGAGCCAGAGGTCATTCAGAACGGGATTCGCCGGAGCGGTGGCCGAAACCGTGATCACGGACACCACCTCCCAGGCGGCGCCACCCGACCCGTTCGCCATCAGCACGCGCCCGGCCACGGCAGCGCCAGAACCCAGGCTGGCCGCATCCCCGCCGTGGTTATGATTCCCGGCCGCGATGGTCCCGGATTCGGTGCCGATGTCCGTCGCCTTGAGGATGCTCTCATCAGCCGGCTCATAGACCCCCGCATGGGCATGATCCCCCGCCGCCACGTTGCCCGACCCGGTGCCGATGTCGCTGGACCGCAGCAGGGTGGCATCCACCGGCTCATAAACCCCGGCATGAGCGTGATCCCCGGCCGCCACGGTGCCCGGACCCGTGCCGATGTTCGCCGCCCGGAGGAGGGTGTCATCGACCGGCTCGTAGAGGCCCGCATGCGCGTGATCCTCGGCCGCCGCGGGGAAGCCCCCCGGGGTCGCCCCGTCATGGACCACCACCACCTGCTTGCTGGTATCGACGGTG
>SACH01000721.1 GCA_009928645.1 Gammaproteobacteria bacterium | reverse complement strand
TGGGGCGGCTGGTGGTTCTGGGACCCGGTGGAGAACGCCTCCCTCATGCCCTGGCTGGCGGGCACCGCCCTGATGCACTCCCTGGCGGTAACGGAGAAACGCGGCGCCTTCAAGAGCTGGACGGTGCTCCTGGCGATCACCGCCTTCTCCCTGAGCCTGCTGGGCACCTTCCTGGTGCGCTCCGGGGTCCTGACCTCGGTCCATGCCTTCGCCACCGACCCCGCCCGGGGTACCTTCATCCTCATCTTCCTGTGCGTCGTCATCGGCGGGTCCCTGGCCCTCTACGCCTGGCGGGCGCCGGCGGTGTCCGGCGGCGGGCGCTTCGAGTTGCTGTCCCGGGAGAGTTTCCTCCTCGCCAATAACCTGCTGCTAACCCTGCTCACCGCCCTGATCCTGCTCGGCACCCTGGCGCCCCTCATCTACGAGGCCATGGCCTGGGGCAAGATCTCCGTCGGTTTCCCCTGGTTCAACACCATGTTCGTCGCCGTCACCCCCTTCCTCGCCTTCCTCATGGGGATCGGCCCCCTGACACGCTGGAAGCAGGACGAGCCGCTGCGCCTGGCGCGGGAACTGCGGCTCCCCTTCATCCTCACCGGTGCCGCCTCCCTGCTGACGGTCATCCTCATGCCCCTCATCACCCTGGAGTGGTATCTGGTGCCCCTGGGGATCGGGCTGGCGGTCTGGCTGCTGACCTCCCATCTCCAGGCGATTCGCGAGCGCCTCCGGCACAAGACCCGTCCTGGGGCCATCCTCACGGACCTGGCCAGCAACGGTCGCAGTTTCTACGGCATGATCCTGGCCCACCTGGGGGTGGCCATGTTCGTGGTCGGCGTCACCATGGTCGCCAACTATGGCCAGGAGAAGGACGTGCGCATGTCCCCGGGGGACGTCCAGGAGGTGGCGGGCTATCGCTTCCTCTTCCACGGCGTCCGTAACGAGCGGGGACCCAACTACATGGCGGCCCGGGGACACTTCCAGATCTTCGCCGGGGAGAAACCCGTCGGCGAACTCTGGCCGGAGAAGCGCAGCTACTTCGCCTCCCAGAAGCCCATGACCGAGGCCTCCATTGACTGGGGCCTCACCCGCGACCTCTATGTGTCCCTGGGCGAACCCCTTGAGGGCGGTGACTGGGCCATGCGCCTTTATTACAAACCCTATGTGCGCTGGATCTGGCTCGGGGCCCTGCTCATGGCCCTGGGGGGCCTGCTGGCCATC
>SACH01000720.1 GCA_009928645.1 Gammaproteobacteria bacterium | reverse complement strand
ATACAATTTTAGAAAAAGGCTTTCGCCCGGAAGGGGCCATCCGACAACATCAGGGGTGCAGGAGAGCAAAGATTCTTGGAGGCATGGACCTTCCGACGAACTTGTAGACCCTCGGGACTTCGCGCATCAGATCCGTTTGCCCTCCGCCTGGGGGGGTCCCTCGCACCGACGGGGTGGTCATCGCCCTGGTGCGCGCCCTCTATCCGGTGGTGGGCGATCAGGCGCAAGCGCCAGGAGTGCCTGGAAGCACAGCTGGCCGCCAAGCGCGGTGGGCGTAAACTGTGGTGCCAGAGCTTCTGAAACGCGAGTTAAATGGAAACCGTGCTGGATAACGACCGGCCCATGCCGGAACCCCGGCGGCTGGATCTGCCCCTGCTGCCGTTCGGCAAAATGAGCGCTTCTACCTGGAGCGGTTCATGCGCGCCTTTGGTGAAGACTGGAACGGCACGGCCATCATCGAGGCGCCGACGGGACACTTGTTGGCCGTGTCTCCGCTGTTGTTTACGGACCATAAGACAGGCCAGACGAAGATCAACAAAAAGGGGCGCGCGGCCTACCTTTACTATCTCGCAACCACCATCAAAGAGCCGGATGAAATCCGCCTACAGGAAGGCAGTCATGGCGACCGAGCGCTTTATTTCTTGGGGCGGTTTATGTTGAAAGGCGGGGTTATGAACACCTTTGCGGTGTTCAAAGCGGACAATGGCAATTGGGTTGGTTGCACAGGATACCAAACATTCCGCTCTGACTACTTTGAGTCGAAACGAAACGCCGCTCTGATTTACCGAAGACCTACAACGTGAAAAGTGGCGGGCTGTCCGCCACCTTCCCCAGGCAACTACTGCCCAGGCCGACAGCCAGCTTCGTCGGTTGCCCGTTACACCCCATAGCCTAGCCCCACCCACCGGGATCTGCAACCAAGCCCTCAACCATCAGGGGGTTCGTGCGGTCACTCCGCCACGCGGACCTGGTCCCGGCCGCCGGCCTTGGCGGCATAGAGGGCCTCGTCCACCCGCTGGATCCAGGTGGCGAGCGTCTCTTCGGCCCGGTGGGACGCGACCCCGAAACTGGCCGTCAGGGCGCCGGCAGCCGGGAAGGGTTCGGCGGCGATGAGGTGGCGGAGCTTCTCGGCCAGGCTGACGGCTTGCTCCCTGTCGCAGTGGGGTAGCAGCACCACGAATTCCTCACCCCCCCAGCGGGCCAGAATGTCCGAGG
>SACH01000146.1 GCA_009928645.1 Gammaproteobacteria bacterium | reverse complement strand
ATGGACATCGTCGGCGTCTTCACCGTGGCCTTCGTCGCCGCCTTTGGCGGCGGCACCCTGCGCGATGTCCTACTGGACCGTCGCCCCCTCTTCTGGGTGGAGCATCAGGAATATGTCTGGCTGGTGATGGCCCTGACCCTGGTGGTCCCGCCCTTCGCCAAATTCCTGGGCTATCGCTGGGCGGAGCGGGTCATGCAGACCACCGACGCCCTGGGGCTGGGCCTGTTCGCCGTCTCCGGCGCCGCCCTGGGCCTGGCGGCGGATCTGCCCCTCCTGCCGGTGGTCCTGATCGGGGTCATCACCGGCGTCTTCGGCGGGGTCTTGCGCGATGTGCTGTGCAACGAGATCCCGGTGGTCTTTCAGGATCATCGCCCCTATGCCCTCTGCGCCTTCGCCGGCTGCTGGGTGTTCGTCGGGCTGGAAACCCTGGGGCTGGCCTCCTGGCTGACCCTGCTCGCCGGCACGGCCACCACTGCCGGACTTCGCCTCCTGGTGCTGGCGGCCGATTGGCGCATCCCGCCCTGGCCGCCCGCGCCGCGTCAGTAAACGCCATATTAATTAGATTTTTAACCGCATCCGAGGCGGGTGTAAGGGCTCTTGGTTACCCTTTACTTGAGCTGGCAGAAATGGGTTCGTTTCGCAAAATGGCTTTTTCCAGACCGGTCGAGAAATGGCTTTCCTAAGAAACTTCGGCCACCGGTGCCGGTTCGAGGACATAGCTGAACGAGTTTCTGCGCCTACAGGGGCGGGGCGCGGCCCCGGGAGGGGTTGTTTCGCAAAACGGCCTTTTGGGACGGGTCGGGGAAATGGGTTCGTTTCGCAAAACACCCTTTTTCTGGGTGGTCTTGTCAGGTGTCGGCCGCCGAAATATCCCGGTCAGTGAGGCCGGGGGGCCGGTCTGATCCGGCTTGGCGCCAGAGGCGATAGGCGGCCAGGGCGAGGGCGGCCATGCCAAGGGCCGTCAGGGACTGCTCCGTCCAGTGCAGGGCAAGGGACTTGGGGGTGATCATGGCGATGGGCTGCAACGCGAAGATCATCAGTAGGTTGACCGTGAACAGGACCGCCTGGCCCCAGCGCCGCAGGCGCAGGGAGAGTCCGATCAAGAGCAGGCTGGTCGTCAGATTGCCCAGACTGGCGAGGATCAGCAGGGGCAGGAACCAGCCCCGGGGAATCTCCAGCACCCATTGCCGCAGCGCGGCGGCGGCGAAGGCGATCAGCATCACCGTCAGACCGAGCCACCAGCGTCCGGCGGGGATCCGCCGCCCCCGCTGGTGACGGACGGCACCCCACAGGGCCAGGGCGAGCAGGGCGAAGCCCGGCGCCATGAGCGGGAAGAGCGCATTGGCCAGCCAAACCAGGTCCAGGCCAGTGGTCGTGGCGATCAGTTTCCAGCTCGCCTTGGCCAGACCCCCGGCCAGGATCAGCCCGCCACCCAGCCAAGCCAGGCCCTGACCTGCCGGGTCCTGATCGGCGACATAGCGGGCAAGGAACCACAGGGCCAGGCCGGTCAGGGCGACCGGCAGGAAGTTGAAGAGGGCCAGGGCCGGGGTGAAGTCGGTTACGGGCATCGGGATTAGGTCACGTGGGCGTCAAGTCTGTTGGTGTCGGCATCGGCATCCTCATAATTGCTCAAGGGCCGTCACCCGTGGAAGCAGCCGCCCCGAGGGGCCGGCCACCATCATCACCACCTGCCGCGCCTGCTCCGGCCCGTAGCTGACATGCAGTGGCAGGTCATCGCCGTAGAAGTAGAGCCGGTCGAAGGGGGTGTTGGCGACGATCCAGCGGGCGACCTCCCGCATGTTCTCGTCATCGACGATGAAATCCACCGCCGCCCCCCGCCGCGCGCACACCGGCTGGCCCCGGCGGTTGTGCTCGTGGGCGGCATGCTGGTCCCGCGACGGATCGATGCGGCCGGGGATGGCGCGGGCCAACTCCGGCGAGCAGAAGCCATAGGTCAGCCGGATCATGCCGAACCAGTCGATCACCGGGTCCAGGACCCGTACTGCCAGGTCATGGAGGGCCTTGTCGATTTCGTCGATATGTACGCTGCCCTGGATGACAATGAACGTCAGTTATATACCCAACTCTACCCGCAAGAGGTGGCCACCATGACCGGATTTGCGCAGCGTTTTAGAGAAGAGGGCCGAGAAGAAGGTCGAGATGAAGGCAGGAAAGAAGGCCGGCAACATGGCCTACAGCGCGGGGAGGCGCGTATCCTTACCGCTCTGTTACGCCTGCGCTTTGGCAACTTGGCTGACCCCGTTAGCGAGCGCATTGAGGCGGCCGATGCCGACACCCTGCTGCGCTGGTCCGAGCGCGTGCTTACCGCCCGGACCCTGGACGAGGTCCTAGCCGATTGAGCCTGGGGTACGCAGGACCCCCCCGGAGTCCAGGTCCTTGAGGCTCAGGCCCTCGATGGCCTGAGCCTGAACGGCGTGGAGTTGCCGCAGCAAGGCGTCGATGGCGCCGGATGCCGGCCGGGAGTCCTGGCTATCGCCCTCATCGCCCTCACCCTTCCAGACCAAGTCCAGCAAGGCCTGAACGGGGATGACCTCCGGAGCGCGAGCGAGCAGGTAGCGGTGGGGAGCGGCCACCAAGGCATAGAGGAAGCCCCCCGCCACGAGTTGCCCCAAGGTAGCCTGAACCGCGCTGACCGGTTGACCCAAGGCCTGCGCCAGGCTGACGCCATCCCAGGGTGGCCCCTCCTCATGATGGCGGCGAGCGATGGCACTGGCCACCGCCAGCAGCAGGTGGGTCTGGCTGCCGCAGCCCCCGGTTAGCGGTTGGCGCCCTGAGCGCAGGCGCTCGGGGTGCTGCAGATAGTGGGTCAGGGTGGCGCCCGCCAGCAGAATCAGCCAGGCGAGGTGGACCCAGACCATGAAGAGCATCGGAATGGCGAAACCCGAATAAATAGCGGTCAGATGGGTCGAACCCGCCATGAAGGTCGAGAAGCCCCATCCCGTGACCTGCCACAGGCTGGCCGCCAGCACCCCGCCCAGCAGGGCATGGCGGAACTGCACCCGGCAGTTGGGCAAGGCCCAGTAAATGAGGGTGAAGCCGATGATCAGGAGCAGGAAGGAGGGCACCCAGTCACTGAGGGCCAGCAGGGTGGTCAGGAAGGGAGGCATCCAAAACCCCTCAGGTTGCAGGGTCAGCACCCAGCCCGCCAGTCCCGTGGCCAGCATCAACAGCAAGGGGACCAGGACCAGGCCCGCCAGATAGTTGCGAAACCGCGCCGCCAGGGAGCGTGGCCGTGCCACCCGCCAGATATCGTCGAAACTGTCCTCGGTCTTTTGCAGCAGGGTGAAGGAGGTATAGACCAGCAGCAGCATGCCAAGGGTGCCCAGCATGGCGACCTGGGTGTTCTCGACGAAGCGGATGAGCTGGGCCCCGATGACCTCGCCCGTCTCGCCGAGGGGCACCAGGGACTCGATGAGCCAGGGTTCGATGCTGTTATGCGCGCCAAAGGCCTTGAGCACCGAGAAGCTCACGGCCAGGAAGGGCACGACGGACAGGAGGGTGGTATAGGCCAGGCTCAGGGCGCGCAGACTGAGCCCGCCGCGGCTGAAGTCATCGAGCATGACCCTGAGCAGGCGGAACAGCCCGCGCCAGGGGGCTGGCTGGCTGACTGCCAGGCTAGAGAGGCGTTGCTGAAGGTAAGATGTAGGCACGGGTCCTGTCCTGATGGTTTGATGCGGGTGGGTCCCCGGCCGGGAAGTTTGCCTGTTCCAGCGTTGCGCGGCGCGGCCTGCGTCCGAAGCTCCATGGCCTGGGACGCCGCCCAATGCGTTATCCGTTCCCCGGCGATACGCAAAACGCATCAGTGGCCAGCCCGAGGCATTTTATAGTGGTGGGGAGTCCATTTTGGCCGGGCGGTCAGGATACCCGGCCGGGCCCGACCGGGTCGAGATGCCAGATGGCCCTTGCCTGGCCCTCTGACCTCCAACCACCTAGCGCATCATGGCGGGACCTCGGCTTGCATGGCCCGCCATGGGGAGAGTTACCATGCCTCGTCTTCAGGTTGGCGACGTTGCCATCAATTTCCATGAGCATGGCCAGGGGGCGGTGACCGTCCTCGCCCTCCATGGCAACCTCGGTTGCGCCCAGTGGCTCGACCTGGTGCTACCCCTGCTGCCGCCGGACCTGCGGGTCATTGCCACGGACTGGCGAGGGTGCGGGGCTTCCGACAAACCTGAGCCGGACCCCGATTATGGCAACTACCGCATGGAAGTGCATGCCCGGGATCATCTGCGGCTGCTGGATGCCCTGGGGATCGAGCGCTGCCACCTCTATGGTCATTCCACTGGCGGCATCATTGTTGCCCATCTGCTGACCCTCGCCCCGGAGCGTTTCGACCAGGTGTTGCTGCTCGATCCCGTCAGCCCCCTTGGACTGGAACTGGCACCCAGCCAGCTCGAGGTACTGGGGACCATGAAACGGGACCGCGATGCCTGTTTCGCCGGTCTGGCCACCGCCGCTCCCACCTTGTTCCAGCCGGACACCCTGGCCGCCGGTCAGAGGCCGCAATTTGCCGCGACTACCAGTGGCGCGCAGCGCGACCTGTTCAATCGCCTGATCGACCAGACCCGCTTGCTCTCAGATGGTATCTGGTTCGGCACCCCCCACAACCTGGGCCGCGAGTGGCACGCCGGCGATCTGGCCCGGCGCATGCCTGACATGACCCAGGAACACCTCATCCTCTTTGGCGCCAGGGATTACTGGATTCCCCGACAACACCTGGAGGTCATGGTCGAGAAGCTACCCCGGGCACGGCTGGAGGTCTTCCCCGAGGTCGGCCATTCCATGAACCTGGAACAGCCGACGCAGTTCGCCCGCCTCTTTGGCGATTATTTTCGCCGCTGAGTGGCATAAGGGGGGATGGCCCCTGGCAATGCCAGGGAGAGGCAAGGCCAGGGGACAGTCCCCCCAGCGATGCACAGCCTTCGTTGTTGGCCCCGCGGATCGGGCGCGAGGATGGGCCTGGCCGAATGGCGGTCAACGGCTGGCAAGGTGCTCGCCCCCCTCGCTCCGCAACCGGATCTCGCGTTGCGGTAGACCGATCGCGATCCCGGCGGCCCGCAGCCGGGTGTCGATGGTACTCATCAGCTCCCCGCGGATCTGCAGCCGGTTGGCGAGAGTCGGCAGGAAAAACCATAACAGCAGGCCTATGCCGCGCTCACCGAACTCCTGTACTGTGATCATCGGCGCCGGGTCGGTCATTACCCGCGGGTCCGCGGCCACCACCTCATGGAGAATGCGCAGGGCCGTCTCGGTATCGCTGCCGGATTCGATGCTGATCAGGATCTCGCCCCGGTTGATCTGATCGGACAGGGTCCAGTTGATCACCTCGCCGGTGATCAACTGATTGTTCGGCACCAGCAGTTCGCGCTGATCCCAGGTGCGGATGGTGGTGGCCCGGATCTCGATGCGGGAGACCACACCGCTTTGAGCACCGATGGTCACGGTGTCCCCCACCCGCACGGGCCGCTCGAACAGGAGGATCAGACCGCTGATGAAGTTGGCCACGATCTCCCGCAGGCCGAAACCGATGCCCACGCCCAGCGCCGCCACCAGCCATTGCACCTGCTGCCAGGTGAGTCCCAGCCGTCCGGCTACCAACACCACCGCCACCGCGGTGATGCCGTACCCGGTCAGGGCGATGAGGGTATAGCGCCCGCCGGCGCTGATGCGGGTTTTCTGGAAGAGCAGGATTTCCAGCAAGCCCGGCAGATGGCGGACCGAGATCACGGCCACGACGATAATCACCATCAGGACGGCCAGATCCGCCAGGGTGATCGGCAGGGTGGTCACCACCCCGTCCACCGTGGAGCTGGTGTGCCACAAGGTGACGTGCTCCAGCCGGTTCAGCGCCGGCAGCACGTCGGACCATAACACCCAAAAGCCGACGGCGCCGGCGACGGTGAGCAGGGCATTGACCAATTGGCGGGTCTGACCATCCAGTGCCGCCAGGTCCAGGGCCTCGTCGTCCTTGTCCTCCTCCGATCTCCCCACCGCCGGGTCCGGGTCATCGCCTCCCTCACCCGGTAGGCCGGCCGGCCCCTGCCCCCGCGGCCTGGACCGGGGCCCCCGGGCCTGACGCAGGGCCAGTTGCTGGCGGGTCAGCAGCAGCCAACGCATAATCAACTGCTGGACTAGCACCAGCCCGAGCAGCAGACAGAACTGGCCGAGCCAGCGATAGAACAGGGTGCCTGCCGTGTATTGGAAGCCGGCGAGGGTCAGTACCGCCAGGGCCAGCGACACGGCCACGGCCAGGGGATACCAGAGATGGCGCGTCCGGCTGGCGAGCCCCTCCGGGTCCGCCGCCAGGCCATCCCGCACCAGGCCACGCCGCGGATGCAAGGCGCTGGCCACCAGCAGGGCGAAGCTCAGGGTCAGACCGGTCAGGGTCAGCCGCCCGAGGGTCGCGGCCTCCACCTCGCCTTGGGCGTTCGCCACCAGGGTGA
>SACH01000719.1 GCA_009928645.1 Gammaproteobacteria bacterium | reverse complement strand
GGCCGCCGGCCCAGGCGTCGATCATGTCGGCGAGACCATCCAGATGGAGGGCGCCGGTGAGCCCAACCCACAGGCTCAGGACCAGGGCGGCCGCCAGGACGGGCGCGACGCCGGTCAGCAACCCGCCCCCCGCCAATAACCAGCCGCCGGCCACGAGCAGGCCACCCAGCAGCAGACCGACCAAGGGGTAATAGAGCAGGGACCGACCCAGGTCCGCCGCCGACAGTTCGCCCGTGAGGCGAACCGGGAGGCGGGTCAGGAATTGCAGGGCAATGAGGAAGGGGCGGATCATCGGGACGCGGCCAGGGTGGGCAATGTCCCCGCGGCGGTCCGGTCAAGACCGACGCGGGTCAGGCTGGCGTGGCCCACCTCCAGCTCCAGCAGGCGCCCCAAGGGGTGGTCGAGCAGGGTGCAGAGGATCACCCGGATAACGCCACCGTGGCTGATGACCAGCAGCCGTTCCCCGTTGGTCAGCGCTTGTGCGGTCAGGTCCCGCCAGGCGGCCAGGACCCGGGCCTGGAAGGCAGGCAGGGATTCGCCGCCCGGTGGGGCATGCGTCACCGGGTCGGCCCAGAAGCGCCCCAGGGCCTCGGCGTCCGAGGCCATCAGGTCGGCGGCGCTGCGCCCCTCCCAGGCACCGAAGTCCAGCTCGACCAGGCGCGGGTCCAGGCTGAGGGGGAGGTCCAGGCGTTGGCTCAGTGCCCGGCCAAAGTCGGCGCAGCGGATCAGGGGCGAGGCGATGATCCGGTCCCAAGGCCGGAGACCTGCATCCCCTGGTCCCGGGGCTAGCGGTAGGTCGGTGTGCCAGTCACGGCGAAGATCCTCACTTTCAGGGACCTGGCGTGGCCCCTCACGGGAGTCAGCACAAAAGTCACCAGCCACCTCGTTCGTCAACCGGGAAGTGGCGAAGCCCTGATGCAAGTTCGGACGCAACTCATGCAAAGGGCTTTCGTCGTCAGGGGCGAGGCGCGCCCCCGCGTGATAATGAGCGACGGTCGTCCACATCTGCCGCCAACCCTCGGGCGTCAGGGGGTCGTCGGTCCGGCCGCGAAAGCGACTGCCCCCCCGGGTCTCGCCGTGCCGCAGCCAGTCGATGCCGCTCGTCTGGGGCAACGGAGTCTTCGGGAGCATCGGGAGTATCGGGGGCATTCGGCTCATCGGGGCCTCACAAGGAGGTGGAGACCTGGGCCTCGGCGAAGGTGGCCATCTCGTTGTGCAGGGC